>JAITKA010000017.1 GCA_031278635.1 Deltaproteobacteria bacterium | reverse complement strand
AAATTGACTAAATATGAAGATATTTGTATCAATTATAACCCATCACCTAGACGAACTATTCGAAAACAGCACCTTTCACGCCTTCACAATCTTTAGCCCCTCGGCGTGGGCCTGGGATTATGGACCCAGTACCTGGCAACCAGCCCTTTTGGACCGTTACCGATCCATTGGTGGTCATTTCGAGCTTAATTGGCCATAAAATATCCGTTTAGGCGATTGGTGGCTGTTGGGGGCTTTTTTCGCCTTGGAAGTTAATGCCCAGGCCTTGGCACATGGTTGGTTTTAGGTCAGAGCTCTGGATCCTCTGTCGTATCCTTGGGGCAAACCGAGGTCCGGGCGGCGGGCGGGAGGGAGGGGCGGCAGGCCATAAACAGCTTGATTTTTCGGCTTTTGGCCCTTAAACTACAGTATTGATCGTAGGCCATGGCCCGATTGGGCCCGAGGCCCCTCCCGGTCCACTCCCCTTGGTTATTTCGCCCGGTTTTCGTTTGGCCATGTTAGATCCAAAACCCAGGGAATCGGCGGCCCGTTCCCGGTTAGTTTTGGAAGCGAGGCCGGGTGGCCATAAATCCCTTGTCCCGATAACCAACCCTCCGACGGGCCGGTCACGCTGGCCCGCCATCCACGTCAATGCCAATGCCCGAGGCCAATACCGAATATAAGGACGACCTTCAGAAGTGCATGGACTCGCTTCTGGAAGCCCAAGAAAGAAATAACCAGGCGCGGTATCGGGAGTTGCGCTCCCTGGCCACGCCCGGCTTTCTGAAGGTCTTCGATCTGGCCCCGACCCTGCTCCACTACAACCATCCCGACCTACCCGGCTATCTCGACTCTCCCGGCACCCCCCATGGTGTCGTGGCCTACTCCAACTGGGAGATGCAGGCCCAGAACGTTCCCATGGGGCCGTTTAACGAGCCCGGGTGCGCCCCGGTGGTCGAGTGCCTGGTGTTGATCGGCTCCTCGGGCTCGGTCGGGCATACCGTCCGCTCCGATCTCGATTATTGGGTCTGTTACCGGCAAGATCGCCTTAACGGCCAATCTTTGGCTCTCTTTAAGGAAAAGCTTCTGGCCATATCCCGCTGGGCCATCGAGGAACACAACACCGAGGCCAATTTTTACCTGGTCAACCTGGCCGAGCTGGTCAGGGGGCGGATCGAGCATACCTGGGGGGAGGAGGCCGAGGGCGAGGTGGCCCCCCACCTCCTCATGGAAGAGCTTTACCGGACCATCTTGTTCGTGGCCGGGCGTTTTCCTTTATGGTGCGTCTGGCCCGAGGAGAGATCCCAGCGGGAATACAACGAGGCGGCCAAGATCATGGCCCCCCTGGACTGGACGGAGGTCCCCCCTGACTACGTGGATCTTGGCTTTCCGACCAAGGCCCAGCCCCAGGAATACCTGGCCTCGGCGATGTGGCTGGCCTATAAGGCCGAAACGGATCCGTTCAAGGGCGTGTTGAAGCTGGTCCCCATCCTTGAGGCCGTGGAAACGGATTTTCAGAGCCCCCTTCTCTGCGATTTGGTGAAAAACGAGATAATAAATAACCCAATGCCCCATTTCGCCGTCGACCCGTACATCATCACCATCGACAGGGTGGCCTCCTTTTGCGCCACCCACCTGAGCCCCGAGCACACCGAGCTGGTCAGGGCGGCGGCTGTCCTAAAGGTCCTGGGCCTTACCGGCCGCGAGGGCGACCAAATCCAGAGGACCGTCGTCAGCCCCTCCAAGCTCAGGGTCCTGACCAAATGGATCGACGACTGGGCCTGGCCCCCCGATCGCCTGGGTCACCTGGCCGCCTACGACCAATGGACCGAACGGGAGCGCCTAAGGCTCGGCAACGACATCCTCATGATGCTTTTGGGCGTTTACATGCGCATCTCCAGCCACCTGATCACCCGTTTCCCCGGCCAGGTCAACGCCCAGGACGAGCAGCTGGCCCCCTTCGCCGCCAGGATCCTGGGACGGCAGAGGGGCATGGAAGCCACGGTGGATCTCCTGCCCTCGGATCTCCACCGAAACAGCATCTCCAAGCGGGTGGTCTTCCAGCAAGACGTGATGACCGGCCAATGGGCCGTCTACAACCTAAAACTCGGCCACGGCCAGGCCCTCGAGGCCGTGCCCCTGGCGGGCCTTGACCCCGACAGCGGCGACGTGATATTCGAGTCCGACCGGGTGGCCAAGGCCGCCGCCTGGCTTGTCCGGAACGAGCTCTACTCCCCGGATCTGGAACTGACCGTCACCGACTCCTTTGGCGTCACCACCGAGACGGTGCTCCAATACCTGGAAGTCCTGGACCAATGCTTCCCGCCCCTTGAGTTCAACAACCTCGACGCGGACACCATCTTCCAGGTCGGGGCCAAGGGGCCGGTTTTAATAGCCTTTAACCTTGAGGACCCCGGGGAGATAAAGCTCCGGACCGCGGACCTGGTCTTTCGGACCGGCTGGGGCGAGATGCGCCACCAATGGCGCGAACTGGGCCACATGATGGTCGAGGCCGACAAATACATGGACCTGGGCAACACCCTCGTCGAGGCTTGCGGCGTCACCTCCAGCGACTCCCTGGTCCTTCACCCGCCCCAGGCCGAGACCTTCACCAGGGCCTTCACCACCCTGAAGTCCGCCCTGACGGCCCAGCTGAGGCCCAAGCACCAGACCGTGCACTCAAAGAGCCTCATCGACCTATGAAGGCCTAGGCGCCGCGGCTATTTTTTTTACTTTCCGGGCGCCAAGGCGAGCCAACCCACCACGGGCCCCCGGCCCGGGTGGGCCCTAAACGCCCATCGCTAACCAAAACACGGCCCGCCGAGGCGGGTAAGGCAAAATAAATGACCATTATCTGCTCAGGTTCCCTGGCCTTCGATAGGCTGGCCCTTTACCCGGGCCTTTTCAGCGATTTGATCATCGCCGACATGATCAACAAACTAAACGTTTGCTTCATGGTGGAGAAAGTCGAGCGGGTCCACGGGGGGACGGCCGGCAACATCTCCTATAACCTCCAGCTCATGGCCCAGAAACCCCTGGTGGTCACCTCGGTCGGGGACGACCCCGACGGCCGCGACTACGTGAGCCGCCTCGAGTCCTGGGGCCTGAGCGCCGAACACGCCTACCTCGTCCCGGGCGAGGCCACGGCGGGTGTCTACATCGCCACCGACAAGGCCGGGAACCAGCTCACATTCTTTAACCCCGGGGCCATGGTCGTGGAGACGCCCTTCGATCCCGCATCCCTTCCGGGCAACCCCTCCGACCACCTGGCCATCATCTCCCCTGGCGGGTTTTCCGACATGGAGCGCCTGGCCGCCCGCTACCGGGATCTGGGCATAAGGTTCATCTTCGACCCGGGCCAGCAAATACCCGTCTTCAGCGGCAAACAGCTTCTGGACATGCTCGACGGCTCCCTGCTCCTCATGACCAACGAGTACGAGCTTGACCTTTTTCTCCAGAAAACCGGCCTTCCCCCGGAGGACCTTTTCCGCTACACCACCGCCGTCCTGACCACCCTGGGGGCCAAGGGCAGCAGGCTTTCCACCCCCAGGGGTGCCCAGCACGTCATGGCCGTCCCGACAGCCGAGCTGGGTAACCCCACCGGGGCCGGCGACGCCTACCGGGCCGGCGTCCTGGCCGCCCTGGCCCACGGCGAGGACATCCTCTCCTCCTGCCGCCTGGGCTCCACCGTGGCTTCCTTTTGCGTGGAGGCCGAGGGCACCCAAAAGCACTTTTTTACCCCCGGCCAACTCCTGACCAGACACTTTAGGGCCTTTAAGGAAAGCCCGTCGTTCCTTGGCTAGCCCAGGAACCCCCGTTGGCCTGAAACCCAAAGCCTTGGCCGGTTAACTGTGACTGGTTCCCTTTGGCCCCAAAAAAACCCCGGCTGGCCAAGGGGCGAAATCTGGGGAGCGTAGAGATATTTGGAATCGTTAACGGTGATAGTGAGATATTAGGGCTAAAATTATCGCATATAAAAATTTTATTATGGATAATTTTTCACGATTGTAGTATAAAAATTTAAATCTTTTCCGAATTCGCTTATCGTAACCAAAGGGTCCCGGCAGCGAGAGCCCGCGGCCAAACGGGCGACCAAGCGGGCAATTTGCCGGGCGACCAAGCGGGCGACTTGGCGGGCCGGCTTACCGGCTGTCGCCTGTCGCCGATTTTCCGGGTACCTTCATAGAATATGACCCGTGAACGAAGTCATTAAAATTATTATTTCACTAATTCGCTTTAACATTTATCAAAATTAAATTATAGTAATTATCGCCCAATAAAACATAACAATATCACTAACTAAAAAATTTAAAAGCAATCTTTCTTATTATTTTTAACGCATATTTTTTTATTAAATTTATTTTAACGCAAATTTTTACAATAAAATTTTTTCCTATAAATAAAAAAATTTAATGACACTAAAATATCATTTTTAACTATATTTTATTTTAACTTCTTTAAACCCTGACAACTGGTTATTATCACTGGATATATTTTTACCGCAAGCAACTCAAGGACGCTTACATGAACATTGAGTACAAGACTGGCCCAATCGACGGAATCGTTCAGCCGGCCACGGTTATTTTCATCACCGCCGACCCCGGGAAAAGCGACGGGGACCAAAAGCTGGCGGCCTTTCGCCCGGCCTTCCTGCCGCTGGTCAAGGCCGGGGCCTTCAAGGTTGGCAAGCCCGAGGTTTTTCCCCTCCAGGGGGCCGGGGGCGGGTGGCTCCTGTTGGTCGGCCTGGGCCAGTTAACGAGGGCGGGGTTGTTGGAATCGACGGCCAAGGCCACGAAAAAGCTTTCGGGGCTGGGCGTGGAAGCGGCGACCTTCGTCTTGCCGGATATGGGTTTGGGGAAGTTGGAGGTAATCGAGTGGCTGACCATGGGCGTGAGCCTGGCCATGGACCAGAGGCCGGCCTACAAAAGCAAGGCCGAGGATAAGCCGCAGTCCCTTAGGGAAGTCACCTTTCTCGATGACGGCGAGGATCCCGGGCCCGGCCAGGCCATTGGGACCATCGCCTGGGCCAGGGCGGTGGCCAAGGCCCAGCTCAGGGCCAGGGCCTTGACCGACAGGCCCGCCAACCTACTGTACCCGGAGCTGTTCGCCGGGCTGGCCCTGGAGCTGGCCGGGGACCATGGCGTCTCCGCCTCCGTCTGGGACGAGAAGAGACTGGCCGAGGAAGGGGCCGGGGGCGTCCTGGCCGTGGGCTCGGGGAGTTCCCACCCCCCGAGGATGGTCGTCTTGGAATACCGGGGCCCAGGGGCCGGGGGGGACGTTGGCCCCACGGCTTTGGTCGGGAAGGGCATCACCTTCGATAGCGGCGGGCTGTGCCTTAAGCCGCCCGAGAACATGGCCCTGATGAAAACCGACATGGCCGGGGCCGCCGCGGCCCTCTCCACGGTCCTGGCCGCGGCGGAGCTGAGGCTCCCGGTCTGGCTCGTGGCCGTCCTGCCGCTGGCCGAGAATCTCCCGAGCGGGACGGCCGTGAGGCCCGGGGACGTGGTCACGACCCTCTCCGGCCAGACGGTCGAGATCATGAACACAGACGCCGAGGGCCGGGTCGTTTTGGCCGACGCTTTGGCCCTGGCCCAGAGGCATAATCCCTCCAGGATCATCGATCTGGCCACCCTCACCGGGGCCTGCGCCGTGGCCCTGGGTGACTCCGTGGCCGGCCTCTTTTGTTCCGACCCCGCCCTGACCGAGGCGGTCTCCCAAGCCGCCCGGCTCGCCGCCGAGGACGTGTGGCACATGCCCCTCCACGAGCCATATGGCGAGAAGCTCGACACCGAGCTGGCCGATCTCAGGGAATCCGCCGGAAGGCTGGGCGGGGCCATCATCGCCGCCCTTTTCCTGAGGCGTTTCGTGGCCCCGGGCCTACCCTGGGCCCACCTGGACATCGTCGGCCCGGCCAGGAATCCCGCCGCCAGGCCCAGCTGCCCCGAGGGGGCCACGGGCTTCGGCGTGAGGACGCTACTTAAACTCCTTTCGGCAGGCCCGGTCACCGAGCCCGCCGCCTAAGGCCCCGGACGCCGCATGACGCCCAGCGACGATAACCATACCCCGGCAGACGCCCGGCCCGACGGCTCCCGCGCCGCGCCCGAGAAATTCGGGCCCACCTGGGACGCTCTTTTCGGGGCCGGGGTCTCCGAGACCCTCGACTCGCCCCGCTACCAGGGCCTCTACCGCGCCCTGGGCACGGTCACCATCCCCCCCCAGGGCCTGGCCGCCACCACCAAAGGCTCGCTGGCCGACCTCGACCACCTCTACCCCAAGGAACTGGGCTACGCCCTGAACGATCGCCAGGACATGATGACCGAGCTCCGGGACATCCTGGCCGAGCCCGAGACCGAATGGGACCTCCCCCGGAAGGCCCGCCTCGAGGCCGAGATCCTAAAAATCGAGCGCCGCCTTTTCCTCCATAACCGCAGGACCAGGGAGGCCCACCACGGGCTGGCCGAGACCCTGGGGGGCGAATGGCCCGATCTCCTCACCTCCCTCTCCAGGGCCCTGAATTACGTCGAGCGGCTCAAGGTCGGCCTCTCCACCGCCGTCGCCTGGTCCAACAAAGAGATAAAGCTGGACCCAAACCTGGTCAGGGCCGAGGTCGATTCGACCCTTGGCTACCTCCGGGATTTCGCCACCAACCTGGGCGTCCCCCTGGCCGGCCTCGCCCGGAAAATAGCCTCGGCCAGGGAGCAAGCCGCCCCCGGGCCGGGCCAGGCGGAAGGGCTTAGCCTTTCCAGGGACGCCGGGCCGGAACCGGCCGAGGCCGGGGCCGCGGAGGCCCTCCTCCTCGCCGAGCTCGGGAAATTCCCCGACAAGCGCCCCAAGGGCCGCCGGGACTTGGCCAGGGAGACCCTGAGCCTCGCCGGGACCCTGGAGCGCCTGAGGCTGTTCTTCCTTTCGAGGCTCCTTGAGGCCGAGGAAACGGTCTTCTCCTGGCGGGGCCTGGACGAGGCCCCGATTCAGGCCCCGGCGGCGGTCTCGGTACCCGACCCGCCCCCCCTGGCCCACAAGGCCCGCCTGGAGGCCAAGGCCGCGGTCAGGGGCCCCCTGCGCTTCACGATGAGGTTCAGGCGCTGGTTCGTTCTCTTCTCCCTTTTCCTGGTGGCCATAATCATGATCGTCTGGCTGGACAAAAACCAGATGGGAAAGCCAGGGGTCATATACGTCTACAACGGCCTCAGCGCCCAGGTGACGGTCATGGTGGGGGACATAAAACACCCCGTCCCCTCCGGGGCCGCCCTCCCCATAAACCGGCCCAGGGGCGAATTCACCATCACGGCCAACTCCGACGAGAGCTTCATCGAGTTCCTCGAGGACATCCCCGAGCAGGAAAGCGGCGAGGGCCTGGTCTACAACGTGGCCGGGTCCAGCCCCCTCTTCGAGTGGGAGGCCATCTATTCCCTCGAGAAACCCGACGGCCCGCCCCCGGAAAAACGCCTCGGGGCCCCGAGGCTCCTCCTCACCGAGGCCGAGTTCGTCCTGACCGATCCCCCCAAGTCGGCCAAGGTCAGCGCCGAGGATAACTCGAAACTGGTCCTCTCGGCCCTCTCCGGGGTCCACCCGGCCAGGATGCTCGATCTCCTGGACCCCGCCGACCGCGTCCCGGTCATAGAGGCCCAGGCCCGCTGGAACCGCCCCGGCAGCCTCTGGGCCCCCCTGTGGCTCGACCTCTTGGCCAACAACAGCCCCAAGGCCGCGGGCATCCTCCTGGCCAGGGTCGGGGACTTCCCAAGGGATCCCTGGACCCTTGGCTACCTCCTGAAAATCCTGGGCCCGAAAAACCTGGTCGGCCTATGCCTAGAGCTTGAATCCCAGACCACCAACCCCGACGACCCCGACCTGGCCTACCTGGCCAGCCTCTGCCTCTCGCCCGTGGAAAGGTCCACGCGCCTGGGGGAGCTCCTGAAACTCTGGCCCAACCAGCCCTGGCTCAACCGCGCCGCCGGCTGGCAGCTCTTCGCCAGGGACGATCTGGACGGGGCCCTGTGGTACCTGGACCAGGCCTTCGAGCATGACCCCACGACCCTTCTCCCGGAGCTCGAGATCCTGGCCCGCCTGCGCCACCTCCACGGCCTCCCGCCCTCCTCCCTGGCCGAGGAATTTAACTTCTGGGTCCCGGGCCTTGCCCCGCTCATCAACCGCGAAGCGGCCGGCCAGGGCGACGCCCCCCGCCCCCTCGCCCAGCCCCGGGCCCCCGGGCCCAACCTCTCGCCCCAGGACCGGGCCTATTTCCTCCTGGAACAAGGGCGCCTTGCCGAGGCCCTGGCCTCCGTCGGCCCCGGCCCCCTCCGTGACCGCCTGACCAGGCTGGCCGGGGCCTCCGAGTCCGCCACCGAGGAAATGGTCGAGGCGGCCCTGGCCCTCCCGGCCGACAGGGGCCTTGACCGGGACACCGCCTGGCCCATGCTGGGCCTCGCCGTAAAACGCGGCAGGCCGACGGACGCTTACCTAACGGTCATAGCCGAGACCTCCCCCAAACCCGGGACCCTTCTGGCCCAGTCCGTCATCGACCGCAAGCCCCGGAACCTCGAGTACCTCGTGACTGGCCGTGACGCCTGGCTCCAGGGCCAGGCCTGCGTGGCCGCCGAGATCGCCGGCCTGAACGTCCCGCCGAAATGCCCCCCCAAGGCCAGGGGCTTCCTCTTCGTCGGCGAAAAGCCTTACCTGACGCCCTTGCCCCCCGTGGACCACCCGGAACCGCTCCCGCCCGGCCCGCCCCCATCCGCCAGCCCGCAGGCCAACGGGGCCGGGGCCTCCCCTCCCGACGGCGACCAGCCCTAGGCCCTTCCGGGCCGTCGCGCCTCTCGCGACCCCCCGGCGGGCCCATGGGACCGGGCCGGGTCCCTCCCGTTTGAAAACCTTTACCGTTTGCGAGGCGTAAAAAAGCGGCCTAGACTAACGGGCTTCGTTAGTCTCCTGACTTTTCGGGGCCCAATTTTCGCCGGTACGGTTGCGACATTTAACCGAACGGACAGGGTTTAGGTGCCCCAATACCCGGTCCATCCCTACATAAGCAAAAAATCTAATCGTTTTAGCCAACCCAAAATAAAACCCGAGCAATCATGGAACAATATTATTTCACTTTATAGAAATTATTGCCTCATCCTTGCCACGTTAAATTTGATAAACAAATAAATTTACCGTTTATTTGTAAACTACAAATTTTCTTCAAACCGTTAGTTACTTGTTACTTGCTAAATAAGCATAATTATTGTTTATATCTAGACATGACAAATCCCCATGCAAAATTTTAGTTTTTAAATTGTAAAACATATGTAAATCTCTAGAGAAATTTCACATCGGCCCGTTTGACCGACGGACAGTCGGATATCATGCAACTATTTCGCCGTTCGATTGGGCCGTAAGGGCCCCAAATTTTTCTTTCCGAGCTTGACCGCGACATTTCACGTCTGCTAAAGTAAAAAAATAATGGTTTTAATTCGAACCCTTAAGCGAAATATTAACAGTGGCGTTCTAAGCCCCCGCTAATTTGAAAAATAATTCTTAGCTTATATCGCTTAGTTAACAAGCGTTATCCACCAAAAATGCATATCGCGAATTCCCTTCCGAGCGCATTTGATTACATCCGGCCCCACACTTAAACCGCCTTATTCACTGCCGAAAATAAGGTAGGGCACGCATGAATTCACCCGACCTGGTTTACATATTCCTTAACGGGGATTTCAATCCCCCCGTCGATCTCCCACCCTACCCGAACCAGTCCACCCTGATCGTGGCCGTGGACGGGGGGGCCACCAATTGCCTGAAATTGGGCTGGCCCATACACGTCCTGATCGGCGATCTCGATTCCCTGCCCAAGGCCACCTTCAAACGGGCCCAAAAAAACAACCCCGAGATGGAGGTCGCCATCTTCGCCGTGGAGAAGGACGAAACCGACTTCGAGCTGGCCCTTCAATACGTGCTCAACAAATACGCCAACTTTGGCCGCATCGAGGTCCTGGGCGCCCTGGGCGGCCGCGTGGACATGACCCTGTCCAACCTCCTCCTGCCCTACTCGGAGCGCTACCTCACCCCCATCCGCCAATCCCGGCTCCAGAAGGGCCAGACCCTGGCCCCGCCCATCGTGACCTTCCGTGACGGCTACTGGACCGTGCTCCTCCTCTCCGGCCCCGGCTGGGCGGTCCTGCCCCCCTTCCCCGTTTCCCGAAGGATCTCCCTCATACCCATGTCGCCCAAGGCTTCCAAGGTCAGGCTGACCGGCGATTTCAAATACCCCTTAAACGACGAGGACCTGTTCCTCGGCCTGACCAAAGGCGTCAGTAACGAGCTGGGCCCCAAAGGCGGTACCGTTTTCCTGGGCGCCGGCCTCATGATCCTAACCATCTCGCCCCTCCTCAAGCCCGGCCTGGGCTTCAAGAAAACCCCCGAGCCGGTCCTGGCCTGGAAAAACCCCTCCGACAAGCCCCCGGAAATACCCGTCAAAAAA
>JAITKA010000060.1 GCA_031278635.1 Deltaproteobacteria bacterium | reverse complement strand
ACCTGTCGGGATAGCGGTCAAGGGGCCGGGGGCCGGCCCTTGCGGAAAGCCCGTGGCCGTTGGCATGGCCGGGAAAGGCCGGGCCATCCCGGCGAGTCGATGGCGACAACCGGCGGTCGCGGGAAAGGGCCAAAAAAAGCCCCCGCCTGGGCGGGGGCTTGGGGAAGGGGGTGGGGCCGGGTCAGCGGATCTTGAGGCGCGAGGCCAGGAAGGCGGCGATTAGGACCACGGGGACGGTGAAGTAGGCGGCGTAGGACCAGGAGGTCTCGGCCAGCTGGCCGAAAATCGGGGGACCCACGGCCATGCCCAGGTTTTGGCCCAGGGCCAGCACGGCCATGGCGCGGCCGGCGTCCTGGGGGGCCACCAGCTGGGGGGCGGCGGCGAAGGAGGGGGTGATGCCGAAGGGGCCGATGAAGGCCACGGCGATCATGGTGACGTAGAGGAGGTTCCCCGGGGCGAAGAGGAAGATCATTATTATGGCCGCGATTATGTAGGGGTACATGATGACGCGGCGGCTGCCGTACTTGTCGCAGAGGACCCCGCCCAGGAAGATGCCCAGCATGTTGGCGATGAGGTAGAGCTGTGAGGCGTTGGCGGCCTGCTGGGGGGCCATGCCCCTGACGGTGCCGAAATAGGTTGGCAGGAAGGAAATGAGCGAGATGGTCAGCATCATGTAGCCGCAGAAGGAGAAGGCCAGGAGCCAGGGGCCGCCTTTGTTGACCACGTTGACCATGCTCGACATCTCCGCCTGGAAGGTCGGCTTGGCCGGGGGGCCGGAGCCGTCCGCTGGCTTGGGCATGCGGAAGAGGATGGCGAAGAGGACGAAGAGGACGGCGGTGTAGCCGAAGCTGGCCCAGGCGACGCCCGGCCAGGAGCTTTTGGCGGCTATGGACGGGAAGATGGCGAAGGAAATGATGCTGCCCAGCGGCACCCAGGTCCCCCAGATGCCCATGGCCAGGCCGTGCTTGTTGGGCGGGAACCAGTGGGCCAGGGCCGTCGGGGCCACGATGGAGATGAGGCACATGCCCACGCCCTCAAGGACGCGGCTGGTCATGAGGACCGTCGTGGTGGTGGCCACGGCGCCCAGGGCGCTCCCGGCCATGAGGAAAAAGAGGGCCGTGAGGCCGGCGTTCTTGACGCCGATGCGGCCCATGATGAAGCCGGAGGGCAAGGCCAGGATGGCCCCGATCAGGGCGAAAATGCCCATGAGCATGCCCGCCACGGCCAGGGTCAGGGTATAGCTGTCGATAAGCAGGCCCATGACCGGCGGGACCTTGAACTGATTGAGCGGGGCGGCGATGGAGGCGAAGTACACCAGTAAAAGAATGACCCAGGCGTAGCCGGGGACCTGGGGTTGGGAGGTCGGTTGTTCGCTCATGGTTGACTCCTCAGCGGTAGTGGGGGCTAGGGGGGCCGGGCGCCGGGGGGGTTTGGCGCCTACGGCCGCCTGATCATGAAATTAAGGCCCAGGGACAAGGCCCCGAAAACGATGATGGCCAGGAACGTCGTCTGGTAGCTGCCGGTCCGGTCGAGCAGGACCCCCGAGAGGTAAGGCCCGAGGAAGGAGGCGAAGACGACGTTCAGGTTGATTAGGGAAAAATTCAGCGAATAGTGGCGCAGGCCGTAAAACAGGCGGATGACCGTGGAGGCGGAGGTAGGCATGCCGCCGTACATCGTCCCGGTCAGAAGGCACCCGCAGAACAGCAGGGGCACGCTTTGGGCCCGCAGGCCCAGGATAAGGAGGGCCCCGGCGGCGATGAAGCCCAGGCACAGGGCGGGCATGGCCACGTGGCGGCCGATCCTGTCGTAGGTGAGGCCGGTCAGGACCCGGCCGAGGCCGTTGAAGACCGCGATCAGGCCGGTCAGGAGGCCGCCCATGGAGGCTGCCCCCAGGCTCCGGGCCATGGGGGCGGCGTTGGAGATGACTATGAGGCCGCAGGCGCCCAGGATCACCGCCCAGGCGAAGAACAGCCAGAAGGTCGGCCGCCTGACCATCTCTGAGGTCGCCCAGTCCCGGTCGGCCGGCGGCGGGGCCCCGCCCTTCCCGGCCAGCCTGGGCAGGACGACCGAGGGCCCCGGGAGTTTGATGAAAAAAGAGCTCACGATGATCACGGCGAGGTAGACGAAACCGAGGTTCCGGAAGGTGAGCCGCCAGCCGATTCCGTCTATCAGGTAGGTGCCCACGGTCCCGAGGATCAGGGCCCCCAGGCCGAAACCCATCATCAGGAGGCCAGAGATGAGGCCCGGCCTCTCGGGGAACCATCTCATGATGGTGCTTAAAACCCCGTTGTAGGCCATGCCCACGCCCAGCCCGATGAGGCCGCCGTAGAAAAAGTACAGCTGGCCGAGCGTGGAGAGGCGGGAGGCGCCGACGAAGCCGCCGCCCACCAGGAGGGCGCTTAACCAGATGACCGTCCTGGCCGTGATCTTTTTGGTGAGAAGCCCCGTCGCGATCACCCCGGCGCAGAACATGGACATGCAGATGGAGAAGGCCAGGGAGGTCTCCGAGCGGGTCCAGCCGAACTCCCTCTCAAGCGGGGCCACGAAGATGGACCAGGCGTAGACCAGGCCCATGGCCAGGAGGAGGACGATGCCCCCGATCAGGTAACCCCAGCGCCCCAGGCCGACGTTCACGGCGGGGTCAAGCCCTTGGGGGGCGCCGGCCGGGGTGATTGCGGTCATTTTTACCTCGCGCGAAAGATGGCTATCGTCACAGGCCCCTGGCGGCCATGAAGCCGTCGGCCACGGCGTGGCGGATCCGGCCCGGTTTCAGGGCGTCGCCGACCACGATGACGTTCCCGAAATCGCCCTTGAGGCTCTCGGCCAGGGCGTTCTCGGGCTTGGCCCCCAGGGCCAGGACGAGGTGGTCGAAAGGCGCCTCGACGGCCGCGCCGTCGGGGAGGCGCTCGAAGGTGGCGATGCCGCCCTGGATGGACTTCAGGCGGTGGGCCGGGAAAAGCTTGGCCCCCCGCTCGCCGAGATGGGTCATCGTGTCTATGAGGTTTTGGAAGAATATGCCCGGGCCGATCTCGTCGGCCATCTCGTAGACCGATACCTCCCGGCCCTGGGCCGCGAGGAAGTGGGCCGTCTCAAGGCCCGTCAGGCCCGAGCCCACGACCACGGAGCGGTTGCCCGGCGGGGGCGAGGTGGCCTCAAGGACCTGCCAGGGGGTCTGGATGCGGGGGTCCCCCACCGTCCCGGCGAACATCCCCGGCCCCAGCGGGACCGAGCCGGTGGCCACGATGATGGCCACGGGGTCGAGGGCCCTGAGATCGGCCGCGGCGGGTTCGGCCCCGAGGCGGATCTCCACGCCCATGGCGGAGAGCTCGTTGGTCAGGTACTCGGTCAGCCAGTTTATCTTTTCCTTGCCCGGGGGGGCGGCGGCGAAGGCGAGCTGCCCGCCGACCCTCTGGCGCCTCTCGAAGACGACGGGCCGGAACTTCCGGAGGGCCAGGATCCTGGCCGCCTCGAGGCCGGCCGGCCCGGCCCCGATCACGGCCACGGCCCGGCCGCCGCCGTTGGGCTCAAGGGCGGAGAGGTCCTTTTCCCTGCCGGCGACGACGTTGACCGAGCAGCCGACGTCGGCCCCGGTTATGTCGGCCTCCATGAGCATCTGCATGCAGTAGAGGCAGCTGATGCAGCGGCGGAGGCTTTTGAGGTTGCCGGAGGAGGCCTTTCGTGACCACTGCGGGTCGGAGTAGTGCTGGCGGGCCGAGCCGACGAAATCGACCGTGCCGTCGGCCAGGAGCTTCTCGGCGAAGGCGGGGTCGCGGACGACCGAGACGGCGATGACCGGGACGGAAACGGCGGCCTTGACCGCGGCGGCCAGATGGGTCTTCCAGCCCTGCTTGAAGGACATGGGTTCCCAGGAGACGTTCATGGTCTCGTAGATGCCGCAGCTGACGTCGATGGCGTCAACCCCGAGGGCCTCGAGTCTCTTGGCGATGGCGACGCCGTCGGAAAGCCTCAGGCCCTGGTCGGGCTGGCCCACGGCGCCAAGGAACTCGTCCACGGTGAGGCGCACCAGGAGCGGGAAATCGGGGCCGCAGTCGCGCCTCACGGCGGCGACGATTTCCTCCAGAAAGCGCATGCGCTTTTCCGGGGTGCCGCCGTAGTCGTCGTCGCGGCGGTTGGTGTAGGGGCTTAGGAACTGGTTGACCAGGTAGCCGTGGGCGCCGTGGATCTCGACGCCGTCGAAACCGGCGGCCTTGAGGCGGCGGGCGGCCGCGGCGAAGCGCCCGACCATCTCGGCTATCTGCGGGGGGCTCATGGCGTAGACGGGCTGGTGGACGGCCTGGCATTCCACCTCGCTGGGCGCGGCCATGGGCAGGTTGGAGTTTATGGGCGAGATGCCCTGGCGGCCGGGGTGGTAGATCTGGCCCACCAGCTTGGCCCCGGCGGCGTGGACGCGCCGGGGGAGGAGTTTAAGCCCCTCGATGAATTTATCGTCCGAGGCGGCCAGCTGGCGCATGTTGCCCTTGCCGCGGTCGTAATCGACGATGACGCATTCGGTGATGATCAACCCCACGCCGCCCTTGGCGCGGGCCTCGTAAAAGCTCAGGGTGTCCTCGGACATCGAGCCGTCGTTTGAGGCGAGGTGGTTGCCCATGGCGGTCATGACCACCCGGTTGGGAACCTCCATTTTGCCGATTCTTCCTGGCGAGAACAGCTTTTCAAACATCTGGAACCTCGTTCTTCCGTCCGCCGGGTTGTTGACCGGGTAAGCTTTCCCCGGTGGCGGATCTAACCGGGCCCGCCCGGCAAGGCCCCCCGCGGGGCGGGACCTTGGCCGGGATGCCCGCGAAGCGCCCCCGAATCGGGGGGCGGTTTAAGCCCGCTCCTCGCCCCCCCGGGAGGGGGCGGCGGGGAATCACTTGTAATCGTCGTACATGCTGGCCAGGGCCTTGTCGATCTCGGCCCTGGTGACCGGGCCGGCGAAGGTCGTGCACAGGGGCTCGCCATCGACGTACTGGGCCAGATCCAGCAGCTGCTCGCGGCTGACATTGAGTTTCCCCACCGAGGGGATGTCGACGTCCTTCATGAGCTTGCGGACCTCGTCGGCGACGACCTTGCCGATCTGGGCGGGGGAGCCCGACGGGGCGGGGATGCCCAGGGAACCGGCGATGGCCTTTATCTTCTCGGGATAGTGGGTGGCCGCGAACTCGATCGTCGGCGGGGTCACAAGGGCGCAGGCCACCCCGTGGGGGATGTGGTGGTGGAAGCCCAGGGCGTGGGCGATGGAGTGGCCCATGTGGACGCCGCTCTCGCTGAAGGAGATGCCGGCGAAGTTACTGCCCACGGCCAGGTATTCCCTGGCCTCGAGGTCCATGGGGTTGGAGCAGGCCTTGCGGAGGTTCGCGGCGACGAGGCGCATGGCCTCGTAGGCCAGCAGATCGGAGTGGACGGTGTTCTTGACCTCGGTCAGGGCCTCCGCCGCGTGGGAGAAGGCGTCCAGGCCGCAGGCGGCGGTGATGTTGTTGGGGGTGCCCAGGGTCAGCTCGGGGTCGATGATGTTGAAGCTGGAATGGCTGGGGAGCCCGATCTTCTGGTTGAGTTTCTTGTGGGTGATGACGGCGACGAAAGTGCACTCGGACCCGGTCCCGGCGGTGGTCGGGATCAGGATCTGCGGGAGCGGCGGGACCGCGTACTTCTTCTGGCCGGTCAGGTAGGCGATGACGTCATCGACGATGCCGTCCCCGTTGGGGGCGACGACCGCGACGCACTTACAGCAGTCGAGGGAGCTCCCGCCGCCGACGCCCACCAAGCCGTCGACCTTCTCGGCCCTGGCGAAGGCCGCCCCTTCCAGGACGTTGTAGTCCGGGACCTCCGGGAGGGCGTTTGCCCATATGACGACCTCAAGCCCCGCGGATTTGAGGATATTGGCCGCCTTGGCGTCATGGCCGACCTTGGCCACGCCCTGGTCGGTTACCACCATGACCTTTTTCCAGCCGAGCTCCTTGCACTTGTTGCCCAGCTCCTTGATTGTCCCGCTGCCGAAGAGCACGGGGGCTAGCTGCAGATAAACACCGGATTTTAACGCCATTATAAGGACTCCTTGATTGGGTGCCGCGAGGCTTGGCCCGCCCGGCGGCGGGAGCGGCCTCCCCGGGCTATCCGGGGGAAGGGCCGCCCCTGTATGAGTGGGAGGGTTGGTTGGCGAACTCACTTAGCCGCGGGCGTTTGGCACGGTGGCCACAAACGCCCGGCTTCGGTCGCGCCGAATGGGCCGGGGCCAAAGGGCCCGGGGCTCACTCGACGCGAAGGTATCTCTCGATGTACTCCTCGCAATCGAAGGAGAAGATCAATTGGCTCCTTAGCTTCCAGTTGTTGAAGGAGCAGCCCAGGAGGGTCTCGATCTGGTTTATCCTGTTCACGAGCGAGTTTCGGTGCATGTTGAGTATCTTGGCGGCGACCGAGGTCCGGCAGTTGTTGCGCAGGTAGACCTTCAGCGTGCCAAGGTAGTTCAGTTTCTTTTCGGCGTCGTGCCTTTTGAGTATTTGTATGGCCGGGTGGACGGCCGTCTCGAGCGTGGTAACTTTACTTAATAACTTAACGGCGTGCATCTTGGCGTAATTGTGGTAATGATGGATGGTCCCGCCCGCCCCGGCCGTGTCGATGAACTCGAAAATATCGTGCAGCTGGAAGTTAACCTTCTGCAGGAGCGTGAGCGAGCTGAAGGTCGAGCTCCAGACGCAGGTGCAGTTGTGCCGGGTCAGGATCGTGATCAGCCTCTCGTCGATCCTGGGGTCCGTGACCTCCCCCTTGGCCCGCGGCCAGAGGATGATGATCTCGTTGTCCTTGATGAGGCATCGGGAGTTGGGGATGGCCACCTCCACGTAATTGAGGACGGTCAGGAACAGGTCGGTCTTGTGCTTGTTCTCGACGAAGGTGATGACGCCCAGCTGGAACTGGATGACCTTGCCCATGCCGATTTCCTGGAAGAGCTGGTGGACGTGGGCGAAATTCATGGGTTTGCCGTCCAGGATGTCGGTCAAGAATCGCTCGAAGACGAGCCCGCGGCCGACCTTCACGTCGCTGAAGAGCTGGAGGCGCTCCAGGAGCTTCTCGATCACGTACTCGTACAGGTGCACCTGGTGTTTCTCGAAATGCTTCTTGGCATCCTCCATCTTGTGCATGCCCAGGGCGGCGATGGGTTGGCGGTTTTTGAACATCAGCGTCACCCGGATCATGTTGCCGCCTATGTTGGAGAGCATCTCCACCGGCTGCCCCTCTATCATCTCGGACAGTTTCGGCTCGCTCTCCTGGACCTTGTCGATGTGGCCATAGCCGAAGCCCTCCTTCATGACGTCCCAGAACTTGTCGCCCTTGGGCTCGAGCTTGGTGCTGAGGGCCAGGACGTTGTGGAAGGTGTCGATCATGCACAGCGGGACCCCGACGATGTCGGTCGCCCGATCGATGACCTCCGAGAGGGGGTCGCCCCTTTGGATCATGGTGGTGAAATCCTTGTTCACCTCGAGGAAATAACTGAAGACCCGGAGCACCCCGTTCGCCGCCTCCATGGGCGGCCGATCCCCCCCAAGGCCGATGAGGTTAAGATGGGAGAACGAGTTCCTCTTGAGGTTTTGCGGACAGTTCAGGATCACCACGGAGGTGTCCCTTGGCATGTCGTGGAGCCCGGCCACGTTCGCGCCGTCGACCATGTACAAAACCCCGGGGTCGAAATCGCTCATCCCCGGGACGTGGAACTCGGCCTTGGACAGCGTCCTTCCCGTGTCCGGCTGGAGATGCCTGCGTATCGTTTCCGGCCTTAGGCACTCGGCTATGATGTCCATGCTCAGTTTCAAAACGTCCATTCCTGGCTTTGAAGCGACCCCCCGCGGCCCATGGGCCCCCGGCGGGTCGTTTCGGCTAGGGGTTTAGGCTTGCCCGAAAGGGCCCTTGGCCTGGGCCGTTTGGCCCTCGGCCGGCGGGGCGAAGCCGGGGGGGTCGGGATGCGGCGGGTGGCCGTCGCCCTTCAGGTGCTCGAAACCTTCCCACCTCGCCTTGCCTGAGTATTTCTTGCCCTCCTCGAGGCCCTGGGCGACCCGGAGGGCGCCGGCGGCCAGGGCCTCCATCTCGAACTCCCCGGGCATGGCCACGACCGGGGCGATCCAGCCGACGTAGCCCTTGAGGGTCGAGACGAGGTAGGCGCTGCGGGCGAGATCGCCCGTCAGGAGTATGGCTCTGACCTCGCCCTTCTGGGCGCAGGCCATCTCGCCCACCGTTTTCCCGACCTGGTAGATCATGGCGTCGTAGACGAGGGCGGCGTATCTGTCGCCGGCCTTGATCCTTCGCTCGATCTCCCGGCCGTCGTAGGTGCCAAGGTGCTCGGCGAGGCCGCCGGCCCGGGTGAGCCTTCGCTCCATCTCCTTTTGCGTCACCTTGCCGCCGTAGCAAAGCCTCATGAACTGGATGGCCGGGAGCGTCCCGGCCCTGTTGGGGGCCATGGGCCCGTCGCCGCCCAGGATGTTGTTCGAGTCGACCATCATGCCCTTGCGGTGGGCCGTGACCGAGAGGCCGCCCCCGATGTGGCAGACGATGAGGTTAACCTCGCCGTACTTGACGCCCTCGGCCTGGCAGTACCTGGCGGCCACCTCCTTCTGGCTCAGGGCGTGGGTCGCGCCGATGCGGAAGATGTCCGAGAAGCCCGTGGGCCGGGCCAGATCCTGGAGCTCGTCGGTGTCGGGTGAGTTGACTATGAAAGCCCGGCCGCCGACCAGCTTGGCCAAATCGTTGACTATCTGGGACCCCAGCTGGGCCGGGTGCGGCCCGGGCATGCCCCGGGAGGCGTGGTCGAGTATGGTCCCGTCGACCTCGTAGGTGCCCCCGACGAGGCCCAGGAGGCCGCCGCCCCTCCCGGCGAAAAGGCTTATCTCCTCAAGCCTCACCCCGCTCCTCCCCACCGCGGCCAGGACGGCCTCGGTCCGGAAAGGCAGCTGGCTCTGGGGCTCGCCGAACTCGCCCAGGATTTCCGGCGTGTGCTCGATGGTCTCGGCGTAAAGCTTGTGCCCGTCCTCGAAGACCGCTATTTTGGTGGTGGTGATACCGGGACTCACCGCCAGGATTTTGTGCGTTTGGGTCATTCACTCACCATCATGGTCGGAACGCGTGTACGGTTGACGGCCGGCCGCGACCGTTGGCGGGGGCCGGCGACCCTTGGGGCGCGGGCTTCCAGGGCCCCCATCCCGGACTCGCCGGGCATGGCCACAAGCTGGGCGATCCGGCCGACGCAGCCCTTAAGCGTGGACACAAGTTACCCGCCGCCCGCGGGGCCGCCCCCGATGCGGCGGACGACGGGGCCCACCTCCCCATGGTTGACGCCCCCGGCCTCCCCGGTACCTGGCGCCCACCCCGTGGGCGCCCCCCATCCCCGGCCGGGGATGGGGGGGAAAGCGCCTTAAGCGCCGGGCTTCAGGTGGTCGAAACCGGCGAACCTGGGCTTGCCGGAGTATATCTTCCCCTCCTCCTCGCCCTTGGCGACCCGGAGTGCCCCCGCGGCCAGGGCCTCCATCTCGAACTCGCCGGCCATGACCACCACCGGGGCGATCCAGCCTATGTAGCCCTTGAGCGTGGACACAAGGTACTCGCTGTTGGAGAGCCCGCCCGTGAGGAGGATGGCCCTGACCTCGCCCTTCAGGACGCAGGCCATGGCGCCCACGTTTTTCCCGACCTGGTAGATGAGCGAGTCGTAGACGAGCTCGGCGTACTTGTCGCCGTCCTTGATCCGTTTCTCGACCTCCCGGGCGTTGTCGGTTCCCAGGTGGTCCAAAAGGCCGCCCGATTTCGTCAGGCGGTTCTGCATCTCCTTCTGCGTCCACTTGCCGGAGTAGCAAAGCCGCATGAACTGGAGCGCCGGGAGGGTCCCGGCCCTGTTGGGGGCCATGGGCCCGTCGCCGCCCAAAATGTTGTTGGAGTCGACCATCAAGCCCTTGCGGTGGGCCGTGACCGAGAGCCCGCCGCCGATGTGGCAGACGACGAGGTTCACGTCCCCGTAACCCACCCCCTCATTCCGGCAGTAGCGGACGACGACCTCCTTTTGGTTGAGGGCGTGGGTGCCGCCAAGGCGGAAGATGTCCTTGAAGCCGGTGATCCTGGCCAGATCCTGGAGCTCGTCGGTGTCGGGGGGGTTGACTATGAAAGCCCTGCCGCCGACCCTTTTGGCCAGCCCGGCGCATATCTGGGAGCCGAGCTGGGCCGGGTGCGGCCCGGGCATGCCCTTGGAGGCGTGGTCCAGGATGGTCGCGTCCACCTCGTAGGTGCCCCCGACCAGCCCGAGGAGGCCGCCGCCCCGCCCGGAGAAAAGGTTTATTTCCCCAAGGCTCACCCCGCTCCTCCCCAGGGCGGCCAGGACGGCCTCGGTACGGAAGGGCAGCTGGCTCTGGGGCTCGCTAAACTCCTTTAAAATTTCCGGGGAATGGTCTATGGTCTCGGCGTACAGTTTGGTCCCTTCCTCGAAGACGGCTATTTTGGTGGAGGTGGAACCGGGATTCACCGCCAAAATTTTGTATGTCTGCGTCATTTGCCCTCCATGCTTGGACAACGGGTGGGGGGGCCGGCCGGCGCGCGGCCGATCCCCCGGGTTCAGCGAGCCTGGCCGGCCACGGCGGCCAGGGCGATGGAATGGTACTTGTCCGAGGCCTCGGCCGAGCGGGAGGTCAGGACCACCGGGACGGCGGCGCCGATGACGAGGCCGGCCGTGCTGCCGCCGGCGAGGCCGGTGATGGCCTTGGCCAGGACGTTGCCGCTGACGATGTCGGGCACCATCAGGAGGTCCGCCGACCCGGCCACCGGGCTCCGGTAGCCCTTGATCTTGGCCGAGGCCTCGCTGGTCGCCAGATCGAGGGATATGGGCCCCTCGATCACGCAGCCCTTGATGGAGCCCGCCTGCCACTCTTTCTTGAGCTGGTCGGCGTGGACCGTCTCGGGCATCTTGGGGTTGAGTATCTCGGTCGCGGCCAAGAGCGCGACCTTGGGCTCGGCGAAGCCAAGGGAGTTCATGGTCTCCACGGCGTTCAGGAGTATGTCCCTTTTCCCGTCGAGATCCGGGTAGGTGTTGATGCCCATGTCGGTCAGGGCCAGCATCTTGGGGTAGCGCGGGATCTCGAAGAAACCGATGAGGGAAATCTTCCGGCCCTTGTTGAGCTTGTTCTCCTTGCTGACTATGGCCTTCATCAACATGCCCGTGTCCAGGGCGCCCTTCATGATGGCCGTGGCCTCGCCCGCGTGGATCAACCCGATGGCCTTTCTCAGGCTTTCCTCCGCCGTCGCCTGGTGGACGATCCGGTAGTCCGACGGGGAGGCCTTGAACTTGGTCAGGAGCTCCTTGATTTTGGCCTCGTCGCCGATCAGTATCGGGGCGATCAAGCCGTTGGCCGTGGCCTCGATGATCGATTCGAGGGTGTGCTCGTCCTGGGCGTTGACCACGGCCAGCCTGGCTTTGTCGCTGGCCGCCTTGGCCGCGTCTGTCAGGGACTTGAATGAGTCGAAATTCATGCTCTTCCCGCTTTCCGCCGCCAGGGGCCCCATCGGGGTCCCTTAGGCGGGCCGCCCGGCCGAAGGCGATTCCCGGCCGGGTCTGGTTAACGGCGCGGCAACGTAAGCCGCGCCGAGGTTGGCGGATAATGCCCCGCGGGGCCGCTACAGGATGTAGTTGGCGCCGCTGGCCATGGCGTATTTGCGCTTGCGGGTAAAGGAGTTGGCGTCGCAGATGCCCTCGCCCGTCGGGGTGGCGATGGTCGGGCCGTTCCGGCCGGCCCCGGCCAGGGTGTTCCCGTTCTGGACGAAAATGGACGTGTCGATCAGGCGCCCGAACTCGGTGGCCCTATCGACGTTCTTGGTCCATATGGCCGCGGAGTGGCGGCAGCTGTGCTCGGCGACGACGGCCCAGTCCCTCGCCTGCGCGTAGTCCTTGCACTTGACGATGGGGATGACGGGCATCATTTGCTCCATCTGGACGAACGGGCTCTCGTTCTCCGCGACGAAGATCAGCATGCCGTACTCCTTGTCCTTCTTGATGCCGGCCGCCTCGAGGATGACGGCGGGATCCTTGCCGATGAGCTTTTTGTTGACCTCGCGCTGGCCCTTGTCGTTGACGGGTATGGCCACGGCGAGGACCTTGTCGGCCTCCTCCTTGGTCAGCAGCCCGCAGCCGACGTTCTCGAAGGCCTTGATCAGCCGGTCGGCCACGCTCTCGACCACGAAGACCTCCTTCTCGCCGAGGCACAGGAGGTTATTGTCGAAGGACGCGGTTTTGAGGATCTCAAGGGCGGCCGTCTCGACGTCGGCCGTCTCGTCGACGATGACCGGGGGGTTCCCGGCGCCGGCGGCGATGACCTTCTTGCCGGACTTCATCAGGGCCTTGACCATGGCCGGCCCGCCGGTCCCGACCAGAAGCCGGACGATGGGCGACTGGACCATCTGGTCGAGGGTCTCCAGGGTCGGCTCCTTGACCATGGTGATCAGGTTCTCCGGCCCCCCGGCCTCGATGATGGCCTGGTTGATCAAATCGACCCCGTAGGCGCTGCTGAGTTTGGCGCTGGGGTGGGCGTTAAAGACGATGGCGTTCCCGGAAACGACCATGCAGGCGCCGTTGCCGATGACCGTGGCCACGGGGTTCGTCACCGGGGTGACGCCGACGATGACCCCGTACGGGGCCCCGTAGACGATGGTCAGGCCCTGCTCGGAAGCGTAGCTTTTGGTCTCAAGGTGGGAGGTGTCCAGGATCCCCATGGAGGTCATCTGGATCTTGAAGACCTTGTGCCCGTAGACGCCGAGCTTGGTTTCCTCAAGCTCGAGTTTGGCGATGTCCTCGGCTTTCGCCAGGAACCGCGTTTTGATGTTGGCGATGATCTTGTCCCGCGCCGCCAGATCGGTTTTGGCCACGAAGGCCTTCTGGGCGGCTTCCGCTGCCGTGAGGGCCTCAGCGACGGTATCGAAAACTCCAAGCTGTTTACTCATTTGGGTCTCCTTCGATGAGAGTTGTGGTGGTCGCGCCCACCGGACCGGGTTGGTCCCCATGGGCGCCGTCAAACCGTTTCGAACATGGGTCGCGTCGTAATCGGCGCGGCCCTCGCGACGGGCCGCGCCGTGTGCCGGGTCGTGAGCGGAGCCTAAGGGAATCCCGTTACCGGCGTTCCGACGCCCCGTGACCAACCAACCCTATTGAGGATCGGGGCAAACGGAACGAACCGGGATTGAGGATAAAACCTTAGCGTTCCCCGGGAAGGGGGGACAAAGCCCCCCGTCCCGGTTCCAAGCCGTGCCTACCAGACCCGACTCCCGGCTAACCTCCCAAGGGCGGGCGGTTAACCTTGCGTCGGTCGGTCGCGTCGTGGCCAGGGGCGGTCGCGCCCCTGGCCCGTTTCGCCATGGTGGGGAAATCTCGCGGCCCCGCCGCCACGGATCGGCCGCCGGGATGGTGATCCCTGGCCGGCCCCCCGGGCGCGGACATGGTTAATCGATTTCGTTGTGGAAGCCTCGCCGCCTTTCGCGCCAGCCGGCGAGGCCTCGTGGCGTTGCCAAAGGGGGCCCTCCCCCCGGGGCCGAAAACCCGCGGTCCTGGCATGCGTGGATCGGGGCCTTCGTCGTCCGCCAGGGAAAGGGATCGGTAAAGCGAATCGAATGATCCAGGGGAATCGTTTGTACGCCCGGGGTCACCGATACACGAAAATTTCCGAGCCTTGCGGCCCTTGGTGGAAACTCGTTTTGGGTTGATTCTGTTTGGTTACAAAAGTATAGGCTAATCACCATAGGGTCAACAAGATTATTTTTAACATTAAATTCAAACCAGAATAGGCATTGTGCACAAGTCAATTCGCCTTCAAACCGGCCCGGCCAAACGGGCCGTTGGCCGGGCCCCTGGCCGCCCCACGGGCGAAAACCCAAAGCGCTAAAGGGCTTTGGGCCCCTTTGGCCCCCCGCGCCCAATGGCGCCTTTACCCTGGGGGGGCTATGCCACCGGTCATGGCCCAAAGCGCCCGGCGGGCACCTAAAGCCGCCGCCGTCAGGCCTAAACGGGCGCCCGGACCGATGGGCCGGACGACGGCCCACCATCGGGCCATGGCCAATTTGAACATAGGGCGCTATCGGTGATTGGGCACTTCGCCCAGGATTCCCAAGCCCTAATCGGCCAGGGGCCAGTCCCGCCATTCGGTCATGGCGGGCGAAAGGTTAACGATTAGCCAGATCATTTAACCGTTTGGTCATTTTGACCAAAAGAAGCCGGGCCAATCGACGATATCAACCTACTCGCCAAAACTATGGCTATTTGATGCTTTGAGAAAATATCTTGAAATCCTAAGGAGTTAATCCTTGAGTCCATGAAAATGCGGTCCCTTGGCCCCGTTTGACAATCGGCCACGAAAGCCAAAGATATTTTGGCCATTTAGACTCTTTGTCCAAAATAATTTTTTAAACCAAACGCATTGACCAAAATCGATCCCGCACTTCCTAAAACCACGGCGATTTGATTGTTTGAGAAAATATCTTGAAATACTAAAGAGTTAAACCTTGAGGCCTGGAAAATCCACCCCATCGGGTAAAGTTGACCATCCGTCACTGGCAAGTGCGCGAACGACAAGGGAATCAGGCTAACCCCAAAGGCTTAAGTAACTCCAATCAGGGCAAAAATTGAAACGTTCCCCCCCTGACGTTGGACGATTAAGTCTATCCCGTGGCAGATTTGGCGTATTGGAAATTAATTGATTGATCAAAAATATTATAACATATCCGAGAGCTTGATCAACGTTTATTTTTCACCAATGGGTGCCCACCGGCATCCCCCAGGGGGGTTTTCCCGAAATGGGCGTATCTGACCGCCCAGGCTATGGGCTGGTCATTTTGCCACGTCAGGGCCGGCTTGGCTTGGCAAAAAACCCATCGGTTCGATCCGGCTCACTTTATTTCGAAAGTCGGAAAGCCCTGACATAATAACCATTTTTGCGTCAATGTTGCTTTCTTCATTCACGCGTTGATGAATAACTTAAGTCCATACCATCGCCAATCCATATTATGGCCACGGCCCCCCTACCCCCACCCACCAAGTACCCTCGGCTTCCGGCGTGAGCCAAGGCAAAACCCCCCGTGACCCCGTTTGGCCCCCTTGGCCAAACGTGGTTCGGGAGGGTTTTTTATGATCGAATTTCAGTCAGTGAAATTAGGACCTTTTTGTCGGTTTTGGATAATTTGGGGCTGATTTGGCTGAAAATGTGGGGGGTCGGGGCTGGGTAGGTGGTTATTTATTCACATTTATGTAGGAAATGAAAAAGGCTAAGTTTGAGAAAATGAGATTTTTCTGACAAAAATGTTGGAAAATCGGCGGGCTGGTGGGGGGCGAAATTGAAATTGGCCGTAAAATAGAGGGTTATGGGGGATGGGGCGTGGTTGGTATCGTTTATGCATTGGGGGGGTTAAGGAAAGGGTCCATGGTGCCCATAGCCCATCACGGGCGGGGCTTTGGCCCCGCGATTTAGCCGGGCAAGGCGGGCGGGAGCCCGATTGGCCGATTGATTTTGAAGGAGTTTGAAATGAGACAAGTTGCCATCTACGGCAAGGGCGGCATCGGCAAGTCCACCACCACCCAGAACCTGAACGCGGGGCTCGGCGAGATGGGCAAGAAGATCATGAGCGTCGGTTGCGACCCCACGGCCGATTCCACGAGGCTCATCCTGGGGGGGTTGGCCCAGGAGACGGTTTTGGACACGCTGCGCGAGGAGGGCGAGGACATCGACCTCGAACAGGTCTTGCGGGAGGGCTTCCAGAGCATCAGGTGCGTCGAGTCGGGCGGGCCGGAGCCCGGGGTGGGCTGCGCCGGCAGGGGCATCATCACCTCCATTAACCTTTTGGAGCGGCTGGGCGCCTACACCGAGGATCTCGACTACGTCTTCTATGACGTTTTGGGCGACGTCGTCTGCGGCGGGTTCGCCATGCCCATCAGGGAGGGCAAGGCCCAGGAGATCTACATCGTCTGCTCCGGGGAGATGATGGCCCTGTACGCGGCCAACAACATCTCCAAGGGCATACGCAAGTACGCCAACACGGGGGGCGTGAGGCTCGGCGGGCTCATCTGCAACAGCCGCAACGTCGACGGGGAGGCCGATCTGGTCTCGTCGGTTGCCAAGGAGCTGGGGACGCAGATGATCTATTTCGTCCCGAGGGACAACATGGTCCAGAGGGCCGAGATCCACAAGCAGACGGTCATCCAGTACGACCCGGAGTCGAGCCAGGCGGCCGAGTACCGGAACCTGGCCCAAAGGATCGACGGGAACGACATGTTCGTCATACCCAAGCCCCTGACCCAGGACCGGCTGGAAAACCTTCTGATGGAACACGGGCTCATATAGGCCGGGTGGGGGGAAATATGCAATTAATCAAGGCAATCGTAAGGCCGGAGAAGGCCACCGCCGTCATCACGGAGCTTTTGGGGGCCGGCTACCCCGCCGTCACCAAACTGGACGTCTACGGGCGGGGGAAGCAAAAGGGCATCGTTTTGAACGACGTCCGCTACGACGAGCTCCCCAAGCAGATGCTCCTCATAGTCGCGAACGACGAGGACCGTGACGATATCGTCGGGGTCATCATGCGGACGGCCAGGACCGGCGAGGGCCACTTCGGCGACGGGAGGATCTTCGTCATGCCCGTCGAGCGGGCCTGGACCATCAGCTCGGGCAAGGAAGGCCTTTGACCGCGGCGCATTCACCTTTGGGGGCGACCCCGTTTTTTGGCGCCCGGGCCGGGAGGGCCGGGCGAGTGGGAACGAACATGAAAGAATTGATGGCCATCGTCAGGGCGACCAAGGTCGGTCAGACCAAAAACGCCCTGGCCGGGGCTGGGTTCCCGGGCTTCACTTGCGTGCCTTGCCTGGGCAGGGGAAAGAAACTCATGGACCCGGGGGTGCTGAAACTCATCATGGGCAGCGGGGAACTGCCGCTGACCGCCGCCGGGGAATCGATGACCGAGGCGGCGAGGCTCATCCCGAAGCGGCTTTTCAGCGTCATCGTCGATGACGAGCGGGTCCAGGACGCCGTCGATGTCCTGATCGCCGTCAACTCGTCGGGCCATCCCGGCGACGGGCGGATCTTCGTCCTGCCGGTGGAGACGTCCTACACCGTGCGGCTCGGGACGGAAACGGGGGTATAGGGCATGGCCGAGGTGAAAAACGAGATACTGGCCAAATACAAGGCCAAGGTCTTCAAGGGCCGCAAGGACCACATTTTGGAGGTCGATAGGTCCAAGGAGCAGGTCATAGCGGCCAACGCCAGGGCCATACCCGGGATCATGACCAACAGGGGCTGCTGCTACGCGGGCTGCAAGGGCGTGGTTTTGGGCCCCCTGAAGGACACGCTGGTTTTGACCCACGGGCCCATCGGCTGCGGCTTTTACTCATGGGGCACCAGGCGCAACAAGGCGAGGAGCGGCCCCGACGGCTCGAACTACGTGCAGTACTGCTTCTCGACGGACATGCAGGAGCCGGACATCGTCTTCGGCGGCGACAAAAAGCTCAAAAAAGCCATCGAGGAAGGCTACGCGATCTTTAAGCCCAAGCGGATCATGATCTGCTCGACGTGCCCGGTGGGTTTGATTGGCGACGACATACACGCCGTGGCCGCCTGGGCGGAGAGCGAGTTCGGCATCACCTGCGTGGCCTTTTCCTGCGAGGGCTACAAGGGCGTGAGCCAGAGCGCCGGGCACCACATCGCCAACAACGGGCTCATGAAGCGGATCATCGGGACCGACGACAGCGACTACCCGGCCAGGTACAAGGTCAACCTCCTTGGCGAGTACAACATCGGCGGGGACGGCTGGGAGACGGAGCGCATCCTCAAAAAAATCGGCTACAGCGTCGTGGCCGTCTTCACGGGCGACGGGGCCCTTTCCGACATCGCGAGGTCGCACAAGGCCGACCTCAACCTGGTCCAGTGCCACCGGTCGATCAACTACGTGGCCGAGATGATGAAATCGGCCTTCGGGACCAACTGGCTCAAGGTCAACTTCATCGGCCTTAAGGCCATCGCCCAGACGCTGAGGAACATTGCGGAGTTTTTCGGCGAGAGCCAGGTCAAGGAGCGGACCGAGGAGGTCCTCGAGGAGGAGATGGCGGCCATATCCGGGGATCTGGGCTACTACCGGGAAAGGCTCAGCGGGCGCAAGGCGGCCATATTCGTCGGCGGGAGCCGCTCGCACCACTACCAGGATCTTTTGAGGGACTTCGGCGTGACCACGGTTTTGGCCGGCTACGAGTTCGGCCACCGGGACGACTACGAGGGCCGCAGGGTCATCCCCGACATCAAGGAGGACGCCGACTCCAAGAACATCGAGAACCTGGTCATCGACAAGGACATCCGCTACCGGGCCATTTTGAGCCCCGAGCGGGCCGAGGAGCTTAGGGCCACCATCGGGCTTGAGAACTATGAGGGCATGATTAAGGACATGGAGGACGGCACTTACGTGGTTGACGATTTGAACCACTACGAGACCGAGGCCTTCGTTAAGTTTTTGAAGCCCGACATATTTTTCTCGGGCATCAAGGACAAGTACGTGATCCAGAAGGCCGGCGTCCTCTCAAGGCAGCTCCATTCCTACGATTACAGCGGCCCGTACTCGGGCTTCAGGGGCTCGCTGATCTTTGGCCAGGACCTGACCATGGGCCTTTACGCCCCGGCCTGGAAACTCATCAAGGCGCCCTGGGCGGCCCGGGAGGGCGGCGAGCCTTTGGCCCCGAAGGGCGGGGAGGAAGACCATGCTTGACCAAACGCCCAAGGAAATCGCCGAGCGCAAGGCGCTCAGGATCAACCCCCTTAAGACGTGCCAGCCCGTGGGGGCCCTCTACGCCGCCCTGGGCGTTCGGAGGTGCATGCCCCACAGCCACGGCAGCCAGGGCTGCGTCTCCTACCACCGGACCTTCCTGACCAGGCACTTCAAGGAACCGGCCGTGGCCTCGTCGAGCTCCTTCACCGAGGGCGCCTCGGTTTTCGGCGGGGGCGCCAACCTCAGGAGCTCGGTCAAGAACATCTTCGATCTCTACGACCCGGACATCATCGCCGTCCACACGACGTGTCTCTCGGAGACGATCGGGGACGACCTGAACGCCTACATCCTTGAGATGGAGATCCCCGACGACAAGCTGGTCGTCCATTGCAACACGCCCAGCTACGTGGGCTCCCACGTCACGGGCCACGCCAACATGGTGGCGGGTTTCATCAAATACCTGGCCGACAAAAGGGCCCCAAAGAACGACAGGATAGGCGTCTTCCCGGGCTTCGTCAACCCCGGCGACATCAGGGAGCTTAAGCGCCTCCTGGGGCTCATGGGCCTTCCCTTCATCATGCTGCCCGACCAGACCGGCGTTTTGGACGGGCCCATGACCGGGGTCTACGAGATGTACCCGGACGGCGGGACGACCATCGACGAGATCCGGGCCCTGGGCGGGGCGAGGATGGCCCTGGCCCTGGGCGAGTTCGCCTCGACCGAGCCGGCCCTGGCCCTCAAGACCAAGTGCGGCGTGGACTCCAAGGTCATGCCCCTCCCCTTCGGCGTGGCCATGACCGACTCCTTCCTGATGGCCCTCTCGGAAATATCCGGGAACCCGGTCCCCAGGGAACTCGAGGAGGAGCGGGGCCGTCTGGTCGATCTCATGCTGGACGCCAACCCCTACTTCTACGATCGCTCCTGCGCCATATTCGGCGACCCCGACACGGTCCTGGGCCTCGCGTCGCTGGCCCTGGAGCTGGGCCTAAGGCCGAGGTTCCTCGTTACCGGGACGCCGGGTGAGGCCTTCGAGAAAAGGGGCTCGGCCCTCCTCGGGTCCCACGGGGCCCTGGGGGGCGCGAGGGTCAGGGCGGCCGGGGATCTCTTCGAGCTCCACCAGTGGATCAAAAACGAGCCGGTCGATCTCCTGATCGGGACCTCCTACGGCAAGCAGCTGGCCAAGGCCGAGAACGTCCCGTTCGTCAGGGCCGGCTTCCCCATCCTCGATCGCTATGGCCACGCCTACCAGCCCCTGATCGGCTACGAGGGGGCCATAAAGCTCGCCATCAAAATCGCCGACGCCATCATGGACCGCATGGACCGGGACTGCGCCGACGAGGACCTTGAGCTGGTCATGTGACCACGCGGCCAATCCGGCCGGGCCGTTTTGGCGGCCCGGCCAAAGGGAGGCAAAATGCCGGACGCCATACTTGAGGAACGCAAGGGTTCCATCGCCCGCAAGGACGGGCCGGGGGCCGGGGCCGCACCGGTCTCGTGCGGCAAGGCCTCGGTCTCCGGGGCGGTCAGCCAAAGGGCCTGCGTCTTCTGCGGGGCCAGGGTGGTCCTAAACCCCATCACCGACGCCTTCCACCTGATCCACGGCCCCATAGGCTGCGCCAGCTACACCTGGGACATCAGGGGGAGCCTCGCCAGCGAGTCGGAACTCTTCCGCAACAGTTACTCGACCGACCTGACCGAGCGGGACGTCGTTTTCGGCGGCCTGGAAAGGCTCCGGGCGGCGGTAAGGGAGATACACCTGACCCACGCCCCCAAATTACTGTTCATCTACTCAACCTGCCTCGTCGGCATCATAGGCGACGACGTCGATAGCGTCTGCCGGGAGGCCGAGAGCCTCTACGGCATGAGGGTCATAAACGTCAAGGCCCCGGGCTTCGCCGGCCACAAGGCCATGGGCTACCGCCTGGCCTGCGAGGCCATCATGAAGGTCATCTCGCGGAGGCCCGCCGGTTCCGACCGCTCGCCCATCCCCATGGCCATAAACGTTTTGGGCGACTACAACCTCGCCGGTGAGGCCTGGATAATCGAGAATTACTTCCGGGAGATGGGCGTACGGGTCCTCACCACCTTCACCGGGGACTCAACTTACGAAAAACTCATGGGCTCCGCCAGGGCCTCCCTTAACGTCGTCCAGTGCGCGGGCAGCATGGCCTACCTCGCCCGCTCCATGGAGGAGACCTTCGGCATCCCCTGGGTCCGGGTCAGCTTCTTCGGCCTCGCCGACACGGCCAACTCGCTCACCAAGGTGGCCGACCTTTTGGGCGACGACGGGGCCCGCCAAAGGGCCGCCGCCCTCTGCCAAAGGGAGATAGCCTCCGCCTCGGCCGGGATCGAGCCCTACCTCCCGCTCCTTAGGGGCAAGAAGGCGGCCATATTCGTCGGCGGCGGCTTTAAGGCCATCTCCCTCATGCGCCAGTTCAGGGAACTGGGCATGGGCACCGTCCTTGTGGGGACGCAAACCGGGACGGCCGAGGACTACGAGGTCATCGAGGCCCTCTCCGATCCCGGCACCGTCATCCTGGACGACGCCAACCCCTCGGAGCTCGAGGCCTTCATGCGCGAGAAGGGCGCCGACGTCCTCGTCGGCGGGGTCAAGGAAAGGCCCCTGGCCTTCAAGCTGGGCGTGGCCTTCTGTGACCACAACCACGAGCGCAAGGCCCCGCTGGCCGGCTTTTCCGGGGCCGTCAACTTCACCCGCGAGATAAACCTCTCCATAAACAGCCCCGTCTGGGGCGCCCTACGCCAAAGGGCCTCGCTATTCGACGCCCTCCCAGGGCAAGCCGGCCCGGCCGGGCCGGCCTAGGGCCAACCAAACCAGGGAACCCACATGGGACAAAGACTGATAAGCGTAACCGAGAACCCTTGCAAGATGTGCTTCCCCCTCGGGGTGGTCACGGCCTTCTACGGCCTTGCCAGGGCCATGAACCTTCTCCACGGCTCGCAGGGCTGCGGCACCTACATCCGCAGGCACATGGCCACGCATTACAACGAGCCCATAGACATCGCCACCTCCTCGCTCTCCGAGGAAGGGGCTGTCTTCGGCGGCGAGAAAAACCTCCACAAGGGGCTCCGCAACCTCATAAAGCTCTACGACCCCGAGATAATCGGCGTCTCGACCACCTGCCTCGCCGAGACCATCGGCGAGGATTTGCCCGGTAGCCTCAAAAGGTTCCGGGACTCAAACCCCGGGCTTAAGGCGAGACTGATACCCGTGAACGCCCCCGGTTACGGCGGGACCCATTTCGAGGGCTACTGGCGCGGCCTTAAGGCCATACTAGCGGGCCTTGACCTTGACCCCACGCCCCACGGCGGCGTGAACGTCATAGCCGGCCCCATCTCCCCGGCCGACGCGAGGCACCTAAGGGACGTCCTCGCGGCGGCCCTCCCGGGCCACACCCTCTTCCCGGACATCTCCGATAACCTCGACGGGGCCTTCAACCCCGTCTACGACCGCCTGCCCCGGAAGGGGACCACGGTCTCGCGGATCGTCCGCATGGCCGGGGCCTCGGCCACCCTGGAGCTCTCGCTCTTCGCGCCGCCCGAGGACAGCCCCGGCGCCTACCTGGAAAAGGCTTACGGGGTAAGGCTTTTGAGGCTGGCCCCGCCCGTGGGCCTCTCCCTCACCGACGCCTTCATGACCGCCCTCGCCGAACTCGGCGGGGTCATCCCGGCCCGGGCCCTGGAGGAGAGGGGCCGCCTCATGGACGCCATGGCCGACTCGCACAAATACTCGGCCCTGGGCCGGGCGGCCATATTCGGCGATCCCGATTTCGTCCACTCGATGGCCTGCCTCGCCGCCGAGAACGGCCTTTCCACGGCCCTCGCCGCCACGGGCTCCAAGTCCGCGGCCTTCAGGGCCGTGACCAAAAAGGCCCTGGGGCCGGCCTTCGGCATCGGCCAGGAACCGGTGGTGGCCGACTCGGCCGACTTCGCCCTGATCGAAAGCCTGTGCCGGAAAACGGGGGCCAACCTCCTGGTCGGCTCCTCCGAGGGCCGCAGGCTGGCCCAAAGGGAGAACATCCCCCTGGTCCGCTGCGCCTTTCCCTGCCACGACCACGTGGGCGGGCAAAGGGTCAGGACCATGGGCTACGGCGGCTCGACCGCCCTCCTGGACAGGATGGTCAACGAACTCATAAGCGCCGAGGAGGAAAGCTTCCGCGGCGAGCTGAAGGCGACGCATTTCCGGCCCCGATCGGCCGATGGCGCCGATGACGGTTTACGCGTGCCCACTACAGGGGATGACCAGGCGGGCCCTTCCGAGCGGTGGATAACCACCTCCCCTACCTTCACCGGCTCGGAACCCGACCTGGCCCCCTGGGGCCTCCCCGGCGCGGCCGGCCGGGCGGCGGCCGGCCTGACCGACGACCATCCCTGCTTCGGCCTTAAGGCGGCCCACGGCCGCTCCCGGCTCCACCTCCCCATCGCCCCCGGCTGCAACGTCTCGTGCAACTACTGCCGGAGGGACATGGACTGCCCCAACGAGTCGAGGCCCGGGGCCTCCTCGGCCCTCCTCGGCCCCGCCGAGGCCCTGGAACGCTTCCGCGAGGCCAAAAGGACCCTCCCCAACCTCGGGGTGGTCGGTTTCGCGGGCCCGGGGGAGTCACTCAACCGCCCCGAAACCCTCTTCGAGACCATGGAACTGATCCGCCGGGAGGACAAGGACGTGGCCCTGTGCCTTTCCACCAACGGCCTGGCCCTGCCCTTCCACGTGGCCGAGCTCCGCCGCCTGGGCCTGAGCCACCTCACGGTCACCGTGAACGCCGACAAACCCGCCACGGCCGCGAAAATCTACGCCTGGGCCGACCATTTCGGCCAAAGGTACCGCGGCCGGGAGGCGGCGGAGCTGATCCTCAATAACCAAATGGCCGGGATCAGGGCCGCCAAGGCCCTGGGCCTCGCCGTCAAGGTCAATACCGTCCTCATCGGGGGCGTCAACGAGGGCGAGGTCCTGGCCATAGCCAAGAAAATGGCCGCCGCGGGGGTGGACATCGGGAACGTCATGCCCCACATCCCCATAGCCGGGACGGCCTTCGGCCACCTCAAGGCCCCCGGGGCCGCCAAAATCAGGGATCTGCGCTTCGCCTGCGGGGCCCACCTCCCGCAGATGACCCATTGCCGCCAGTGCCGGGCCGACGCCGCGGGCCCCCTGGGGCAAGACCAACGATTCTGGGCCCAAAGCGAGGCCCCCCCGCCCCCGGTCGCGCCCGGGGACGGGGCCTTTAAGGTGGCCGTCATCTCCAAAAGCGGGGTCATGGTCGACAGCCACTTCGGCCAGGCCGAGCGGGTTTACGTCTTCGAATCCGACGGCCGGTCCACCCGGCTCCTGGAAATCCGCAAGGTCGGCGAAAGATCAGGCCCCTGCTCCTGCGGCCGGGGCCCCGGCGCCAGAAAAACCGATAAAACCCAGGGCTTTATCGAAAGGCTGGTCCAGTCGCTCCTGGACGTCGACGCCGTGGTGGCCCTCCGGATCGGGGATTCGCCGAAGACTATTTTCAAAAAATATGGTATAAGGTGTTATACTGCTATGGACAGCTTGGAAAACGCCGCCAAAGCCGCGGCCAGCTCACTCGTTGAGGCCAATTCAGGGCATGAAGGCCCAGATTTGCCTCAAAGTTTAGCCTTAGCCTAAGTTTGTCTCCTTAGGCTATCGCCTAAGGGCTCAATATATCTAAAGTTTTGTAAAAAACTTGTAGATTAGGCGAGGATAAATTTATGGCTGAGTACACACTACCAAAACAAGGGATCTTTTTTGATACAAAGGATGAGGGGATAAACATAGAAGCACCGCTTTTAATCGACGCCACCCTGCCCCTCCTCTATCCAAGGAATCCCGGCAAGGTCGACGAGTTGGCCCCGAGGTGGATCGAGCTCATGAAATCGGCCGGGGCGGCCACGGTCAAAACCCAGACCGACCCGGTTTACGGCCCCGGGGACCTCACGGGTTTGGATGAGGCCCTGTTTTCCGACTACAAGTCCATATTCAAGGGCCTGGTGGACGGGGACTATACCCAGGTCGTCTTCAAAAACGACATGGGGACGGCCACGGGCCTGGCCACGGGCTGGCTGGAGATGGGCGGGAGCAAGGTCCTGACCTCCTTCGGCGGGGTGGGATCGCTCCCCGCCTTCGAGGAGATCAGGCTCATGCTCCACGTGACCGGGGCCATCCCCCTGACCGCCCCCAGCCACCCCATACGGCACCTGAAGGAGCTCCACGAGTACCTGTCCGGGGAGAAGATCCCCGACTTCAAGCCGGTGACCGGCCGCGGCATCTTCGCCCAGGAATCCGGCGTCCACGTGGACGGGCTCCTCAAGGAGGCCAGCCTCTACGAGCCCTTTCCCCCCGAGATCGTCGGGGCCAGGCGCTACCTGGGCGTGGGCCTCCATAGCGGCCAGAAGGCCATTCTCCTTAAATGCGACTGCCTGGAGCTGCCCACCTCGCCAGCGATACTTAAATCCTTGCTTAAGAAAGTGAAGGAGAAGGCCCTCTCCCTTGGCCGGAGCCTGACCGACACCGAGTTCGAGATCCTCTACTTCACCGCCGGCGGCCAGAAGAAAACGCCCAAAAGCGCGACCCCCCAAAAAACCCGCCGGGAGCGCACCGAGGGCGACGACGTCATCCACCTCCCCCGCGGCAGGGGCATGCACTAGACCCCGCCCGGCGCCACGGTTCGCGCCGCCAAAGGAGGCAATCGCCATGCCCGACGGACGAATGATACATTTGGTGGACACCACCCTAAGGGACGGGCATCAGGCCCCGGGCCTGGCCCTGTCCCTCGAGACCAGGGAGACCGTCATAAAAGCCCTGGACGATCTGGGCGTGGCCAGGATCGAGGCCGTGTCCATTGGCATGAGCCCCGTTGAGTCCATAGCCTCCAAAAGATGGCGCGGCCTCATGAAAAGGTCCAAGCTGGTCGCCTGGAACCGCCTGAAGCTAAGCGACGTCGAGGGCTCCATGGCCATCAAGCCCGACGTGATACACGTCTGCTTCTCCGCCTCGGAGAGCCACCTCTCGAAAAAACTCAACATGACCTTCGAGAAGGCGGCCAACGTCTTGGAGAAGTGCCTCGATCTGGCCCACCTCAACGGCTTCGAGGTGAGCGTCGGCCTTGAGGACGCCTCAAGGGCCGGCTTCGAGCGCCTGAGCAAAATCAGATCGCTCCTCCGTTACCTCAAGGTGGGCCACGTCAGGCTCTCGGACACCTGCGGCGTCCTGACCCCGTCCACCACGAGGCAACTGGTCGAGTTCTTCGCGACCGGCCACTTCAGCGTCGAGTTCCACGCCCATAACGATCTGGGCATGGCCAACGTCAACGCCCTCATCGCCGCCCAATCCGGGGCTGATTTCATCAACACATCGATTCTGGGCGTGGGCGAGCGCACCGGCAACGCCTCCTTCTCGGGCTTTCTGGCCCTGGCCGAGCGCTGCCGCGCCCTCGCGGTCAACGTGAGCTCCGCCCAGGCCATGGCCCTCGAGCGCACGCTCCGCGAGTTCCTCTCCAGGGAGGGCTACATGGCCTCCCTCAAATCCTCGCCCGGCAGCGACGTCACCGATTGGCTGGCCCATCACGCCGGCCTCCAGCGCGTGAACCGTTAACCCAACGGCCGCCGCCCCAGCGGCCCCCCAGCCACCGCCCGCGCGGCCCCCCTGGCACCGAAAGGCCCCGACCCTATCATGCCAACCGATGATTACACCATCGCCGTCACCCTCTCCGAGACCGGGGACCTTTCGACCGTCCCCGAGACCCAACGCATCGAGCTTTTCCACAAGGGCCCGGCCGATTGGGTCGTGGACCGGGAGATCCCCTTCGACTTCGCCGGCGTGGCCGGCCTCTGCCAGATGCGCAAGCGCCTCCATGCCATGATCGAACTCCTGGGCGGGGCCAAGGCCCTCGTCTCCCGCGGCTACCCGGGCATTTCCATGGAGGTCCTCTCCCGGGCCGGCCTGACCCTATACGAGCTGAACGGCTTCAGGTCCGAGGTCCTCCCGGCCATCATGGACGGCGCGGGCCCCGAGACCGACCTTGGCCCGCCCCCGCCCAACGCCCCCTACGAGACCGAGGAGGGCTCGGGCGACTATTACCTCGATTTGCGCGAGGCCCTCAACGCCTACCCCGAGCTCACGACCAAAAAAATCCTCCGGCCTTTCCTCGACGCGGCCACCTTCGCCAGCCTCAAGGTCATCTACGACCACCTCCCGCCCTGGCTACCGCCCGAGCTCAAAAGCCGCGGCCTTTCCTGGGACAGTCGCCGGATCCCCGGCGGGGTACTCATCGAGATCGACTCAGGGATCTTAAAACCATGCGGACAAACCTGACCGAAACCATCGCCCGCCTACCCCCGCCCCTCCCGGCGGACGATCTCCCGCCCTCGCTCGCCGCCGCCATCGCGGGAATGGACCGCTACCCCTCCGGGGCCCCGCGCTCAATCACCCTCACCCGTCCGGTGGCCATCGAAACGCCCCTGGGCGGGCTCGTCCCCAACCACCGCTTCGACGACGCCAGGGCCAAATACGCCCCCTCCGTCACCTTCCACGGGTCCGGGGGCATAAAAAGCCTGCGCCTCTCCGCCGTGACCATGGTCGCGACACCCCTGGGCCCCCTCCCGGCCGAGCGCCTGACCTTTTACGAAAACGGGGCCCTCAAACGCCTGTTCCCCGTCGACGGCCGCCTCTCCGGCTTTTGGTCCATCGCCGACGAGAAAAAACTTAACCACCCAATCACCCTGCCCCTTAAAACCGGCCCCTGGCGCGGCTACGTCTCGGCTCTGGCCTTCCACCCCTCGGGCGAGCTCAAAAGCGTCACCCTCTGGCCCGGCGAGGACCTGACCCTGCCCCTCCCCCTCCCCGGCCAACCGGCCCGCGTCGGGGCCGGCTTCTCCCTCTACCCCTCCGGCGATCTGGCCTCCCTGGAGCCCAAATCGCCCGTCCCCGTCGCCACCCCCCTGGGCCCCATGTGGGCATATGACCCCGAGGCCACGGGCGTCACCGCCGACCGAAACTCCCTCGCCTTTGGCCCGGACGGGCAAGTCACGGCCCTGAAATCCCTCGTGACCGTGACCGCCCGCGCCCCGCAAGGCCCGGTAACCGTATGCCCGCAAGCCAGGCCCCACCCCCTGGAGGACGACAAAACCATCCACCGGCCCCTGGCCTTCGCCTTCCACGGCCGAACCATATCCGTCAGCCGCCAAATCAACGGCGAGGACCCCGTCATCCTCGACGCCCGCTGGCCCATAAGCCTCACCCCCTACCTCGCGGGTCAAATTACCGGCATCTCCCTCTCGCCCCCCCGTGGGCGGCCAAACCAACCCCTCGCCCGGCCCCTCGCCCGGCCCTGAAAGGGGCCCCCCTTCTTGCCTCCCCTACCCCCTTTCCGTCACTATGACCTTGGAAAGCCGCCCCTTGTAGGCCTTAACCCGATACCGCGCGCAAATAACCCATCTAAAGCAAAAAAAACCATAAAAAGTCGGCTCATACGGTTACGTTTTGATTCGGTTTGACATTTTGTGAGACCTGGTTTATGATTAAAACTAACCCGGAGGTTGCCAAACATGGTTCAAATTAAAAAGTTACCTTGTAACATCAATTCATTTGAGACTATAATTACAAATAATCATGTTTACGTGGATAAGACAGCTTATCTGGCCAAAATGATAGCCGACGGCGGCAAGGCCTTCCTTCTGCTCCGGCCAAGGCGTTTCGGGAAATCCTTGATCGTTTCAACCCTCATCTCACTCTTCTCAGGCAACAAAGATCTATTCAAAGGCCTTGCCATCGAAAAATTCCTCCGTAAGGAACCATTCGCCCCGCGCCCGGTCATCCACCTGGACTTGGCCGCGGCCGCCGCCAGCCAAGGCCTTGACGGGTTCGGCGGTTCTTTGGGCCGGCAAATGGCAACCGTGGCCGACGAGCTTAACGTCCCGGTAAACCTGGACCTTGCCCCCAGCGAGATCCTATGGGAACTGATTGCCGGGACCGCCCGCAAATACGGCGAACAGGTAGCCGTGCTCATCGACGATTACGACACCCCCGTCACGGATCTTTGGGACAAACCGACCGAGGCGGATAAGGTGCGTAAGACGCTGGGCCGGTATTTCACGACCCTCAAGGCCTTGGACAATTACACCTCTTTCGTTTTACTCACCGGCGTCACCAAAGCCGTCCTGGGCGGGCCATACTCGGCCTTCGACACCGTCACCGATATCTCCCTTGACCCCGGATACGGCGCCCTGACGGGCTTTACCCACGAGGAGCTTACCCACCATTTCAAGGCCCATATCGACAAGACGGCGGAAAGGCGGGAAACCTCGCCCGAGGCCCTGCTGGAAGGGATGGGACGCCACTACCACGGTTACTGCTTTGACAACGAGACGCTACTGTACAATCCCCACTCCACGCTTTCGTTCTTTGACTACAAAACCTTCGACGATTTCTGGTTCTCCGCCTCGGCCCCCGACAAGTTGGTATCTTTCCTCAACGAAATGGGCTTCATGCCCAATCAATTCCGCTTCGCCACGGTCCCCTCCTTACTTATGGACAGCCCCGACGTGAGCCGGTTCGAATCCACCGACGTCTTACTGTTCCGCATGGGTTACCTAAGCCTTAAACCCACACGGGACGAAAAGCCCCCGCTTTCCCGTGACCCGGATTACTTACTCGACTATCCCAACGCCCTTTCCAGAACGTCCATGGCCCAACGGTTCCTCCTCAGCTATTTCCCCTCGGCCGACGAGACCGACGACGTCATCAGGCAAACCCAATCGGCGCTGACCGAGGGCGATCACCTCTCGCTCATAGACGTTTTCGATCTTCTCATCCACAAAATATCCCTTGTTTATTACGTCAGGGACCGTAAGGAAGTCCCATATTATCGCGACTTGTTTTTGACCCTTTTCTACGCCATGAACCTGGACCCCACCGCCGATGAACGCGGCCCCTTGGGAGAATCCGAACTACTGATCCGATACGGCGCCCGGACCTGGTTTGTCGGCCTTACGGTAACCCATGGCAAAAGAACCGTGGACCGGAAACATGCCTCCGATACCCTAAAGCAACTGCTGGCCAAAGACCTCGCCGCCCGATACGAAAACCCCCTGACGCTCGCCCTTACCGTAAACGATTACCATGGGGAGATATCGGGTTGGGCCCGGCACGATGAACGTGGTCGCTCCCTAAGCCCCCAACACGGTTGATACCCGCCGTGTCGAAACGTACTTCCTGGGGCTAACGATTTCGCCTCTTTCGCCACGAAACCATGCCAGCCACGATTACGGCCTTTAAAATCGCATATTCGATTTCGGGCCGCGTCTAAGCCACCCGACCGGCTTGGCCCCTGGCCGGCGAAACCTTTACCGCCTCACGGCCGCCTTTGGGTTTATCGTACGCTTGAAGCCAAGCGAGCCAACGTTAACCCTTTACCCATTCGCGAAAATCGCTCCCGGAACGGCAAAATATTCCTGGGCATTTTAACAAAACCCAAAAAACATAATCACGTAAAAAATGTATTCCCACATAAGGCCGGGCAATGGGAGGTCATCTAACCACCGGTGATTTCCACCGAATCATTGTGACGCATTTGATTCCCAACCCTTTGAATTGCCATTGAAAACGAACGCTTTAAATGTTAAAATAATCAACCAACGGGGTGTTTGCCCCGATTGAATCAGGAGATCCGATTATGCGAGTGAAGACTAACGGCGATTACACCTCGCACCATGAATGGTTCCTCGACGTCTTGCGCGGCATGGACATTGTGCTGAGCCATACATCAGCGCTGGAATTCCTTGGCTGGTTTGACGGTTACGTCAACGAGGATCAAATTGACGTTTATGCCACCGAGATCGGCCCGTACGAAAACATCAACTATTTTTTGATTGACTCGTTCGATTCGCTTGACATCGTGGTTATTGACGGGTTGCGCTGCACCACGCTGAACCAGACGGTCAACGACATGTTCCGCGACTACGACCGGATAGACGAGCCATCCCTTGTGCAGGGCCTTTCCGACTACTACCATGCCAACGGCGAAAGCTTTGAAGGACTGATCATAGAGCCTCAACATGCCGAACGTTTCGAGGCCATAAGGGATTGGGCCATAGAGTTTTACGACCATGGATAGATTAACCGATACCGAAAAACTTATGTATGAAGTCATGGGCGCGATCGCTGGCGCCGGTATGCCCGTTGTCTATAAGGGGGCCATGATTACGAAACTGATACTCCGCGAAAATCACTACGATGAAGTCAGTCGCAAAACACAGGACATTGACTTGAATTGGACAAGCCCGAACTTGCCATCGACAGAGCAATTGAAGGAGATGCTCAACCGCGCTCTCGGCGGGTTTGGGATGACGGCCGCAATGAAACGCGAATACGGCGAAGAACGGTCGGCTGGCTTTAGAATCTTTGATGCCAAAGGGTTCAAGAAACTGTCGATTGACATCGAAATGCGGGCGGTGACGCACAGCCGGACTTATCAATACGAGAATGTGACATTCAGTGGCGTTACGCCGATCAGCGTCATAGGCGATAAAATCAACGCTATTTCCTCGGATAAATTATGCCGGCGTACGAAAGACTTGGTTGATACCTATGCCCTCGCGCATTGCGTGAAAATTCAAAAAACTGAGTTACACAAATACTGGATGAAAGAAAACCTCCCCATTGGTACGTTCAAGACTTTTTTGAATCGCCGCGAAGACGTGGAACATGCCTATAATAAGTTACGCCGCGTTATTGGAAAACCTGGTTTTAGAGAGCTGTATGAGTATTTAAACGCTTTTTTAGCTCCGTTTATCGAACC
>JAITKA010000155.1 GCA_031278635.1 Deltaproteobacteria bacterium | reverse complement strand
GTATCGTAGTCAAAAATAAGTATTGAAAAATGCGCTAGTAACGGCTTTTTATTTAGTAAAGTTAAAAATGACTCTTAAAGGTAAGCCACATAGCCTGAGAAACGAGACCCTAGCCGGCGGGGCGGGGGGGACGGGCCTGGGCTACCTAGGGGTCATGATTTGTCTATCAATTACCTTGACATTCGTTTTTGGCCAGGGGGCGCTTTGGGCCCAGCCCAAGCCCACCCTGCGCGTCTCGGGCTCCTCCACCCTCCTCCCAGTCACCGAAACCGCCGCCGAGGAATACCTGAAAAAGCGCCCCGATTTACTTTTGACCGTCTCCGGGACCGGGACGGGCGAGGGCATCAGGTCTTTGATCGACGGCAACATCGACATCGCCGACGCCTCAAGGGAGGTCAAGGGGGAGGAGTACGATAGGGCCAGGAAAGGCGGGGTGGAATTGATCCGGCACGACATCGCCCTCGACTGCCTGGCCGTGATCGTCCATCCCTCGAACCCTTTGACCGACATAAGTTTAAGCGACCTTAAGGCCATATACGTGGGGGACGTCGTCAACTGGAAACAGGTGGGCGGCCCGGACATGGTTATAGTGCCGATAAATCGCGACAGTAGTTCTGGCACGTTCGAGATGTGGATCGAGGAGGTGTTGAACGGGGCCAGGCACAGGCCCGACGCCCAGGTCCAGTCCTCGAGCGGCGGGGTGGCCTACGCCGTGTCGGGGAACCGCTACGCCATTGGCTACGTAAGCCTGGGCTTTCTCTCTGACGGGGTCAAGGCCCTGTCGGTGGGCGGGGTCAAGCCGTCCCACGAGACGGCGGCGGACGGCAGGTACCCCATAGTCAGGGAACTTTACATGTACGTAAGGGGCGACCATGGGCCGGAGGCGGATAAGTTTTTGGATTTCATCTACTCCCCCGAGGGCCGCCAGATAATAACCGACACCGGCTTTTTGCCGCCCAAGCAAGCCGCGGGGGCCGCGACCGAGGCAGGGGAGCCCGTGGTGGGGGGAGCCGAGGGGGCGGGAACGGCGGCGGGGGAGCCCGTGAGGGGCGCCGAGGGGCCGGGAACGGCGGCAGGGAAGTAGTTCGCGGGGGACAGAGGGTTATCGTTAAACGGGCCCCATAGGGGCAAGGCGTGCGTATGAGCGAAGAGCAGGCGAAAAAAAAGCAAGGTGAGGGCGAGGGCGAGGTCGAGGCCAAGGGCAAGGGCAAGGGCAAGCCGGGTGAGCTGGCCATAGCCGGGGTGGTGTCCATTACCGACGGCGCCTCGCTCATGGAGGAGCTCGACGAAAAGCCCAAGGCCCCGTTGAAGATCCCCAGCCTGGAGGGGCCCCCGGAGCCCAAGGAGACCTTCGAGGAGGCCTCGCGGCGGGCCATCCCCCTTAAGCCAAGGCTATCGAAGGCCGAGCGCGGGAGCCGCCTGTTTTTTTTGTTTTGCGCCATACTGGCCATGGGTCAGATGCTTTTGATCATGGTCTTTTTGTTCACCGAGTCGGTGGGCCTGGTTTTTAGCCAGGGCGGATCCCCTGGGGTCAGCCTGGGATCCTTTTTGTTCGGAAGGGACTGGTACCCGACCTACCCCGATCCCTCCTTCGGGGCCTTCGCCCTCATCTGCGGATCGCTGGCCGTGACGCTGGTCTCGACGGCCATCGCCGCGCCGTTGGGCCTTGGCCTCGCCATGTTTTTGTCGTGCGTCGCCGGGAGGAGGACCAGGGAGTTCGTCAAACCGGCGGTGGAGCTTTTGGCCTCGGTGCCCTCGGTCGTCCTGGGCCTGGTGGGCATGGTCGTCATCGCCCCTTTCCTCCAGCAGACCCTGAACCTGCCCACGGGCCTCAATTTACTGAACGCCAGCGTGATTTTGGCGGTCATGGCCACCCCGACCATAGCCTCCCTGGGCGAGGACGCCCTCTCCGCCGTCCCCCAGGACATCAAGGACGCCTCCTACGCTTTGGGGGCCACCCGCTGGGAGACCATCTGGCGGGTCACCACGCCGGCCGCCCTGGGCGGCCTCTCCACCTCGGTCATACTGGGCCTGGGTCGCTCCCTGGGGGAGACCATGGTGGTGCTGATGGTGGCCGGCGGGGCGGCCCAGATACCCAACTCGCTTTTCGATTCCATCAGGCCCCTCACCTCGACCCTGGCCGCCGAGATGGGCGAGACGGCCATCGGTAGCCGCCACTACCAGGCCCTGTTCGCTCTGGGCGTGATATTGTTTTTCATGACCCTGGCCTTTAACCTTTTGGCCTGGTACCTAAGCAGGCGTTGGCGCACCCGCAGGTAGGCGAATTTGGCCCTTGCGGGTTACCCCGCGGCCCGGAGGCCGCGGGGACATTTCCGGTGAACGGCATGTTTTTGTTCGGCTACTCGAAAGAAGCCAGAAAAAGGCGCGATCAACTGGCCACCCTGACCATAGCGGGGCTGGCCGGTTTCATCCTCCTGGTTTTGGCGGCCCTTTTGGTCTACATATTCGTTCAGGGCATCTCGGCCATAAACTGGGAGTTCTTGACCCAGTTCCCCCGACAGTCCATGACCAAGGGCGGGATCCTCCCGGCCATAGTCGGGACCCTTTACCTGGCCCTGGGCTCGATGGTCATCTCCATCCCCTTGGGGTTCGGGGCGGCCATATACCTCGCGGAGTACGCCAAGCAGGGGCCCCTGGTCTCGGTCATCCGGCTGGGGGTGGCCAACCTGGCCGGGGTGCCCTCGGTCGTCTTCGGCCTTTTCGGCCTGTCCCTTTTCGTGACCACTTTCGGCTTCGGCCGCTCGCTCCTCTCGGGCTGCCTGACCCTGGGCCTTTTGACCCTGCCCACGGTCACGGCGGCGGCCGAGGAGGCCCTTAGGCAAACGCCAAGCTCTTTTCGGGAGGCGGCCCTGGCCCTGGGGGCCAACCGCTTCCAGGCCATAAGGCAGGTCATTTTGCCCGCGGCCCTCCCGGGCATGCTGACCGGGGCCATTCTGGCCCTGGGCCGGGCGGCCGGGGAGACGGCGCCCATCACCCTGACCTCGGCCACGGCCTACAGCCCGGCGCTCCCGGATTCCCCCCTGAACGAGGCCATGGCCTTGACCACCCATATCTACAACCTGGCCACGAACGGGGCCAACATCGCCGGCACCAGGCCCCAGCAATTCGGGACCGCCCTGGTTTTGATGGCCATAGTCCTGGGCCTTTCGCTGGTGGCCGTTATTTTGAGGGCCAGGTTGCGTAGGAGCCGCAAATGGTAGACGAGGGTAATTTGGGCCCCAAGGGGCAAGGGGCCGACGGCGGGCCGGGCGGCGGGGGGGGCCGGAACGGCGGCGCCGGCAATGGCGCCGGCGCGGACGGCGAGGTCATCATAAAGGCCGAGAACGTCTCGTTTTTCTACGGGCAGTTTCAGGCCCTGAAAAACATTAGCCTTGACATCATGGCCGACGAGGTGACCGCCTTCATCGGGCCCTCCGGCTGCGGCAAATCGACGTTCCTTAAGCTTTTGAACCGCATGCACGATTTCGTCCCCGGCACCAGGCTGGCCGGGGAGATATTGGTCAGGGGGACCTCCCTCTACGGCCCCGAGACCGACCCGGTCGATATCAGGCGCAGGGTGGGCATGGTCTTCCAGAGGCCCAACCCCTTCCCCAAGTCCATATACGACAATATCTGCTACGGGCCCAGGCTGGTCGGGGTGACCAAGAAATCCGACCTCGACCAGGTGGTGGAAAAGGCCCTCAAGGCCGCGGCCCTCTGGGACGACGTGAAGGACAAGCTGGGCAAATCGGCCCTCGACCTCTCCGGCGGGCAGCAGCAGAGGGTGTGCATCGCCAGGGCCCTGGCCCTGGAGCCGGAGATACTGCTCATGGACGAGCCCACCTCGGCCCTGGATCCCATCGCCACCTCCAAGGTGGAGGACTGGATCCGCGGGGCGGGCATGTCCATAGTCATAGTCACCCACAACATGCAGCAGGCCGCCCGCATCTCGGACAGGACGGCGTTCTTTTACATGGGCGAGCTAATCGAGTTTGGGCCCACCTTGGAGCTCTTCACCAGCCCCAGGGAGGTCCGCACGGAGAATTACATCACCGGTCGCTTTGGCTAAGGTCGCCACGGGGGGGAGGCCTCAGCCAAAGCCTTGCCCGGCATAACCATCGCGAACGGGTTTTCATACCAATATTATTTTTTTCATCCGCGGCGGGATAGATTCACCCGATCCCGGCCCCCTTTGGCTCAGGCCAAAACGTCGGGGGCGCTTCGGTCCCCTTGGCCGCGGGGTTAGGAGGAAAAGACCATGGTCATGGGTTCTTTAGTGGAGGAGCTCAAGAAACTCAGGGACAGCCTGGTTACCATGGGCTACGAGGTGGCGGACATGCTCGGCGTGGCCGTAAAGGCCCTCTCCGAGGGCGACGAGGAGGTGGCCCGGGTGGTCATAGCCAGGGACAAGGCCATAAACGCCATGGAGAATAACATAGTCGATAAGGCCATCAACCTTATCGCCGCCAACCAGCCCGTGGCCGGGGATTTGCGCTTTCTGGCCGCGAGCCTCAGGATCGCGACCGAGCTTGAGCGCATGGGCGACCTGGGCTCCAACCTGGCCCGCCGGACCCTTGGCCTCGCCGCCCTTAGCCGCCAGGGGGCCGCGGCCGACCCCTTCCCGGAAAACATCAACACCATGCGGGTCAAGACCGTCGAGATGCTTAACCAGTCGGTCAAGGCCTTCGTGGAGCGGGACACCGAGCTCGCCAGCCACGTCCTGGGGCTCGACGACGAGATCGACGACCTTAACCACCGGGTCAGGGCCGACGTCCTGGACGCCGTATTTAACGACGGCCACAAGGTCGCCTGGGGCCTTGAGATCATAAACACGGCGGCGCACTTCGAGCGCCTGGGCGATCACGCGACCAACCTGGCCGAGGAGATCATATACATCGTCAAGGGCAAAAACGTCCGCCATCACCATTTTTGACCGACCGCCACCCATGGGAACCAAAACCGGGGCCAAAGGCCCCGGTTTTTTTAGGCGCACGGTTTTATGAGGTAGCTCACCCAGCGGTCGGATCTCCGGGCGTCCAGGACCTTGTGCCCAACGCTTTGGGAGAGGAGCCCCAGGAAAACCTCGCCCTCCTCGGGGAGTAGCCCCGAGACGATGGCGTAATCGCGTGCCACGAAGGCCCCCAGATCGACCAGATCCCGCAGGACGAAAAGGGGGATGTTGGCCATGACCAGGTTGGCCGGGTATTGGGCGTAATCCTGGGCGAGGGCCCTCCCGAAGGTCACCGCGTGACCCAGGCGGTTAAGCCGGGCGTTTTTGTTGGCAGCGTCCACGGCCAGGTGGCTATGGTCCAGGCCCAGGGCCCGCCCGGCCCCGAGCCGCACCGCCGCCAGGGCTAGGATGCCCGTGCCGCAGCCCAAATCGAGGGCGGAGCCCGGCGAGGGGCTGACGGTGGTCCCCGGCCGGTAGAGCCTCACCAGGAATTCCAGGCAGGCCCTGGTCGTGGGGTGGCCGCCGAAGCCGAAGGCCAGCCCCGGATCGACCAACAGCGGTTCCGGAAGCCCAATAGGCCCGTGTTCGGGGCCGGCCCCTGAGCCGAACACGGGCCGGATCGTGAGCGGGCCCACGGAAAAGGGCGGGCTGCCCGCCCCGTCCTGCCACTGGTCGTAGCGCAGCTCGTGGGTTTGCCGTAGCTCGAGCTCGGGGAAGCGGGAAAGGAACGGGGCCAGATCGACCGATTTATCGAAGAACAAAAAGAGGAAATCGGACTCCAGGTGGAGCCCCAGGAGGTTTTTGGCCAAATCCTGGCCCAGGAAGGTTTCGGGGGGGTCGCCTTCGAAGCGGGCCAGGTTGTCGGGGTGGCCCGTCCGGATCTCGTAGATGGTTAGCTCCGTCTCGGGGGTCACGGGCCCGGATACCAAATAGTGGCAAAAGGCATTGGCTTAGTACCTTCTGGCAGCGTTTATGAGCTTAAAGGCGTAATTGAGGGGCTTTTTGGTGACGGGCGGGAGAAGGCGGAATTGGTTCCGCAGCTCCTCGGGGGCGTTATAGGTGACCATGCCGATCTTGGCCCAGGCCAGAAGGGCCTGGTCGTTAAAGTCGTTCCCGATGGCGAGGGCGCTCTCGGAGGTAAGGGACAGCGTTTCGGCCAGGCGCTGGGCCGCCTGGCCCTTGTTCACCCCCGGGGGGAATATCTCAAGCCACATCGAGTTGTCGCCGAAGGGCGAGGAGCAGCGAAGGAGCGAGAGCCCAGGGCACAGTTCCTCGAAGCGGGCCATGACCTCGGGCATCTCGTCGGTCGGGGCGGTAATGAGAAACTCGGCCCTGGGGCCCTGATCGACCTTCGGCCTGTAGGCCTCGGAGTACTGGACGTAGGAGCGCAGGCGGCTCAAAAAACCCACGGTCGGGGGGTAGCCCTCGGGATACTGGAATATGTGGCGATGGCATTCAGGGGGCGGCTCGAAGGCGTAAAAGCCCCTCTTCAGCTCAAGGCAGGCGGCCAGGGCCCGATCCCTGTCCTCGTCGGTGAAGCGCTGGGCGAGCAGGAGGGGCCCCGGGCCGTCGTGCCAGGCGCACAGGCCCAGGCCCGAGGAAAACAGCAGGTAATCGAGCTCAAAGTCCTCCGGGTAATCCCTCTGGAAGGAAAAGAGGCCCCGGCCGGTAGCCACGACCCTGATTAGCCCCAACCTGCCGAGCTTCCTCATGGCCGAGATGTCGGGTCTGGCCACGTGCCCGCCCGCGGGCTTTAAGGTGCCGTCGAAATCGATGAAAAGTATCTTGATGTCCTTGGGAATGGGCTCTTTGGTGAAGCGCGGTCTCGGTGGTCTCATGGGTCTCATGTGAGCGAACCAATGCCGGGCCCTGACGGCCCGGCCCTAAGCCTGGGGGCGGATTTTTTTTGACCTGATTTCCCTTGGTTATAGGGGCCCTGGTTATCGAAACGGATGGAAGGACGGGTTGCGGAAAAGATAAAACCCCAAAATCTTGGGGCTTTTTGCGATTTTGCCTATCAAGTGATCGACTGGCTTACGGAGCGTGAGACTGTGTTCCCAGGAAACTTACCACAAGAAGGTTCTGTTTGGGTGCTTTTTAAGGCTTTTGGGCAAAAAAGTCTGCGCAGAATTTGTTTTTAGCGAGACCGGGAAAAACTTGCACACTTAGCCGACGAACGGCATCGGTAGGGCGAGACCATCCCAGTCCCGTTAGCCGGCCACGGATTTTTGTTTCTCCCCGTGCCCGAAAACTTCCTCACAGTACTTTTGACAGACCAAAGAATTGCGATTTATGCAGGCCACGCTCGCTGGAGCCGGGGCCTCGTACCACAGGCATTGTTGGGCATAAGTGCAATCGCTGCTGGCCTTGCTTTTGGAAACGTCAACGTTTATGGTTAGATCCGTTGCCATTTGGCCACCCTCCGATAAGGCAGTGAAGCGATCCGGCAATTATCGTCTACCGAACGCTTCCCGAAACGGGACTCAGACGGGGCTATTCGAACCCCAGGACCGGAAATCGACCCGGTCGTCTATTTTACTTGCAAGCTACGTGCCAAAGGTTTTTTGCCCTCGGGCTCAAACCCTTGACCCTTTCGCCCGGATGGGCGTGAAGGCCTTGGCGCCTACCAAACATAAGCGGCTAGTTTGGGGACGCGAGCCTTTGGCCCTTTTCGCCACGCGTTCGGCGAATCGGCCTAAGCGCCAACCTTGGGGACGGCTTTCGCCCCCGGCGGTAGCCTGAAGATAAATGGGCCCCCGCTAAGAACGTTCATGGCCCCCAAATGGGGATTCAGGAGCCGCAGTGTCTTGTAGTCAACCCCCCGTTCCTTGGCCAGCTGGGCCCAGGAGGTGGGGGTGGAGAAACTTAGGGTGGTTTCCGTGAACTCAAGGGGCTTATACAGCCCGGAAGGGGGGGTGTCGCCGAAGCCGAATCGCTCGGCGTTCTCTAAAATAATCTTGATGGCGGCAATGCGATAAACGTAACGTTCGGTTTCCGTGGGCAATTTCAGCTGGTAGTAGTCGGCCCCGGCGCTTTCCCTGGCCAGGGCTTGGTCAACCCGGGCCTCGCCGCTGTTGTAGGCGGCCATGGCCAGGGCCCAGCTCCCGAATCTCGAATGGAGCTGGGAGAGGTATTTCATGCCAATGGCCAGCAAGGGCTCGGGCAGCATCCGGAAGTCTTCCTGACGGGTGACTTTCAGGCCAAAATGCCTTGCCGTGGCCGGCATGAACTGCCAGAGCCCGGTGGCCCCGGCGGGGGAGGAAACGGTGGGCCGCAGGTCGCTCTCGGCCACGGCCAGGTACTTCAGGTCATCCGGGAGACCGGCATCCCTAAGGCTGCGCTCGATGAGGGGGAAATAGCGTATGGCCCTGCGGCGCCACAGTTCCACCTGGGCCCGGTGATTGGCGGCCAGCTGGAATTCCCGGTCGAGCCTCTCGTAAACGGATGGCCTGTTCAGGGGAAGGGTTTCCCCGCATAACGTGACCACCCTGGGTAAATTATATTCGGTCTTCGGTTCCCCCGGCTGGCCCAGGAAACGCATCGAGGCGATGAAAGCGGGCACGGGGGCGCTACCGGTACCGTCAAGGGTCCGGCAAGCGGCCAGCCCGGCGAGCAATCCGCCGCAAGCGACCGTCAGGGCCAAGATTGACCTGAGAAGGAATCGAGTCATAAATATCTCTTATGGACGCGTTACTCTATCGCAAAAAAGCCAAAAGATCAAGTTTTTTGAAAGCCTTAAATAACATGGCGAAAACATGTCATTTATTGACAAATGCCCGGCCCTGGCCCCGCCCTAATCGGGACATGATTTTGAATGGCCGGATAAGCCGTCCTTTCTCTTAGCAAGTTCAAACATTTGGCCTTGCCGTTAGGACCAACGAAGGGATACTATCACGTTTTGCGTTTCATAGCCAGAAAAAGTTAACAAGCGATAATTATTTTTAATTCACGCAATCCTTAGACGTTTCTGGCAAACTCTCCTCGCATGAGGTCAAGCAACCGACCCGCTTCGCTAAAATATTCCCCCAATCTCCAATAATTTTGCCCCACGGAAAACCAAGCCCTAAATTCCCCCCTGTCGCCAAAAAACCACGCCGCCCAAAAAGCCCCCCACGACCAACCCCCAGTTATTTTATCGGCCGCCAGGGGCCCAAAGATTACCTTCCCTCGCCCTCAGTCGAGCCTGGCCAGTCCCGCGACGAACCTGAGGCCCACGATCAAGTCGCCCCGCCTCGCCTCCCCGGGCCGGTAAACCCCCTTCCCGCGAAGCCTGAACCTGCCCCTCCCGGCCATCGGCCCCGTGACCGTGACGGTAAGGCTTCCGCCCTTGGCCACCTTGCCGCTCCCGCCGCACCTCCGGCACGGCCGGGAAACCAGGTCGCCGTCCCGCCCCACCGTCCGGCCCTGGCCCAAACAGCGGGGGCAGGGCCCCTCGCTTTCGATCGGGAGGGCGATGTCGAATCCCCCGCCCTCAGGCCCGACCACGGCCAGATCCAGGTAAACGTCCAGGCCGTGGGTCCTTAGGCCCTCCACGGCGAAGGCGGCGCATGCCTTGGCCGCCTGGCCAAGGCCCTCATTGGGCGCTCCGTGAATGGGCCTGGGATTTTCCTTCCCCGGGCCCGCGGGGCTTGGATTCCTGTCGTTGCCAGCCTTGGGGTTCATGTCGGACCTCCTGGTTACATGACCGAGCATGAATAACGCAACATACGTGCCAGAGATATTTTCGCAATTGATTCAGTATGTTACCGAATATTACCCCCCAGGGCGGCACTTTCCGGTGAAGCGCGCTTCACGTAAAGCCGCCCCAAGCCGTGAAGGGAAATTCACGCCCTTGGCCACAAAAAAATAAGCCGGGGGGCCACGGGACCCCCCGGCGGTCGGTGAACCTTTTTTCGCTTTGGCTTGACCGCGCGCCACTGGGCCGCACGGTCGCAGGTTTCGATAGGCGCCTCCTTTGCTTTTGGGTTAACGGGCATGCCCCGGCTCGGCCGGGGCGGGGTATATGGCGCTTAATTCCCGGCGGGCAGGCTATCGACGAACCTGAGGCTGACTATCAAATCGCCCCTCCTGGCCTGGCTGGGCAAATAACCCCCGGCCCCGCGCAGCCTGAACTTGCCCCTCCCGGCCATCCCGGCCGTGACCCTCACGGTCAGGTGGCTGGCCCTGCCGAGCGAACCCGCGCCGTGGCACCTGGGGCAGGTCCGGGGCCGGTAGACGTCCCCGCCGGGGCTCAGGCGACCCAGGGTCTGGCCCTTGCCCAGACAGCGGGGGCAGGCCTCGCGGGCGGTGAAGGGGAGGACGATCCCGAAGCCCCCGTCCAGGCTTTGGGGCCTCTCCACCGCCAGATCGTAATAAACGTCGAGGCCGTGGGTTCTCTGGCCGTCAAAAACGAAGGCCGTGGGCGAGACGGGCGCGGGCTTTTGGGCCGCTTCATGCCCGGCCTTCTTGGCCTGGCCGAGCAGCTCGCGGTAGGCCCTGTAGGCGTTCCGGAACTTTTCCACGTCGTAACCGGGGCGACCGGAGTCGGGGTGATGCTCCTTGGCCAGCTTCCTGAAAGCGGCCTTGATCTCGGATTCCGAGGCGCCCTTCTTAAGGTTTAGTTCGCTGTAAGCCATGCCGTTCATGATCAACCTCCAGGTTCAATTTCCGACCA
>JAITKA010000087.1 GCA_031278635.1 Deltaproteobacteria bacterium | reverse complement strand
AAACCGTATATTTGTGAAGATGAACTGGAATATTTTACGGCTAATAATAAGAAAGTAAATTTTTTATTAGCTATTCCAATATCTGACAGTGAATTTGAATATATAAATAATAATGGGTACAAAGAATTTGAAAACAAGTTGAAAGTAAATAATACTGATATATGCAAAATAGACAGACAATCAATTGTGTAGAAATTTTAAAAATATAATAATGGGGGTACGAACCTACTGAGCATAACAGGACCGTATATGCTTCGCCACGGTGGCGGTGTTACGCGTGGCTAGGTCATTCCGCTACGCTCCATTGCCACGCACACTTCACCCACCGCCGTTTTTGAAAATCTCGTTTCCGGAACCCGCCTAAACGGGTGCTTTTTAAACGGCGAAAATCCGCGAAGCAAGGTTTTTCGACAACTTCAACGGGTCCGTTTACGTTTCGCCGCCAGGCGGCCCGGCCCCCATTCGCAAGATCGGTCGCCACGCCCCTTCCCACGCTTACCCCAGACACGTCTGGGCGGCACGAAACCCTGCGGGTTTCTTTATGGCGCCGCCCAAACGTCGCAAACCGGGAATCCTGGGGGAGCGCGCCCCCAAGGGTGAGGTCCGGGCCTTTGGGGCGGGGCAAAGGGGGAGAAATCATTCCCGCCCCGACCTGGCCGCGGTGGGGGATGGCCGGCAAGGCCCGTCCGTCATCGGACGCCTCGGGGAGGCCTTTGAGGACCCGCTTTTGCCTCGACGCGCTGGATTACCATGCCGCGCCGTTGGGTTTCCGGGCCATAATCGATGCCCCGCGTGAGGCCATCTTTGGATCGGATGGCCGACCCGTCCCGGACGGGGCGGAAACGGGGCGGCCCCGGTTGGCGTAAGGAAAGCCCGCTGGGTTGGCTTAACGGGGGCCATCCCGAAAAAATCCGGTGAGATCACGCCCCGTTAGCGGCGGCCGGCAATGGCCGGGCAAGGCAGGCGGCAACCATATTGCCAAAATTTCTAGATGAGACGCCTCTTTAGGGCAATTGTTAAGGCTTTTGCCCTGGCCTTGGGTAAAAAAACCCTTGACTTGCCCCTGAAGATCGGGTATACAGTATTAACAAAATTCATGCGCGCCTGAAGCCGCGCGCCTCGCTGGGGAATCGTCTAAGGGTAGGACTGCAGTCTCTGGATCTGCCTATCGGGGTTCGAATCCCTGTTCCCCAGCCAAAAACTCGGTTTCAACGTGTTTGGACTCAGGCTGAAATCATCCGGTCGCGATGGTTTCGGCTTTTTTGTTGGCCCAGGGCCCCCGGGGCGCGGGTCGTCGCGCCACCGGGGCGAAAAGGCTTGTGTTTTACGCGGCCATTGGGGGACCGATGGGATTATTCGCGGAGGGGGCGCGTTTTGGCGGCAAGGGTTTAGGGGCCCGTTTTGCGGCCTGGGGACTTTTAACGCCGTTAAAATTAATATACCACGATAGGGCGACAAAAAATTTTTTTTATAATTATTGGTACTGTTAATTTAAGTTTAAGGTATATTTTGCCTCGATTGCGTGATCAAGGCTGGAAGGTAACCTAATCGTGGCCAGACGGGGGACGGACGGGGGTTTAGGGCCTGGCCCCCGGCGCCAGGGCAGCTGGCCGCGTCCATAATTTTCTTCTTGATGATTTAGACTATTTTTGCTATGATACAAACAAAAGTAAAGTAAGCTAAAGAAATAAATGTACAATAAATATAATTATTAGATATTATGTTGATAGTTTTATAATTTATTTATAAAAATTGAAGCATTGTGATGCTTATTGTGTCTTTAAGTTAAGAATAAAATTTAACTTGAAAGATTCATTATGCCCATTATCGCCTTGAAAGTCAAAAAAATAGATTTCAGATCAAATATTTAGTGTGAGATTCTTAAATGCGTACTACCAATCGCCAGACCAAAGAACGAAGCGCCGACGATACCTTCCTGGCCCTGGACATCGGCGGCACGAACGTTACCTGCGGCTTGGTTAGCCGCGTCGGCGAGGTGCTGGCCACGGACATCTTTCCCACGGCCCAGGGGGCCGCCGGCCCGGCCGAGCTCATCGCCATCATAGTCAAGCGGCTGAAGTCGCTGTGGACGGCGTCGGATCGGAACCATCGGCCCGCCGCGGTGGCCATCGGGGCCCCGGGCTGGCTCAAGCCCCGGGAGGGCGTGGTTGTCACGGCCCCGAACCTCGCGGGCTGGGTGGGGGTGCCCATCACCAAACTCATGTCCCAGGCCCTCGAGCTCCCGGCCAGGCTGGAAAACGACGCCAACCTATACGCCCTGGGCGAGTGGCTGGCCGGGGCCGGCAGGGGCAGCGACAACCAGATAACCGTGACCCTGGGCACCGGGGTTGGCGGCGGGCTGGTTTTGAACGGGAAACTCTGGAGCGGCTCGTTTACCAGCGCCGCCGAGATTGGCCACATCCCCCTGGGCCCGGCCCACACCGTCACCTGCGGTTGCGGGCGGGTCGGCTGCCTTGAAACGGTGGCCTCGGCCAGCGGCATGGCCAGGATGGCGAGGTTGTGGCTTGAGTCGGGCCGGGAGACCATGTTCGGGGGAACCGTGGGCGAGCTGAACTCCGCGGTCATGACCGAGCTGGCCGAGCGGGGCGATCCCATGTCCCTTCACGTTTTCAGGGAGGCCGGGACGGCCCTGGGCCAGATTCTGGCCGGGGTCTTCAACCTCCTGAGCCTGGAGAGGGCCGTGCTGGGCGGCGGCGGTTCCGGGGCCTTCAGCTTTTTAAAGGAGGCCCTGATGGATTACCTGGAGATCCACCTGGTGACGGCCAAGATTAACGAGATCCAAGTCGTCAAGGGCACCCTGGGCATAAACGCCCCGCTGGTGGGCGGGGTGGCCTTGCTGACCGCGGACGGATTTTAGGCCATGCGGCCGCATGGGCCAGGCCCATGCATTTTTTTTGCGATACTTTAACGTTTTTGGATAACAATTTAACACTTTTTTTATTTCCTGAGGTGAATATGTCTATAGATCCTTTGGCCGGCAAACCCGCCCCTCCGGAAAAGCTCATCAACCTCGCCACCCTTTTGACCGACTACTACACCCTGGACCCGGCGGCCAAGGTGTCCTTCGGGACCTCGGGGCACCGGGGAAGCGCTTTCAAGGGGGCCTTTAACGAGGGCCACGTGGCGGCCATAACCAAGGCGGTCGTGGAGTACCGGACCATGAAGGGCCACGCTGGCCCGCTGTTCCTGGGCTACGACACGCACGCCCTGTCGGAACCGGCCTTTCGCACGGCCCTTTCGGTCCTGGCGGCCCTGTCGGTCCCGGTCATCATCAACGCCAACGACGAGTACAGCCCGACCCCTGTCGTCTCGTTCATGATCCTGGAGCGTAACCGGGCCAACCCCGGGAGCCTCTCGGACGGGCTCATCATCACCCCCAGCCACAACCCGCCCCAGGACGGGGGCATCAAATACAACCCGCCCAACGGCGGCCCGGCCGACGAGGCGGTGACCGGCTGGATCCAGAACAGGGCCAACGAGCTCATGGAAAACCCCTCGGCCATCCCGAGGCTGCCCTACGCCAAGGCCCTCAAGGCCGATACGACCAAGGTCGAGGATTTCGTCGCGCCCTTCGTCGAGGCCCTGGGCCAGGTGGTCGATCTCGAGGCGGTCAGGGCCTCGGGGGTCAGGATAGGGGCCGACCCCCTGGGCGGCTCCGGGGCCCGCTACTGGGCTCCCATAGCCGAGCGCTGGGGCCTGAGCCTGACCGTGGTCAACCCCAGGATCGATCCGGGCTTCACCTTCATGCCGCTCGATTCCGACGGGGCCATCCGCATGGACTGCTCCTCGCCCTACGCCATGGCCAACCTGATCAAAACGGCGGGGGATTACGACCTGGGCGTGGGCAACGATCCCGATTTCGATCGCCATGGGGTCATCTCCGGCGGAAACCTCATGAACCCCAACCACTACCTGGCCGCGGCCATACATTACCTCCTGAACAACCGCCCCCAATGGCCCAAAAGCGCCAAGATCGGCAAAACCCTTGTCTCCTCGGCCATAATCGACAGGGTCGTCAAGGGCGACGGCCGGGAACTTTACGAGACCCCGGTAGGCTTTAAGTGGTTCGTCTCCGGGCTCGCCGACGGGAGCCTCGGCTTCGGCGGGGAGGAGAGCGCCGGGGCCTCGTTCCTCCGCCGCGACGGCCGGGTCTGGACCACCGACAAATGCGGGTTCTGCATGGCCCTGCTGGCCGCCGAGATGACGGCCAAAACCGGGAAACTGCCCCACGAGATCTACCGGGGGCTCACCGAGAAATACGGCTCGACCGATTACCGCCGCGTGGATTCCGACCTGAACGCCGAGCGCAAGGCCCTTTTGGGTAAACTGAGGCCCGAGTCGCTGGCCGGGGCCAAGGTCGCGGGCCTAACCGTGGAGCGGGCTTTCGACAAGGCCCCGGGCAACCAGGCCCCCGTCGGCGGCCTGAAGGTCGCCCTCTCGGACGGCAGCTGGTTCGCGGTGAGGCCCAGCGGGACCGAGCCCAAGATGAAGCTTTACGCCGAGAGCATGGGCGGCCCGGATCGGCTCCGGGAAATCCTGGACGAGGCCCCTGGGCTAATCTTCGGCTCCTAGGGGCCGCATAGCCTGACCAATCAATCCCCGACGGGCGAAAGTCTTTGGCGCCGGCCGGGGATTGGGGCCTTTTGGTGCCGCTCACGGTAAACGTTTTGCTTCTTTGGATCGCCTTTTAACGGTTACGGGACGCTGGTTTTGTTGGCGGGGAATGACTTTTCGTGGCATGTGTGGCTATCGATGGTCATTTTTAAGGCATGATTGACGCCGATAAGCCCGGCGATTGGTTTTGTAAGGTTTATTCTCTCTCTTTTCTGAAACTCGTTGGTTATGTATGTATTTTAAGTTGATATGGCGCTGGATTTTTTCAAATATCGATGACTTAAATCCTATAAAAAGATGGCATACCCCCCAAGGTTACAAAGAAGTCCTGTCACTGGCCCTGCCACTGATCGCCTCGACCGCGGCCACCTCGCTCACGCTCTTCACCGACCGCATCTTCCTGAGCAACTATTCGCCCAACTCCATAGCGGCGGCGCTCCCGGCCGGGCTGACCAAGCTCGCGGTGTCCACGCTTTTCATAGGCGTGTGCTCCTACACCGGCATTTTCGTCTCCCAGTACGTGGGGGCCGGTAAACCCGCCCGGGCCGCGGCCACCCTCTGGCAGGGGATTTACTTCGCCGTGGCCACGGGCCTGCTCCTCTCCCTCCTGTACTTCGCCAGCGATTTCATCTTCGCCTTCGGCAGCCAAAACCCCGAGATCAAAAGGCAGGAGGTCAGTTACTTCAGCGTCCTGGTCGCCTTCACCCCGGTAGATCTGCTCATGGTGGTCATGTCCTCCTTCCTGGCGGCCATGGGCCGGCCCAGGGCCGTCATGTGGGTGAGCCTGCTGGGGGCGGGCTTCAACATCCCCATGAACTACCTCTTGATTTACGGCCTCAGGGTGGGCTCGGTCACGATCTTCCCCGAGGCCGGCATCACCGGGGCGGCCGTGGCCACGGCCCTTTCCTGGGTGTTGATGGTGGTGATTTACGCGGCCCTGATCTTCACCAAACGCATGGAGGAGGGCTTCGGCGTCCGCAGCAACCGCAAGTTCGACTGGGAGCTGTCCAAGCGCCTGGTCAAGTACGGCTGGCCGGGCGGGCTCCAGTTTTTCATGGAGATCTTCGCCTTCGCCTTCTTCACCTTCGCCGTGGGCCGCCTGAGCGATCTGGAGCTGACCTGCACCAACATAGCCTTCTCCATCGAGGCCCTGTCGTTTTTCCCCATGATCGGGGTGGGCATGGCCGTCAGCATAATGGTCGGCCAGTCCATAGGGCGCGAGCGACCGGGGGAGGGGGCCCGGGCCACAAAATCCGGGATCGTGGTGAGCTCCATATACGTCATGATCCTGGCCCTCATTTTCATCGTCTTCCCCAGGCCCCTCCTGTCGCTCTTCCTTTCCGACGGGCTCGACCCGGTGACCCGGGGCTACGTGTTCGAGCTGGGCTCCCTCATCCTGGTTTACGTGGCCCTCTACAGTTTTTTCGACGGCCTGTACCTGTGCTGCTTCGGGGCCATCAAGGGGGCCGGCGACGTCTGGTTCCCCATGGCGGCCATGGGCCTCTGGGGCGCCTTCGGCCTGATCGCCCCCATCCTGATCCTCTTCGCCCTGGGGGAGGCCACCATACACACCCTCTGGTACGCGATGATCTTTTACATCTGCGGCAGCACGCTTACCGGCGCCTGGCGCTACAAGATAGGTAAATGGAAATCGATGAGGGTGATAGAGCCGGTAATCGAGAACGCCGCCTAACCCGGTCGCCTAGCCGGCCGTCCGGGTACCAATCATTCCCAAAACATTACGCCAAAGTCCATGCATTGATGTCCTTCGATTTAAACGATTACGCCTATGAACTTCCCCAGGGACTGATCGCCCAGGAACCGGCCCCGGACCGGGCCTCCTCCAGGCTCATGGTGGTCGATCGGTCCTACGGGACCGTGACCCTGGCCTCGTTTCGCGAGATCGGGGGTTTTCTGCCCCCGGGCGCCCTGATCGTCCTGAACGACGCCAAGGTCACCCCGGCCAGGCTTCTGGGCCACAAAAAAAACTCCGCCGGCAAGGTGGAGCTGTTGATCCTGGAGCCCCCGCTCTCCCCGGAAGCCGGGCCCAGGGACTGCGAGTGCCTGGGGAAACCTGGACGGAGCCTCAGGCCCGGGACGGAATTAACCTTTAAAAACGGCCCCTCGGAGCTCCCCGCCCTGGTCCTTTCGGCCCAGGGGGGCTCGGCCAGGCGACTGGTCAGGTTCTTCTTCAAGGACCCGCCCCTTGCGGTCCTGGGGGCCCTGGGCCACGTGCCCCTCCCGCCTTACGTGAAACGCCCCGACCGGGACGAGGATTTCGAGAGGTACCAGACCGTTTACGCCAAAAGCCCCGGGGCCGTGGCCGCCCCCACGGCCGGGCTCCATTTCACGCCCGCTCTCCTGGCCGACCTCAAAACGCGGCACCCCGTGGCCGAGATAACCCTGAGGGTGGGGGCCGGCACCTTCGCCCCCCTGACCCCCGACCAGCTGAGCCAGGGCCGGCTCCACGCGGAATTCGTCGAGGTGGGGGAGGTGGCCGCCCTGGCCGTTCGCGAGGCCCAAAGCCGTGGCGAAAGGGTCCTCGCCGTCGGCACGACCTCGGCCAGGGCCCTGGAATGGGCCGCCGAGGGCGGCCACATAACCCCCAGGCGCGGGGAGTGCGATCTGTTCATCAGGCCCGGCCACGAATTCGGGGCGGTCGGGGCCATGATCACCAATTTCCACCTGCCGGGCTCCTCGCTGGCCCTTTTGGTCGGGGCCTTCATGGGCCGGCCGCTCTTCCGGAAGGCCTACGATCTAGCCGTCGCCGAGGGGTTTCGCTTCTACAGCTACGGGGACGCCATGCTGATCCTATGATTCCCCACCCTTGGCGGGGAATCCCTAAGGGGAAAAAAAACCGCCCATAGGCCGGGCGGGGAAAAACGTTCGTTGGCTTTGGGTTCGTCGTGGAAGGCTATGGGGCCGAAATTAGGGATAAAGGTATCTATCCCGTTCCCGTTTTCGCCCAAAGGCGAAAGGGGGAGCGGCCGACAAGGGCGTCGGGAGACCTGGGGTCGTTAAGCTGGGGTCGTTAAGCTGGGTTGGTGATTTACATTTCCAGTTCGGCGGGTTCTAGGGAAAAATCGTATTTGTTCCTGAAATGGTTATAGAAATACTTCCCATGGGGATCCGATTCCTTGAACTCGGTCCATATTTCCGTGGGGACTTGGTGGTAATATTGCACGTTACCGCTTTTGAACAGTATCTCCAAAACGCTTTTCTTACGTACGTACTTCATACGCTCGATCACGTTTGAGGTCGGGGACAAACAAACGTCGGCTCTCATCCGCATAAGTCAACCTCTTGGGAAAAACAAAACCAAGACAAAAACATCGCGATGAAAGGATTGTTTTTGGCTTAATTTTGCCCTCTAAATACAACGATAACGGTTGGGAATCGATCAAAGTCCGGATTAAGGTACCCGGGCCCCCATCAACGTTCAACCGGTATGAATTTAATTAACGGATCACGTTAAATAAAGCTTTAGAGGCAGAATCAAAAATTCGTTACCTAGGTATCAGCGGCTAAAAGGCTCAAAATGTCCAAGCATAGATTTTAAAAAACTATTTTTGCCGCAGATGTCTAGGATAAAAGTCTTGTTTATCAATGGGCATCTATTTTAAAAGTCCAATTTTACCCTTAATCACGCATCTTCTTGGGTATCGTATTCTTCTTTTAATACGTTAGCGTAAAATTCATCGGGATTTTCGGCTTCCAAAAAATCAACCCAGACTTCCGAGGGTACGTTTAAATACGTCAAGGATCGGCTTTTGTGAAAATAAACCACCAATGTTAGCTTTTCGTCATCGTATCTAAGGGTTTGAATAAGCTCCGAATCCAGCGAATCACATATCGTAATGCTCATTTTTTGCCTATGTCCAAGGTATCGCCTTGGCGACGCGCAGAATCGGCGAACGGGCGTATGTCGAAAAAACCTGGCATATCGACGGTTTAACCGAACCTAAGTTTAGCTTCGAAACAGCAAAAGATGTAATTATAACGAGTATATGCGCTAAATATTTTTTTGTCAACGTTTTTTTCGGGTGAATCCCCGCTTTACCCCGGCTACGACCATAGGTTTTTTTCTGCGTTCACCTCATGTTAACTTAAAGCTGAATTTAACTTTACAATGACTTCGCGGATCGCGTTTTGAAACCGGCGGGGCCAAAGTGCGGCCAATGTCAAGGCCAATCAATGGCCCCAGCCCCTCTGGCCTGGCCCCGCGGGCCTTCCCGCCCGCCCCCCGGCAAGGTTTCGCCGGCTTCCCATGGCCTCCGGTGCGGGCGTGGGCCCTTTCGCCGGCAGCCAATCTGGCCGAATGACGGGTAATTTTGCCAGGGCGCGACCGAACCGCCGGTACCGCCGAGGGTAGCGAAAAAGGGCCACTCTCATGGCCCGCAATCAAAGGGTTCCCATAGCCGATGCCCGAAAACCAAGCCATTCGGGGCTCGATCGGCTGCGGGATAAAATTTTCCGGAATGGTGCCCGAGGGGGGATTTGAACCCCCATGACCGTTAAGTCAACGGATTTTAAGTCCGTCGTGTATACCAATTCCACCACTCGGGCCGTTGGGTTCCATTGGCTGAGAAAAGCTTGTCGCCTAATATAAACGATTTTACGGCCGCGTTCAAGGGGCCATCCATGGTTGACGAAAAGCCAGACCGACTACGACAAAATGGCTAAGCCCGACCTCCGTCACCGCGTACGATAAGCCCACCCCATCGAGGGGAAAGAGATTGCCTTGGCGATACGAGTCGTTTTGATTGGTGTCAGTCGACGGGCCGGCGAAGGGAAAGGACGCGACAACGCGCGAATGGATACCGACGCGAAGCGTGAAGCCAGCTCCTTGCCACTGCCTTAACCAACGAAGAAATTGAACCATGGGCTATAGGTCAGGGGAGGCTCCCCCCTCACTGTTTGTCTCGTTCTAAGCCATCGATTTTTTTAAAGAAAGTATGGTTTCTTCGTCTAAATCCGTCCATTTGCTGATAGTTTTGGCAGGCACGCCTTCCGCGAGCATTTTGCGGGCGATTTCAAAACCCCCTTCTTTTCTGCCTTGTTTTATGCCGTCCTCTATGCCTTGTCCTATGCCCATATCTCTGAACAACATAATAAGAAAATCTTGATTGGGGTATTCTATCGGTTTCATTTTCTTCATATACTCCTCCCGTAAATTCTCGCTTATTTTGTCAGAGTTCAACCTAGGTAATGCCCGGTTAACGAAAAGCCAGACCGACTACGACAAAATGGCAAAGCTCGACCCCCGTCACCGCATACAATAAGCCCACCCCATCGAGGGGAAAGAGATTGCCTTGGCGATACGAGTCGTTTTGATTGGGTCAGTTGACGGGCCCGGCGAAGGGAAAGGATCCGCCAACGCGCGAATGGATACCGGCGCGAAGCGTGAAGCCAACTCCTTGCCACTGCCTTAACCAACGAAGAAATTGAACCATGGGCTATAGGTCAGGGGAGACTCCCCCCTCACCGTTTGTCTCGTTTTGATCCATCGATTTTTTCAAAGAAAGTATGGTTTTTTCGTCTAAATCCGTGTATTCGGTGATAGTTTTGGCAGGCACGCCTTCCGCGAGCATTTTGCGGGCGATTTCAAAAACTCTTTCTTTTCTGCCTTGTTCTATGCCTACTTCTATGCCTTGTTGTCTGCCCATTTCTATGTAAAAGTCGATATCATCAACACGAAGTCCAGATTTGCCGGATTTTAACGGACTCAATTTCTTCATATACTCCTCCTGTAAATTCTCGCTTATTTTGTTAGAGTTCAGCCGAGGTAGCGCTCTGGCGAATTCAAGGATATGGTGTTTGAACATCACTATAACCCCTTTCGAGAGTCATATTCAAGATTTCCTCAAGAATTTTTTTACCCATGGTTGGGTCATCTCCGCACTCATACGACCTGAGCGCCGCGTACAACACCGGCGAGAAAGGTCTTTCTGTCGAGAAAGGTCTTCCATCTCGAAGCAGTTCCTCAACGTCACAACTCGGAAGATGAAACGAATCGAAATTTGCGGTCAAACTCGAAGAAAATGAGTGTTTTATAGGAGATTTCACGTTTTTTAAATCGACCGTGTATAAGACAAACGCCATCGTTCTCTTATATTGTTTTTGTGCGCTCAGGCGAACCATTGAATCGTGCATACGATCGCCAAAATGTGAGTCGTTAGCGTGTTGCTGCTCTATCAAGAGGGCTATGGTACTAGCATTCCCTTTAACACCATGGATG
>JAITKA010000044.1 GCA_031278635.1 Deltaproteobacteria bacterium | reverse complement strand
GGCCGCCTCGGCGGCTACCTGTTCAAGGTCGTTTGAGGCTTCAAGGACGAGGACCCCGGTGGCCAGGCGGGCCACGTATTGATCCCTTAGTTTCCCGAGGGCCTTAAGGACCCTGAGGGAGCCCTTTTCCGGGTCGGCCAGGGCGTTTCGGGCTTCCTCCATGGTGATGGAGCCGAGGTCGGAATTTGCGTCTGCCATTATCGCTACCTTTTTTGGTTTGGCTTTTGGCCAGCCGGGTGTGTTGGCGGGTTAGATTCGCGAAAGGCGAATGTGCGTCAATCGCTGGGCGGTTGGGGAAAGGCGATGCCCGCAATTTGGCGACCCGCTCATGGAAGGGCGTAGGGGTCGGTCAGTTTGTCGAAAGGACTGACCATGAACTGTTTGAGGGCCTCTTCCCTGGCCTCGTCGAGGTCTATGGCCCGGGAGTGCCTTATCGTCGAGCGCTGGGTTTGGTCGATGGTTTCCATGGCGTAGAGCGGGGGTTCCACGTCTATCCACTCCAGCCGGCCGGAGAGAAAGGCCAGTTGCCCCTCGGGGTCAAAGAGGTAGACCACCTGCCAGGGGCCGGATTCGCCGCCGAAGAGACCGCCCTCGGAGAGGGACCTGACCACGACCAGGCCGGCCAGGCCCTCGTATCGTTTCTCGGTCCAGTAGTGGTACCTGAGCCTAGCGGGCCTTGGCGGGGAAACGAAAAAAAGGCGGGTTTCCTTGGCCGGGTATTTTTCCGTCAGCTCGGCAAAAACCCTGTCGGGCCAATCGGCTGGGAGGTCCGGGGCGGTAAGCCCCGGGGCTTGCGTTTCCGCGCCCGGGCCGGAAAGGCTGGCGGGAAGGCAACCGGCCAAAAGGAGTAGGGGCAGGAAAATCCCGGCCATAATCCATGGGCGAAATGGCCTCGGGGGGTTCGGCCCAAAGGGACTTTGCATAGTGTGACCGCGCCATGGGACGTTTTGCCCGGATGGGTTTTCCGGGAAGGATTAGGTCGCTGGTTGTGCGATTAGCCGCTCTTGCCGCCCATTATAGCATATGGCGGCTGGGGGTATCATGGCCCCGTGAGCCCTGGCGGCGTCCTTTCGGGGGGGGGACCATTAAGGCATGGCCTCGCCCCCGGCCTTGGTTGGGGGGTGGGGTTATGGCTTAAGGGTATTTATGGTTATTTTGCAACGATATCGGCATAAGGATCAGGCATTTGTCTATGGGATAGGCGAAGATGTTAGAATTTTTTGCTTTTTTAGTTATCGTTTTAATCTGGTCTAAGAAATATAATGTATAGTTATTCGACAATAATTGACATTTACAGTATGGCTCAGGGCTATTTTTAGCTTTTTTTGTCTTCTGGACAATGGGACTCGGCTGTTGTAAAATCAGAAAGTTTAAAATTGCCTTAAATGGCTGGGCTTTTGAAAAAGCCGAGACCGTTCTAAGGTATGGCCCATTATTTGACCTGCCGGCTTGGCTAGGCCCATTTCCAGGTCAAAATCGAATTTTGGTAATTTAGTGAATAGCAAAGAAAAAAAGCGGCTGAAGGCCGCGGTCGCCTCGGTTGACGTGCTAACGGAAAAAGCTGAAAAAGTGGAAAAAACGACTGACGGGGGGACGGCCAAGGGAACCAAGCTGGTGGGTTTCGCCGCCTTCAAAGCACAGGTCTGGGAATACTCCAAGGCCATCGCCGTGGCCCTTTTGCTGGCCTTGACCATCAGAAGTTTCGTCGTCCAGGCTTTTCACATACCCTCCAGTTCCATGGTCCCGACCTTTTTGGAAGGCGACAGGGTTTTGGTGACCAAGTTCTCCTATGGCATCAGAAACCCTTTCACCAACAACATTCTCTTTGGCACCGGCCGGCCCGAGCGGGGCGACGTGGTCATATTCCAATACCCTTTCGACCACAACACGGATTTCGTCAAGAGGGTCATCGGTTTGCCCGGCGATAAGATCCAGGTCATCAGGGGCAAGATATTCGTGAACGATCAGCCCTTCGATGACCCCCACGGCCATTACGATAGCCCATACATGGTCAACTCCAGGGATTTCGGCCCCCAAGTCGTGCCGGAAAACTCATATTTCATGATGGGCGACAACCGGGACTACTCCAACGACTCAAGGTCCTGGGGCAGCGTCGATGCCTCCCTCCTTCGGGGCAAGGCCTGGCGCCTGTATTGGTCGTGGAACTCGGTCGACAGCAAGCTTTCCGTTTTTCAAAGACTGAGGCGCGATCGCCTTGGGAAGAAGATAGAGTAAGACATGCCGGTTCGCTTTCAGGATAGTTCGCGATGCCGCGGCTTTGGCCACTGGCCGGGCTTTGGCATTTTTTGTCGCCATGTATTTTATCCCCTTTTTGAGGGGATTTTTTTTGGGTCTCCCCCCGGCTTGGCCGGGGGTCCCCAAAAACGCCTTGTCGTTTGGGAGGTAAACGATGGCCTATGAACATCTCTCCTGGCCCAAAGATTTAATCGACCTGGATCAGTTTACCGCCGAACACCTTCTGGCCATCCTGGACTCTGCCGAGAACTTCAAGGAAGTCTCGGAGCGGGAGATAAAGAAAGTCCCCACGCTAAGGGGGAAGCTGGTGGTGCTATTTTTCCACGAAAACTCCACCAGGACCCGGCTAAGCTTCGAGGTGGCCGCCAAAAGGCTCTCGGCCGACACCATCGCCCTGTCCGCCTCGGGCTCCTCCATGTCCAAGGGCGAGACCCTCCTTGACACGGCCAGGAACATCATGGCCATGAACCCCGACGCTTTGGTCATTCGGCACTCGGCCTCGGGCGCCCCGCTGTTTTTGGGGGAACGGCTGGCCTGCCCGGTTTTAAACGCCGGCGACGGGGCCCACGCCCATCCGACCCAGGCCCTGTTGGACCTTATGACCATAAGGCAAAAGCTTGGGCGGATCGATGGGCTAAAGGTTGCCATCATCGGGGACATCGCCCACAGCCGGGTGGCCCGCAGCAACATGATCGGCCTTAGGACCCTGGGCGCCAGCGTCTCGGTCTGCGGGCCCCCTTCCATGATGGTCATGGGCTTGAGGGAGGAGTATGGGGTCTCGGTCCATTCGAGGCCCGAGCCGGCCCTCGAGGGGGCCGACGCCGTCATCATGCTTCGCATCCAGCTCGAGCGCCAATCCGGGCGGCTTTTCCCGGGGGCCAGGGAGTACGCCTCGGTCTACGGCCTGAACGCCGAAAGGCTGGCCCTGGCCAAGCCGGGTTGCCTCCTGCTCCACCCGGGACCGGTCAACCAGGGGGTGGAGCTCACCCCCGAGGTCTACGACTGCCCCCAATCGGTCATTTTGGAGCAGGTGACCAACGGGGTGGCCATCCGCATGGCCCTGTTATACCTTCTGGTCGATAACTCCGAGCGCCGTAACCCCGCCGCGGCCGCCTAGTGACGGCCAAGCCCGGCCTTTGGCCGGGCTTGGGTGGCCTTATCTTTTCTTAGGGAGGTAGACCCGTTAGGGTCAGCGAATATGACCGGTCAGCAAATTGTCATAAAAAACGCGCGGATTATCGATCCGGCCCAGGGGCTGGATCAAAAAGTTGACGCCCTTATCGAGGGGGGCCGCATCGCCCGGATAGACCCGGGGCTTGGTATCCCCGGGGACGGCCGCAAGGTCATCGAGGCCGGGGATCGCTGGCTCCTCCCGGGGCTAATCGACATCCACGTCCATTTAAGGGAGCCCGGCCACGAGTACAAGGAGGATCTGGCCTCCGGCCTCGCCGCGGCGGCGGCCGGGGGCTTTACCTCCGTCCTGGCCATGCCCAATACCTCCCCGCCCGTGGATCGGGCCGAGCTTATCGGGAGCCTGCTTTCCAAGGCCAAGGGCCTTAAGGGGGCCAGGCTCTACCAGAGCGCCGCCATGACCAGGGGCCTTAAGGGCGAGGAGCTTACCGAGTATAACGAGCTCAAGCTGGCCGGGGCGGTGGCCGTGACCGACGACGGCCGCTGGGTGACCGATTCCGCCGTCATGCGGCGGGTCCTTTGCTACGCCCAGGTCTGCGGGCTACTCCCCATCACCCATGCCCAGGAAGGGGCCCTCTCCAAGGACGGCCAGATCCATGAGGGCCGGGTCTCCACGAGGCTAGGCCTTAGGGGCTTCCCGGCCGAGGCCGAGTCCATCGCCGTCTACCGGGACCTCGCCCTGGCCAGGCTCACCGACACGCCCATCCACGTCTGCCACGTCTCCTCGGAGCTAAGCTTGGAGTTAATCAGGAAATTCAAGTCCCTGGGGGTCAGGGTCACCTGCGAGACCGCCCCCCATTATCTCCACCTAACCGACGAGGACGTGGCCGGTTACGACACAGACAAAAAAATGAACCCGCCCCTTCGGGCCAAGGCCGACCAAAAGGCCCTGAGGGAGGCCGTCAAGGACGGGACCATCGATCTCATAGCCACCGATCACGCCCCCCACTCGGTCCTGGAAAAGGAATGCGAGTTCATGGAGGCCGCCTTCGGGGTCATCGGGCTCGAGACGGCCCTTAGCCTGACCTACGAGCTTATCCAGGATCTTGGCCTCGGGCCCGCGAAACTCGTGGAGCTCCTTAGCCTTAACCCTGCCAAAATACTTGGCATCCCCGGCGGCACCCTGGCCCCCGGCTCGCCGGCCGATCTGACCCTCTTCGACCCTGACCATAACGGGCCCTACGACGTCAATACCTCGAAATCCAAGAGCCGAAACTCCCCCTTCAAGGGCCGAAACCTCAAAGGCAAAGCGGTACTGACCATGGTCGGCGGGGAAATCGTTTTCGACGCCCAGGAACCTACGATATAGCCCGGCCAAATTGGTTTCCCCTAAGCCATGATCGGGCCCTAAAAAGAAAGACGGCGGCCACTTTGTGGCCGCCGCTGTTGTGGCAGGCGATGGGGAATACCCCGTCCGTTTGTTGATTGGTATATATGCAGTCGATTATAGGCAGGATATCAGCAACATCTTTTAAGCTGATATAGGTGTTGGATTTTGCGGCTTTTGGCCGCAGTTTTCGATCGTGCCTTTTGGTCTCAATTTAGAGTTTGGTGGGCGTCGCGGCCGTCGATAAAGACCGAATGGCCGAAACGACGACACCGAAGACCCGATCAAAATCCTTAAATTCTTTGTTAACCCGTTGTTTTGATTTTCCCTCTCTTCGTCTCCAGGAATAATATAATCACGACTTAAAATAAATCAAGGGGGTCAACCCGATCTTTTTGAAAAATTTTTTGCCTTAGGGTTAACCAATATCATTAATAGCTAACTATGCAATTTCTTCCAGTTTGTTAAATTTATTGCAATAATTTTGCAATAATTATTTGCTCATTATCTATTATAACAGCCTTCCCTGCTTGAAAATCGGGCAGAAATTTTTTCTGCCTTCCCTCTTCGTTTTAATAATAACTTGTTTTTGTTCCCTTTTTCAAGTATTTTTTTAGAAGATGGGAGGGGAATGACTGAACCTCAACGCTGCCAAAAGCTACCTGCCAAGAATAAAAAGGTGATTTTAAGGCCACTGGGAGTATAATCGTAAAACTAGCCCCGACGATTTTTTGTTTGCCAAAGGCCATAACCCATATTTTATGGCCCGGCCAAAACCTGGGATTGGCCAAACGATGGTCTCTTTTATCTTTAATTTTAGGTAGTTAACTTTAAGGGCTTTTCGAAATCGGCCTTTTGGCCGTTTTGGCAAGATCGATTCCCGATAATTTTTCTCGATCGCGGCCGATTGGCCCTGCCAGGGGTCCACGGCATGGTCCCTTAGGCCGATCATTGGCCTAATTTTGGTTTTACCCGTCCCGGTACTTAACTTAAGCGGTTTGACCTTATCAAAGCCGCCCTTCCTTGGCCCGCCACCGGGCCCACTAGGAGACTCAGCATGATTTTAAATCCCAGCCAGGCAACCAAGTCCTCCGCCGAAAAACCTTACGGCGGGGACGGCTATATGGACGTTCTATCCTACATTACCGACAAAACCCGCCCCGCCGGTTCCAAATTCTCCCTGGGCGCCGAGATCAGCCTGCCCCCTGGGGCCGGCGTCGGTTACCACACCCACCCCAGCGACGAGGAGATTTATTTCATCGTCAAGGGCACCGGGTGCTACGTCGAGAACGACAAAAGCGAGCATCCGGTTTCCCCTGGCTTCTTTACCCTTTGCCCCCGGGGCGAGGGCCATGCCATAAAAAATAACTCCAACGACACCTTGACCTTTTTGGCCTTTATCGCCGAATAGGTAGGTCAATAACCATATTTTAGGTGGTCTGGATTCTCGTTGAACCTAGACCACCTAAATTTTTGGCGAAATAATTATATAGCGATAAGAACAAATTTTTATTGACAACTTTTTGATAGAATTATCGTTAATTTTTACTGGTTGGGTTTTTCGTACGATCTCACCGCCTGGTGATTGCGAGATAATTTTGCCAGGGTGCCGCGGATGGAATTTCATGAAAGCGTCAGCTTGGCAGGGCGCAAAATTTTTTGCTCTCTGCCAAGCTGGGGCTTTCATGAAGGTTGAAAAAAGGATAAACTTCATAAAATTGGTAAAAGCGTGATATTTAGAAACTAGCTTCGTTGTTACTTGAAAATAGGCACTCAAAGAAAATCAAAACGGGTTGTTTTTGCTGTTGTTGGTGGTTTCAGCGGTTCGATCAAAGTTTGGCGGGCATTTTTTTTACCGGCTAAGTTGTGGTAAAATTTTGTAAGTATCGTCAAAGGCTTTTGCCTTACTTTATTTGTCTGGAACTATTTGTTGAAGTTAACATTACTTTGTAAATAATTAGATCTCTTGCGTAAAGATCTAAAACTCTATATTAAATAATTATATGCCGCTATTTATGAAGTTTAATCATAAAATTGGGGTTTAATGAAGAGGAAGTCATGAAAGTAACAAAGGTTGTCTCTTTCTTTCTGGCCCTGTGTTTGGTCGCCTTCGCCTCGGGTTGCGGCTCGGATGAAAGCCCTGGGCAAGGGGAAAACGCCAGGGGTTCCGGCCCACCCATCAACACGGATACCTCATGGCCTAACGGGGACATCGATCATACCCAGTCAGCCCCCATTCCCTCCGTCGGCACCCCCTTAACGATTTTGCAGTTCCTGCCCAATGGCCGGGCCTCCAAGCTTAGCCAGGTCGTGGTCATGTTCAATCAGCCTATGGTGGCCTTGGGCGACTACGAGGACGTGGATCAGTCACTGATCGTCTTGGAACCGGACCTGGAGGGGCAGCTTCGCTGGCTCAACCAATACTGTCTGGCTTTCACCCCCAAAGAACCCGTTTTTGGATCGCTCACGCTCAAGGCCACGGTCAAGGCCGGCCTCAAATCGCTGACCGGGGACGCTTTGGCCGAGGATCAAAGCATCGTGGTTACCCTCCCCTCGGTCAGCGTCATAAACGCGAGCCAAGGCACGCCCCTCATCAGTTACGAAAACCCCTTAAGGCCCGTCTGGACGGTCAATTTCAACCAACCCGTGGACATAAACGGCTTAAAGGAATTCGCTTTCTTCGAAAAACACGGGGACGACGCGACCACCTTCAAGGTACCCATCGAGGCCGAGCTGGTGGATAAGAAAGCCCCCGCCTTCGGCTACGTGGAGGTTAGGATCTGGCCGAGGGAAAACCTCCCGGTCAACTCCCCCTACGCCCTTATCGTCCATCCCGGCCTCGTCTCGGCCGCCGGGCCCGATCCCCTGGACGAACCCCTGACCGCCTTTAGCGGCGAGACTTACGGCCCCCTGAAAGTCACCCTGGACGGCCCCGCGGAACTGGACGGCGAGCTTTTAATGTCGAGCCCCGACGGTTATCTGGGCATCGTTTTCAATAACCCCGTCTCGTTAACTGAGGCCGTGAGCAAAATAGAGATCGAGCCCAAAATCCCCGAATTCGAGGAACTGAAGGCCAAAACCCTCAAGGCCGCCAACAAAACCCCCGAGGGCTCTGAGGCCGCCAAGGACGGGGCCGGGCTTAACGCCGAGGAAGGGAGCCCCGATCCCTCCGACGCGGCCCAAGGGGAGGGCGAGGCCAGCGATACGGCTTCCTCTGACCCCGGCGAAGAGGAAACCGTGACGGACCGTTTGGTGCCACGGATAGGCCTTAGCTCGTACCTTAACTCCTACGCCACCTACAAGATTACCGTCAAGGCCGGTTTCAAGGATGGTTACGGGCAGGTTACAAAAAGTGACGAGGTTATCACCTTTAAGACCGGGGCCTACCGCCCGGCTGTTTCCCTGGGCCAGTCCTCGGGGACCCTGGAAAAAAACACCAAGCCCGTTATCCCCATCACCGTGGTCAACACGCCCATGTTTGAGGTCCATGGCTACGCCCTGAACCCGGCCGAGGCCCGAAACCTGGTCGCCCTTTCGAATGCCAACGTCCCCTATAATTACGTATCTGAGCCTGAAAAGGGCCTCAATTACCTCCAGAGGCTTAAAAAACCCAAGGTCTTGACTTTCAACCCGCCCAAGGGGGCCGTTAACGGCCCGATTAACATGGGACTGGATCTGGTGGCCTTGTTTGGCGAGGAGGCCCAGGGCAAGGTTTTGGTCGTCTCCATTCCCAGCCAGCAGCAGCAAAATTATCAGACTTTTTCCATCTTCCAGATTACCGACCTCGGCTTGACGGTCAAGATGGGCCGGACCTCGGGGTTGGCCTGGACCACGGATCTGACCACGGGCCTTGGCAAGGAAGGCGTCGACGTCGAGATAATCTCCCTTCTGGGCACCAGCCTCTGGAAAGGCAAGAGCGGCCCCGAGGGTCTGGTGGAACTCCCCGGCGGTGACGAGCTTAACAAAATCATCGAGAACCTGGTCCTCGATTCCGAAACCGAGCTGGGCAATTCCTCCCTTTCCCTTTTCGTCGTCGCCACGGATACCTCCGGCAGCCAAGACCAAATGATCTTCTGGAACCTGGCCTGGACCATGGGTTTCGATCGCTGGTCCGTCCCCCTCGACGGAACCGACCAGTGGCCCCTGGGACCCAATCCCCTCCAAGGTTACTTGCTGACCAGCCAGCCCATCTACAAGCCCGGGGAGACCGCGAACATTAAGATCATCGCAAGGGAGGCCGATGGTGACGAGCTGGTCAATCTGCCCATGGACAAGGTCAAACTGGTATTGGCTGACCCCCATTTAAACGTGGTGGCCGAATCGGTCGTCGAGCTTAGCCCGCTGGGAACGGCCAGCCTCGATTACCAGCTGCCCAAGCAGACCCCGCTGGGGCACTACACCCTATTTTTGGCCAGGGACAGTAACGCCCCCGTGGGGCCCTCTTCCCCGCATCCCTATTTATACTCGAATCCCGCCCTATCCTTTTACGGGACCTTCTCCGTGGAAAACTTCCGGTCCCCGGCTTTCGACATCACCTTCGAGGGCCTGCCCAAGGAAGCCTACGTCGGCGATAAAATAGAAGTGAACGCCAAGGCCTTGTACCATTTCGGTGGACCGGTTTCCAACCGCCCGGCGGAATATTCCTCCACTTCGGAAGACCTACTGTCCTACTCCGTCAAAAGGCTCCCCGGCTTTTCCCTTGTCAACGATATGGCCGTCACGGGCGATGAGGGCCAGGACGGGGACGATACCGCCTCCCCGGTGGTGACCATTATCTCGGGCAGCGAAACCCTGGACGAGGACGGGAAACTAACCTTCTCCATAGTCGTCGATCCCTCCAAAAGGCCCAAACCCAAAAACCTGTCCATCCATTTCGGGGCCCAGGACGTGGACTCCCACTCGGTTTTTAAGGCGGCCACCATCCTCGCCCACCCCGCTTCCGTTTACCCGGCCCTCAAAGCCAGGAACATGGTCGGCGAGGCCGGAAAACCCCTTAGCTTCGATTTTGCCGTTACCACTCCCGACGGCAACCTGGTCAAAAACGATCTGACCGTCACCCTCTACCAAAGGAACTGGAACACCGTCCGCCGTAGGGACAATGGCGGGGTATACGTTTACGACTCCAAACCCTTCGATGAGGTCATCCAAGAGATCGGTCTCTCTTCCAAGGAAAACGCCACCTCCGATTTTGAGCTCACGCCCCCCAAGGCGGGCTTTTATTGGGTCAAGGCGGCCTTAAAGGACGAAAAGGGCCGGGATAACGAGAGCTCGGTCTCCTTTTACGTTACCGGCGACGAGCCCGTTGGTTGGTACTACGGCAACGACGAAAAGCTTACCCTAATCGCCGACAAACCCGAATACTCCCCAGGCGAAACGGCCAAGATATTGGTCCAGAGCCCCTTTACCCAAGGGGAAGCCTTGCTTACCGTGGAGCGGGCCGGCATCAGGAAATCCGAGGTCGTCAGGATCACCGGCCAAAGCCCGGTCTTCGATATCCCCTTGGGTCCCGACGACGGCCCCAACGTTTTCGTCTCCGTCATCCTTAGCCGTGGCCGCATAGCCGAGGCCCCGGACAAAAATAACGTCGATCTAGGGAAACCGGCCATCAGGAAAGGCTATCTGACCCTGCGCATCCCGACCCAGGCCGACATCCTGAAAGTTGACGTCAAGACAGACGCCGATACCTATAAGCCCGGCGGGGAGGTTACGGTGGACCTCAAGGTCCAGGGCCCCGACGGGGCCGCCCCGGGGGAAACCGAGATAGCCCTGGCCGTCGTCGACACCTCGCTTATCCAGCTGATGGGGGACGAAACCTACTTCCCCGAAAAAGCCTTTTCCTCCGAAAGGCCTCTGTCCATAATCACCGTTAACCCCATAGTCAACCTGATTGGCCGCCGTAACCTTTTACTGAAGGGCCTCCACCAGGCCGGGGGTGGCGCCGCCAGGTTAGACGCCATGCCCCCCTCCCCCCAGGAAAGCGCCCTAAGGCAGAATTTCAAAAATTTGGCCTTTTTTAAACCTGACGTGGCCGTGGCCGATGACGGCACGGCCAAAGTCTCCTTTAAGCTTCCCGATAACCTGACCACTTTTGAGATATACGCCGTGGCTACCGGCCACGGAAGGCTCTCCGGGACCGGTCAGGGCGATTTCCTCGTGACCAAAGACGTCCTCCTGAGAAACTCCCTCCCGGCCTACTCCTCGGTCGGTGACGAGTTCACGGCGGCTGTCACCGTCACCAACCGTACCGACAGCCCCGGCAAGGCCAAGGTCTCCCTCTCCGCCCAGAACGTCGAGCTTCTCGATCCCGTCGCCGAAAAGGAAATAGACATCTCCCCCGGCCAGAGCGTCGAGGTCGGCTTCCCGGTCAAGACGGCCTCCCTAGGCCAAGCCGAGTTTACCTTCTCGGTCACCATGGGCCAAGATACCGACCAGGCCCTCTACCGGATAGACGTGCTGCCCTTAAACGCCCTAACCACCCAGGCCAGCTTCCTTGAGCTGACCCCGGGCGATCTGGCCGTCGATCTGGAACTCCAGGAAGGCCATGACCCCACCAGGGGAGAACTTTCCCTGGAACTCTCCCCCAGCCTCGTTGGCCTCCTGACCAGCCCGCTGGATTATCTCAAGGCCTATCCCTACAACTGCCTCGAGCAGCTCACCTCCAGGGCCTATGGCGCCCTCTTTACCGTAAGGCTCCAAAAAAGACTGAGCGTCAGCCCCGAGGAGGTAGAGGCGGCGAAAACCCAGGTAAAGGATCACATACTCCTACTCGCCCAATCCAACCAAGGGGGAGGCTTTACCCTCTGGCCTTCCATCACCGACTGGGAAGCCCGTTACCCGGCCCTGGCCGCTTTCGCCCTGGAATTTTTGCTCGACGCCAGGGCGGCGGATTTCCATGTCGATAACGATTTAATCAACAGCATCTGCGACTACCTGACAAGCTTCGTGAACGACCCAAAATTACAGTCCAAGGCCTGGTACAGCCAACAGGCCCTAACGTCCCTAACCACCTACGCCGTCATGGCCCTGGCCAAGGCCGGCCGCGAGGTCGGTTCTTACGTGGAGGTCATCTACGACCAAAAAGAATCCCTTCCCGTGGTCGATCTCACTAACCTTATCAGGGCCTTAGGTTTTATGCCCTCCTTTACCGGCCGTTCGCAGCTTCTCAGGGAGTCCATTCTCCTTCTTCAAAATTATTTCCAGGTGACCGCCGGCCAGACCCAAATCTCCCAGGTTGAGCTAACCCCCTGGATCTGGAGCGATAACGACAAGGTAACCGCCTTGGCCCTTTTGGCCCTTTCCGAAACGGCCATACATAACGATTTCATCCCCGGCCTGGTCAGAAACCTTACCGCCAAGGCCAACAAAGGCAATTACTCCTCCACGCAGTCCAACGTCTACGCCCTCATGGCCTTGACGAACTACATTGAGCTCACCGAGCAGGAATTGCCGAAACTAAACATAACGGCCCTACTCGATAGCAAAGACTTTTTGACGGCTGCCTTTACCTCGCCCATAAACCCCTCCGTCAACGCCAAGGAGACCGTGGCCAACCTAGCCGACGTGAAGGCCTTAAACATAAAGACCGAGGGAACCGGCAACGCCTGGGCTACCGTGAAACTGAGCGGCGCCCAAATTGAACCCGATCTCTCCGCCGAAATCTCAAACGGCCTCATCCTTTCCCGCTCCTACGAGGTCATCAGGCCCGCTACCTCCGCCCACAGCCAGACCACCTTCCAACGAGGCCAGGTGGTCAAGGTGACCGTGACCATGATGACCCCCGATCACCGCCACAACCTGGTCCTGGAGGACAGGATCCCGGCTGGCTTTGAGGCCATTAACCTAAAATTCCTCTCCGAGGACCAGACCCTGATCCCCCAGCCCAACCCCGAGATAAGCGGCTGGAAATACAACGATTACTTCTGGTTCTACCACCAGGAGATCTGGCCCGATAGGGTCTCCGTCTTCTCCGACTACCTCCCGGCCGGCGTCTATACTTTCTCTTACCTTGTAAGGCCCATTACCATAGGCACCTACAAGGTCACCGGACCCAAGGCCGAGGAGATGTACTCCCCCGAGATCTTTGGCCGTGGCCAGGGCCAAATCCTAACCGTCCTCCCCAGCGAGGCGAAATAACCCTCCCAAGGCCCCCACCGACCCCGCCATGGGCCGGTGGGGGCCCCACAAGCCAAAGCCCCAAGCCCCGCCACCCAAACACGGTAAAACCCCCCGCCATGGCTCAAAGAACCAAAGAACAAACCGGTTACATAATGAGCCATATCCGGGCCAAGGATACCTCCCTCGAAAAAGCCCTCCGCGCCGAGCTCGATCTCCTCGGCCTAACGACCTATACCCAAAACGACGCGAAGGTTTTCGGCAAGCCTGACTTCGCCTTCAAGGCCCGCAAGGTCGCCGTCTTCTGCGACAGCGAATTTTGGCACGGCAAAAACTTTGGCGTCTCGGAACTCGGTATCAAAAACAACCCCGACTTTTGGCAATCAAAGCTACGGCGTAACGTTGAAAGGGACGCCCAGGTAAACGAGACCCTAAAATCCCAGGGCTGGTCCGTCCTCCGCTTCTGGGGGGACGAGATTACCAAAAACGCCCCCGCCTGCGCCCTTGAAGTCGAAAAGCTTCTCCGCCGTCCCACCACCCCGCCCTTTCGCTTCATCGATTTACGCGCCAATATCGGCGGGCTCCGGCGCGCCTTTGAGCTCACCGGCCATTACCAACACGTTCTCTCCTCCGAAACCGATAGGTACGCTTGCCTCACTTATGAATCCCTTTTCGGCCAAAATCCCCAAAACGATCTAACGGACGATTCCTTTAAACGGACCCTATTGGAAACCCCATACGACATTCTCCTGGCCGGTTTCCCCTCCCGCGCTTTCCGCCCTCCCCGCCCAAATCCGGCCCAAGCCCCCGACCCAAAGGCCCCCATATTTTTCCACTTGGCCGACATCATCGGCTTAACGAGACCCTGCGCTTTTTTATTGGAAGCCCCCGCCGAGATAGTGACCCTAAATAAGGCCAGAACCTTTTCCGCAATCCTGGATACGTTATCGGACAAACTAAAATACACAATCATTGGCCTTTTACATCCCCAAGACCAACAACTTTCTTTCAATGCACCCAGCTTTATTCTAAATTCCCAAAATTTCGGCCTGCCCCTTAATCGCCACCATGCCTTCATAATGGGCTTCGATCGCGAGCGCTTCAGTCCCGGCCACCTTGAACGCCTGCCCTCAGCCTTGCCCCACGAATCAAAACATCCCTTTGACAAAACCCTTAGCCAGATTTTGGAGGTAAACGTAGACCCAAAATATTACCTATCGACCGCTTTTCTCAATCGGCTCTCCAAGCGCAAAAAAATCCCTAAGCAATCCCCCTCAACCCGCCCTTACCGCGTGCTTAACGACCATGGCGTCGATAAACCCTTGGCCATCTTCCCCCAAAACTCCCTTGGCTCCCCCAAAGAACGCAACCTGGTTTACGATCCCCGCCTAGGCATTGCCGGCCTCTCTATCAAGGGCAAAAAATCCCCCCTAAACGACCAAGGCCTTCGTTTCATGACACCCGAGGAATGGGCCAAGCTTCATGGCTTTGCCGATCACGCCTTCCTGGAAAACGCCCAGGATCGCTTCTCCTTCCCCAAGGCCGTCCCCGACGTCCAGAGATACAAACAGATCCTCGGTTCCGTGTCCATTCCCGTCGCCCAGGAACTGGCCCAGTTCATGGCCACTTGTTTATCCCTCCTCGCTGGCCCTCCCCGGAACGACCCCAAACCATAATCCCTTTTCGACACCACTTACTGAACTTTTTTAGCTTTTTTAGTATCTTATAATTTATTGCCTCTCTTCCCCACTACAAAACTGGATTTCATGTTCCTTACTGACTACGAACTTGCAAAATCATCCCCTCGATAATCCTCACCTATACCCCTGTCTAAGCATTTTGCAATCCAAAGCGCTCAATATTTATGATTAACCAGTCTTCTGGCTTTCCTTCGTCAGAACCCACCATACCGAAAAAAACCCCCGGGCATCTCCGCCGGGGGTTTTTTCCTGCCGTTTGGCTTTTGGGTAAACGATCTTGGCTTTAGTCTTCGAAAACCGCCCCGGTGTTGGCCGAGGTCACCATCTTGCGATAGCGCTTCAAAACGCCGGACGGGACCGG
>JAITKA010000014.1 GCA_031278635.1 Deltaproteobacteria bacterium | reverse complement strand
GACCCGGGATCGAACCCGGGCCGCCGCGGTGGGAAGCCAGGGACTAACTGCTTAAGCTATGGCGCAGCCATTACCTGATAACTAAGTTAGACGAATGGACAGCACACATGGCATGGGAGGAATATAATATTCCACCCCCAACACTCTCAAGGAAAAGTACCTAAGAGAGGGGCATTTGGAAAAAGGGATCGCCATTTAATTTGACCTTGGATGATGTGATGATGGTTACATAACTGAGATGCAGTCCATTTGTTTCAAATTGACTGCAGTCGACGTAAAGCGATATGTGTTTCACATTGGAGACAGAAAAGAATCCTTCAATAATACCCCCCGGATTTCGTGTTAGTTGCAAATGGTCCGAATATTAGTTAAGCAAAGCTTTTCCTGGTGATCATTTGAATGGGTGACTGCTGGAGGACAACAGTTGCCGACGGGATGCCGATGCACTCCTGGGCCCTCAAAAAGGGTTGTCTGCACAATTTTACCGGTCCACTGTTCCTGCTGGCCCAGGCGAGGCACCAGCCCCTGCTCCAGCTGCCCTTCCCCCGTTCCTTTCCAAAACAGAACACTCTTCTCTCTCTCTATATATATATATATATATATATATATATATGCAAAGTTACACGTCCTTCTAGCCAATCGGAATATTCTGGCCGGTTCCGGCCACCGCAAGATATCCCCTCTTCCCCTTACCCCAACAACCTCGTCCCGTGGCGGGCACCCCCGCCGCGTCGCGAATCCATGCCATTTTCCCGACATAAAAAAACGCGGTTATCGTATGTGCCGCTTTGATTCCGATTGGTTAAACGCCTTCCTTCGCAAGGCTAAATCACCAACCGTTCCCAGGAGAGTACCATGTTAAGCATCCTTCGCCACATCGTTCAGCACGGCAGGTATTACCTTTCACGTTTCGCGCGCGACGAGCGCGGGGTCACCACCATCGAGTACGGCATTCTCGCCGCCGGTTTGGCCCTGATCATCGCGGCGTTGGTTGCCGAGAATGGGGCTTTCAATAACGCGTTGAACAGTATTTTCGAGCACATCATAGAGCAATTGCCGCAATCCGATGCGGGCTCGGGATCCGGTAACGCCCAGTGAGCCTATGGCCGACCGCCTTGATGATATTGGCCGCGTCGGCCATGGTCGCGGGGGCGGTTTACGATCTAAAAAGTTTTAAGATTCCCAACTTTATAATAGTGGCCCTGGTCGCGCTGGCCTTGGCTAACGCCCTGTTGGTTGGAAACCTTAAGGCCCTCGGTTGGCTGGGCGCCCTGATAGTCCTGGTGGTCGGGTCGTGCTTATGGGCGGCCAAATTGATCGGTGCCGGGGACGTGAAATTCGCCGCCGCCATCCTTTTATCGTTCCCTGGTCAGGCCTCCGAGTTTTTGATCCTAACCAGTTTGCTGGGCGCCGTGACGGCCTTGGTTTTTCTGGCTAAGTCTAAGCTAAAAAAGGTAAAAGCCGACAAGATACCCTACGGGGTCCCGATGGCCCTGACGGGGGTAATCCTTCTGGCCCTGAAAATTGGCTAGACCCTTGGGTCCCCCCATGATTTTTCGAACATTTTTGAGTGAAGTGCACCATGAAAAGTAATATACCAAAGTACTTCGTGCTTTTGTTGGTAATATTATTGGCCGTCATTATCTTTAACCGGGCTTTCACCCGGGGGGGTTCCCAGGTCGGGGCCTCGTCCGGTTCCGGCTCCCGTTCCAGTTGCCTGGCCGTCAGCCAAGACGTGGGCCCAGGGGATTTCATCGAGAACCGTATGCTGGAATGGCGTAATTGCTCCACCGTGGCCGGTAAACCGGAATCGGCCGACTATTTCTGGGGAAACGGCAACGACTTTGCCTCCCTGGTCGGGTCGGTCGTCCGCAAGCCCTTGGCCTCCGGGGCCCTCGTCCCGGTCAGGGACGTCATCAAGCCCGGTGACGCCGATTTCCTGTCGGCCGTCCTGAAACCGGGGACCAGGGCGGTGGCCATCAGGGTGGACGATGTCACCGGCGGCGCCGGGTTAATCCGCCCGGGCAACATGGTGGACGTTTTGGTCTCCGGGAAATTCAACTATCAGGCCGCCGGTGCCGGGGAAGTGGCCACGGCCAAAACCCTCCTCAAAGCGGTCCGGGTCCTGGCGGTTAACCGGGACGTCGTTCTCCAGGAACAAAACTCGGTTGCGGATGCCGCTAAGTACGCACCCACCAGGGAAACAAGGGGAACCATCACCTTGGAAGTCAGCCCCAAAGAAGTCGAGTTATTGACCGTGGCTAAAACGATGGGCACCTTATCCCTATCGTTGTGTTCCCTCGATGATCAAATGGACGCCACGACAGCTTCTTTTGCCGGTCAAACCCTGGGAACGGAAATAGTGGCCCCGAATCAAACCGGCGGCCCGGGGGAGGCGGCGGCCGCTTCCCCCAAAGCCGTGGTGACCATGTACGGGACCGACCAAAGCCGCCGCGTCACCAACTGAGGCCGGGATATCGCCTTTCGCGGCCCTTGGGCGAAAACCAAGCCTACCCTTGGGATCGCCCATGAGCCGCTTTTCCGGCGCCCGTTCCATCCCTCGACGGACCCGGCTTTTGGGCAAAAGCCAAGCCCAACGAAATCGGCGCGCCATGGGTTAGGGGCAGTATGGGTTAGGGGCAGTATGGGTTAGGGCCCGAACTGACCTAAAAGTCAGTTTAATTACGCATAGTTTGTTAACTAATCCTTAAAAATAATTTTTTTTACTTGTAGTTTTAACTTTGATCAAACATCGGAAAATCTTTTTGTAACTATACTTTGATAGTAAGACAAGTAATACAGATTTTACTTGAAGTTGGATATCTTACCGTTTGATCAATCGCATCCGTTTAAATCCGTTGGCCCTTTCGGGGTGACGGAAACTCATAATCGCCACAAAGATTCGACCGGGGACCCATAATGACTCGCCATCTATCCGTTTTGGTCACGCTTATATTTCTATTCACCTCTGGCACTCTCTGGGCCGCCACGGCGACCGTCCATAAGCCTAACTCGAGGCTCGACCTTCTGGTCAGCCAGGGCCTGTTGATTGACCTTGAGGAAGTCGAGGCCCAGACCATTTTCATAGCCGAGCCCGAGATTGCCAGCTACCAGGTCGTGAGCCCCTCGAAAATCCTGATCTTCGGGCGCCTGCCTGGCGAGACGACGTTGGTCGCCATGGACGCCGACGGGAGCGCTATTTATAACGCCCTGATAACCGTCAAATACAATACCGTCCCCATGATCGAGGCCTTAAACCGTGAGTTTCCCTCGCTCAACCTTAGGCTTACCTCCGCGGCCGACGGGGTCGCCGTCTCCGGCGTGGTCCCCAACGCCCAGGTGGCGGCGGACGTGATTAGCCTTTTGGATTCCTTCGTCCAGATCGGGAGGCCCCAGGCCGCGAGCCCGTCCTCATCGGCGAGCGGGGCGACCGGCTCCTCGGCCGACGAGGGTTCCTCCGGGGCGGCCTCGGGGAGCGGCACCCTGGCCGCCAGGTATGGCCGGATCATAAACCGCCTGACGATAAACGTGCCCACACAGGTCAATATCAGGGTCCGGGTGGCCGAGGTCAACAGGGGCCTCTCCGACAAGCTGGGCATCAAATGGTTTTACACCCGCTCCGGGACCTACCATAACCGTTCCTTCGCCTTCGGCATGGTGGAGAGCACCGTCGCCTCGATGATGAACCCGGCCGCTTTCACCGGCCTGGCCGATGGCGCCCAGCCCGACTACGGGGCCCTCATCGACGCCCTGGCCCAGGAGCAGATGGTCTCGATCCTGGCCGAGCCGAACCTGACCGTCATGAGCGGCGACACGGCCAGCTTCCTGGCCGGCGGTCAGATCCCCTTTCCCGTGAACCAGGGCGATGGCCAGATGACGGTCGAGTTCAAGGACTTCGGGGTTCTTTTGGCGGTCACCCCCACGGTTTTGTCCAATGACAGGGTCAGCCTGAGGCTCCGCCCCGAGGTCAGCGAACCCTCCTGGGCCTACGGGATAAGGGAAAACGAGATGGAGGTCCCGGGCTTCGTGGTCCGGAGGGCCGAGACGACCATCGAGCTGGCCTCCGGCCAGAGTTTCGCCATCGGCGGGCTCCTCCAGAGTAACCTGCAGCAAACCGTGGACAAAATACCCTTCCTGGGCGATTTGCCCATCATAGGGGCCCTGGCCCGCTCCCAGGCCTTCCAAAGGGGCGAAACGGAACTGGTCATCATCGCCACCGCTTTTTTGAGCCAGCCGGCCGGGGGAAGCTCGTCGGTGATGATACCCAACGCCAACATAGTCATTCCCAGCCCGCTGGAGAGATTGTTCCTGGGCAGCAAGCCGAAATTAAACCCTGGGCCGATAACCCCGTCCAGCTATATGTACAATTAGGCCGGTTATCCCCCGCAAAGCGGAAAAGCGGCCGGTTATCCCCCGCATAGCGGAAAAGCGGCGGTTATCCCCCGCATAGCGGAAAAACGGCCTTAAAAAAATTAATTTTTACCCGTGATATAACATTTTTTACTTTTATCGTTTTTAGGTAACAAGTTAAATTTATATACAGCACAAGACCAAGGAGCTTCCATGAAAACCATATCTAACGTAATGGTCCTTGCGTTGGTCTGCCTAGCCGCCATGGCCCTAAGCGGTTGCCTCACCCAGACCTCAAGCCCGCTCCAAAACCAATACGGCCCGGCGGCGGCCTACACCAGGGCCTCGCAGGAGCCCCTGGCCGACTTTTGGTTCGACACCAGGGTCGTCCACCCGGCGTTCGGCATGGCCACAAACTGGAACCTGGGCGCCCAGGTGGTCGACCAGAGGGAGTTGGGCAATTCCAGGGCCCTGGGCAGGCCCAACCCAATGGCGGCCGTCGGGGCCGTGGATAGGTACCAGAAGGGTCAAGTCAGGGCCTTGCCGGAGACCAGCCTCGAGGCCGGCGGCAACTCGGAATAACGAGGGATCAGAATGCATTTCACCAGGCTTTCGCAATCCGAAACGGTCCGCCCCCAGGCGGGGTTATTTTTTACCGATGAACGCATGCTCGATCAGTTCAAGAATATCCTGGAAGGGAGCGGGCTGAGTCCCAGGGTGGCCGTCAAGGTTGACCAAAACGGCTGGGACAAGATCTCCCCGGGCGAGTTTTCCTCGCTGGAGGCGGTGGTTTTCGACCTGAAGGGCGAAACCGACCCCGTACCCAAGGCCAAGGAACTCCTTGATCGCTGCCGTCCCGACGCCACCGTGGTCGTCCTGGGCCGCCAGAACGACCTTGGCCTTTACCGGAACCTCAAGGCCATCGGGGTGGCGGATTATTTCGCCCACCCGGTGCCCCCCGACGAGCTGGCCGAGTCCTTGCGGAGGTCGCTTGGCATATCCGAGTCCAAAAGGCAAAGCCTCGGGCGGATCATCGCGGTCCACGGCGTCTCGGGGGGCCTCGGCTCGGCCCTCGTCTCGGCCGGCCTGGGGGTCGTTTTGGCCGAGGACTATGACCGGCAGACCGCCGTGGTCGATACCTGCCTGGGGTCCCCGGCGGTGGAGACTTACCTCGGCATAAACTCGCCCGGGAACCTAAGCCTCCTAATCCAGGCCGAGGAACGGCTCGATCAGGTCTTGCTCGAGCAGGTGGTCCTGAAGCCCATGGAACGGCTGTCCCTTTTGACCGGCCTTTCGGCCCCGGACGCCCGGATGGCCCCGGATCCCAAGACCGTCAGGCGCCTCGCCGAGCTACTGAGCCTGAAAAACCGTTGCCAGATCTGGCGGAGCCAGGCCGGTGGGCCGATGGAGGAGACGATCCTAAAGCAGGCCAACCTGGTCGTTCTCCTGTCCGGCGGTTCCATCCCCATCGCCCGGGCCACCCAAAGGGCCTACGCCTGGATCCGGGAGCGTAACCCCGGGGCCAGGATAATTTTGGTCTATAACCAGGTGACCCCCAATCCGGCCTTTCCGCCCGAGCAGCTGTCCAAATCCCTGGGCCTTAAATTCCAGCTGCAAATCCCCTTCCTTAAGGGCCTGGCCGAGGATCTGGTGGCCGATGTGCCCCTTTCCAGGCCCAAGCACGCCTTCCACAAACCGCTCGCGGCGCTGGCCAGGGAAATCATGGGGAAACCGTCCGATCTGGCCGCCAAAGGGCCCTGGAACAGACTCAGGAGGATTTTCCAATGACCTCCCAGAGCCTATCCCTGCTGGGGGCCAGGCGCAGGGAAAAAATCGGCCCCGAGACGGTCCTGGCCAGCGAGCATTACGTGAGGCTCCGGAATTACGTGATCGATCACGTAGACCCGGAGGAGGCCCTCCAGATGAGCCTGGAGGGCCTGAAGGACACCCTTTCCGAGGTCATAGCCGGGGCCACCAATCGCCTGGGGTTATTCCTGAACGGCTACGAGCAGCGGAAGCTCGTCGATGAGATGGCCGACGACATGGTCCGCCTGGGCCCCATCCAACCGCTCATCGAGGACCCGGAAATAAGCGACATTTTGGTGAACGGCCCCGATCAGGTGCTTATCGAGCGGCACGGCCTCCTGGAGCCGACCCGGTACCGCTTCAGGGACGAAAACCATTTGATGAACCTCGCCCAGAGGATCGCCGCCGCCGTCGGCCGCCGGATAGACGAGAGCTCGCCCATGGTCGACGCCCGCCTCGCCGACGGCTCCAGGGTTAACATCATAGGCCCGCCGCTTTCCCTTTCCGGGGTCTGCGTTTCCATCAGGAAGTTTACCAGGGAAATCCTGGATCTCGACCAGATGGCGGGCATGGGTTGCCTGTCCCCGGCGATGGCCGATTTCCTGAGGATGGCCGCCAAGGCCAGGCTCAATATCCTGATTTCCGGCGGGACCGGTGCCGGCAAGACAACCCTTTTGAACGCCCTGTCCCAACACATCGGACGGGAGGAGCGCATAATAACCATCGAGGACGCCGCCGAGCTGAGGCTTGACCAACCCTACGTGATCAAACTGGAGACCCGCTCGGCCAACGTCGAGGGCATGGGCGAGGTGACCCAAAGGGACCTGGTCAGGAACACCCTCCGCATGCGGCCCGACCGGATCATCGTCGGCGAGGTGCGCGGGGCCGAGGCCCTGGACATGCTTCAGGCCATGAACACCGGCCACGACGGCTCCCTCTCCACCGTCCACGCCAACAACCCCGACGACGCCCTGTTGCGCCTGGAGAACATGCTCAACATGGGGGCGACCTACATGAGCTCGGAATTGGTTCGCAGGCAGCTGGCCACGGCCCTGGATTTGATCATCCAAATCGAGCGCGACCCCGGCGGGGCCCGAAGGGTCGTCGATATCTGCGAGGTCTGCCCCGACATGACGGTCGGGGTAAGGTGCCGGGGGATATTCCGGTACACGCGTTCGGAGTCCTCCGGGGAGTTCGTTAAGGTCGATCGTCCCATAAGTTTGGATCAAAAGATATTCACCTCCGGTCTAAGCGCCCAATTTAAGGAGCTTTTCGGTGAACCCCATTAAGCTTGCCCTAATCATAATCCCGATTTTTGCCATAGTCGCCTGGCTTAGTGACCTATGGGCCCGGAGAAAGAGGACAAAGCGTAAGCTGGTTAAGCTTTTCGCCAGCCGGGTGGCTTCCCCCTCCCCGGCCGGCCTCCCCTCCCTCAAGAGGCGCAGCCCAGAGCTAAAAATCGCCGCCTTGGCCATCCTCGCCATCCTCGCGGCCTCCCTCATGGTCAACCTTAACCTTTACCTGACCCTGGCCGCCGCGTTCATCGCCGTCCCGCTCGCCTGGTGGTTTTTAAGGCGGCGCAGGCTAAAGAAAATGCGCCGGGATTTTTCGGACTATTTCGCCGAGGCGGTCGATAGCCTGAACCGTGCCGTCCAGGCGGGCGTCCCGGTGGAGAAGGCCCTGGCCTCGGTGGGCGAGCTATACCACGGGGAACTGGGCGACCGGTTCCGGCGCCTGGTCAACCTACTTGAGCTCGGCACCCCCTTCAGGGAAGCGTTGGCCGATTTTACCTACCAGCTCGACATGCCGGACGTGGAATTTTTCTGCGCCGTTTTGGCCTTGAACCGGGAAAGCGGTAGCAAGCTGAGCCCCCTTTTGACCTCCCTGGGCAGGACTTTGAGGGAGCGCCAGTCCGTGGACCGGAAACTGAGGGGCCTTACCGCGGAATCCAGGGGCGCGGCCAGGATACTCATGGTCCTCCCGGTCGTGGTCATCGCCCTCCAGGCTTTCCTGAACCCCTCGCACCTGAGTTTCCTCCTGACCGATTCGATCGGGCGCCTTCTTTTGGGCTACGCGGCCGTCAGCATGACGGCGGGCTTTTTGATCATCCAGCGCATGTCGCGCCTCACGGAGGTCTAAGGTGTCCTGGGCGAGTTTGACCCTAATTACCCTCGGCGCCCTGGCCGTGGCCCTGGTTTTCTGGATATTGGCCGGCTTCAGGGAGGCGGCGCTCCAAAACCGCCTGGCCAAGGTTTTGGCCGATCCCAACCGCCAGGCCAAGGAACTTGGCCCCCTCCAGTCGGTACTGTCGGTCCTGGCCCAGCCCCTGGCCGGGGCCAAGGAGCGGGAGAGGCTTTCCTTCAGGCTGACCGCCGCCGGCCTAAACAAGCCCTGGGCCCTGAGCGCCTTTTTGGTGGCCAAACTCGCCATATTCATTGTCGTTTTTGCGGCCGTTTGGGCCTGGTTGGACATAAATTTAAACGATCTGACCGCCTCTCCCCTCAAATGCCTCCAGTTGCTCTTCTTCGTCTTCCTGGGGGCCAGGCTCCCCGATTGGTGGCTGAGCGGGAAGGTAAAGGAACGCTCGGCCAGGATAAAGGCCTCGGTCCCGCAAGCCTTGGACCTTTTGACCATCTGCGTGGAATCCGGTCTCGGCCTGGAGGAATCCTTCGAGCGCGTGGCCAGGGAAACCGCCACCCGCTCCCCCGAGGTCTCGGCCGAGTTTAAGACGACCATGCTGGAGATGGCCGTCATGGACCGCCTGCTGGCCCTGAAGCGGCTGGAGAAGCGAAACGCGGTCAGGGAACTGGGCGTGATGGCCAACTCGCTCCTGCAGTCAATCCAATACGGCACGCCCCTAAGCAACGCCCTCCAGAGCATCGCCACCGAATGCCGGGCCAAACAAATATCCGAGCTTGAGGAAAAAGCCGGGGCCATCTCGGCCAAAGTCGGCATCCCGTTGGTTTTGTTGATACTTTTTCCCCTGGTGGCCATCATAGCCGCCCCGGCCGTTATTTCGCTCATTCGCACTTTCAATAATTTTTGACGCAAAACGATCCGCTCATTCGATAATTTTAACGCAACAAATCTCGTTCTTTCGACAATTTGAATAATTTTTGCCGTAAGGCAATTAGCTCATTCGCTAATTTAATAATTTTTAATGCAAAATAATTAACTCTTTAGATAATTTTAATGCAAAATTATTCGCTATCTCAACAATTTTTGGTGCAAAGTTACTCGCACTTCCAATATTTTTGAAGCAAAGGAAGCCGATGCCTCGATTAACCATAGTGACCATCCTGGCCCTGACCCTGGCCGCCTTGACCGGCTGCCGGGGGCTCTCGGGCTCCAAGCTCACGACGAATCAGTTGCTGGGCCTCGGGGACTGGCCGGGCAACCAAGCCATCATGCGGGCCGCCGAGAATACCGGAAATTACGACCTGGGGCTCGACGCCGGCCAAAGGGAGCTCGAGACAAGGCCCGACAACAAGGAGGCCCGTGTCTACATGGCCAAGCTCCAGACCATGGCCGGGCGGCCCGAGCAGGCCCTTTACACCATAGAGCCGATAACCTCCGGCGCCGACGCCTTGCCCGCGGCCTTAATCGAAAAGGCCAGGGCCCTTTTGCGACAGGGCTTCCCCCTCGAGGCCCGCCCGATATTGCAGTCCCTGGCCGGGACTGGCGGCCTTTCCAGGGAAGAGGAGCGCTCCGTCCAAAAACTACTGGGCATTTGCGAGGACCAGGAGGGCCGCCGTTCCGAGGCCCAGGCCATTTTTCGCCAGCTGCTCCTGGAAAAAGACGAACCCTCGGTCCGCTATAACCTGGGCGGGTCGCTTATCTCCTCCGAAAACTATGACGAGGCCCTCTCCGTTTTAAGGCCCCTGATTGACTCGCCGAGATACCTGGAGGCCCGGATCATGGCCGCGGCCGCCCTGAACCGGAAAAGGGACAACAAGGGCGCGAGGGAACTCCTGGAGGGCTACGTGCCGGAACGGGAAATCAACCGTATTTTAGGGGTACCGAAATGAAATCGTTATGGCGGAACAAGTCGGCCATCGCCACCGTGGAGTTCGCGCTGGTCGCTCCCATCGCCTTGCTTATCCTGTGCCTGACCCTTGAAAGCGCCCGCCTCCAAGTGGCCGCCCTCCTAATCCAACGCTCCATCTACGATCTGGCCTACAGGGCCAAAACCGACCAGGATCGGGAGGCCAACTTTGAGGCCCTGGCCGCGGAAGTCCTCGAAAGGCGAAACAGCGGCTTTTTCCGGGTCGAGGAGATCACCATTAAAGTCAAATCCGACCCGGACATGCGCTATATTCGCGATGGTGGCACCACGGGAAGCGGCAAGGGCAAAGATATCGTCCGGCTGACATTCGAGGCCGAGCTGGGATTGTTTCCAAATCTGGTGCCTAAGCCGCTGAAAGTCAAAAAAACATTCGATTACTACTATATAAATGAGCTAGGCGCATAACCATGAAATTTATTAGCTCTATTTTTAAATAAACATTCGACAACTATTATATAAACTAACTAGGGGAGTAACCATGAGATGGATTGGCTCGCTTTTTAAAGAAAAAATTGGGAGCATCAGCCTAGAGTTGGGACTTTACACCGGGATTTTGGTTATGGTCATCTGGTTCGCCGACGAGGTGACCCGACAAGTGCGGTTTCACAATGACGTTGAAAGGGCCGCCGCCACCATAGCCGACATCATGGTTAACCAAA
>JAITKA010000023.1 GCA_031278635.1 Deltaproteobacteria bacterium | reverse complement strand
AATAATTTTTTATTTTATTATACCAATAATAATCTAAAAAAACATGGCCAAAAAAATTATTATCTTCTTTCTTTATACCGTAACGCTACTTAAATCTCCCATAAAATTAAGTTAACCCTTATACTATTAATTTAAACTATTAATTTATATATAAAATTTTTTGAAACCACTCTTCACTTGATTTTTAGATATTTGTAATTTTTATACTAAAATAAATTTATAATAATTTTTTTAAATAATTAACATAATAACAATCCAATATAAATAAGCCTAAAAAATTATTATCTCACTTATTAATACCTAACATTACTTAAATCACACTTAAAAAATTATTCAGATACCTATACATCTTTAATTTAGTTATAGTCAGCATATTATTTTTTTAAAAATTTTTTTTACTTATAATATAGATATTTTTTTGCTATACACTAAAATAATTTCTTATTAATTTTTTTAATAGTCTCTACGCTAATAATCTAACAAAACATAGCCAAAAAAATTATTATCTCTTTTCTTCTTACCGCAACGCTACTTAATTCCACCTTAAAAAATTAATCAAATCCCTTATACTCGCCATATAATTTTTAAAGACATATAAAGCAGCCATTAAAATTATTTAAACTCAACCACCACGGACAAAAAACCCCACCCCGCACCTTCAAGGACCCGCCTCCCCCGGCTGGGCGGGGCGGGTCCGGTGAGGCTGGGTATGGGGTCATTCTCGGCGCCCCGGGAGGGTTTGGGTGGGGCCGCGCGGTCTTTTTGTTCAGGGTATCGAGGGCTCGTCGGTGGCCTCGAGTTTGAATATGACCGGGCGGATGCCGTCGTTGCATGAGCCGATGGCGACGCCGGGGGTGCGTATCCAGTCGCCGTGGTAGAGGAGTTTGCCGTCTGAGCCGACGCCGTGGGCCAGGGCGAAGGCGAACTTGTAGATGGCCTTCCAGGCCTCGTCGCAGAGGGCTGGGGGCTTGGCGTAGTCGGCGTAGAGGACGTCGCCTTCGTTCATGAAGGGGCATTTGGCTAGGCCGGGGACGCCGTAGAGTTTGGCCAGGCGCTCGTTAAAGGTGGTTTCCAGGACGGTTATTTTCACTTTGTTCATGGGAGGGGCCTCGCTTGGTTGGCAGGGTTGTGGGGTCATGGCCCGGGAGGGTCGGTCGTGGGTCAAAGATAGGCCTAAGGGGTGAATTTGTCAAGGCAAAGAAGGGTTCAATAATGCCTTGATCTAGGACAAAATTTAGCCTAAAATAAACATATTGTTAACGACTGGAAGATCGGCCCGGGAAGATGGCCCGCCCATGGGGCGGCGGGGGGGGCGATCGGCCATCGATAAAGCCATGGAAATGAATATGCGTGTTTTGGCGGTATTGTTGGCCGCGGCCCTGTGTTGGGCCTGGCCCGGGCTGGGCCTCGCCGGCGAGGCCCTCGCCGGGGAAGGATTGATCCCGGCCAAAAACCCGGGCAAGCGGGGGGCGGGGGCCGGTTTGTACGGCTACGTCGGGGAGGATGGCAAGTGGGCCATAGCCCCGGCGTATGACGCGGCCAACCCGTTTTCGGCCGAGGGGACGGCCTGGGTGCGGCTGGGCCAGAGGTATGCCCAGATCGACCGGGCCGGGAAGTACGTGGTCGAGCCCTTCGCCGCCCCGGGGGAGATAGGGGAGTTCATGGGCGGGGAGCTGGCCCCGGCCAGGGCCCAGGGCGACCGGTGGGGGTTCGTGGACAGGGGCGGCAAGTGGGCCATACGGCCGGCCTTCGGGGGGACCAAGCCGTTCGGGACCGGGAAGCTGGCCCCGGCGGCGGACGAAGGCTACAGGTGGGGTTTCGTGGACACGGACGGGAGGTTCGCCGTCAGGCCGGCCTACACGTCGGCGGAGCCCTTCAACGCGGCGGGGCTGGCCCAGGTGACCGTCTCGGGCGACAGGCAGGGCCTGATTGGCGAGGACGGGGAGTGGGTGGTCAAGCCCATCCTCTCCCATATTGACGACCCCTCCAAGGACGGGTATTCCAGGGCGGAGGGGGCCGACGGCCGGGTGGGGCTTTTGGACCAGCGGGGGCGCTGGGCCATAGAGCCCACGCTCAAGAGCCTCAAGGGGCCCTACGAGAACGGGATTTACAGGGCCGAGACGGTGGACGGCCTGGTCGGGGCCATAGACACGGGGGGCCGGTGGGTCATCGAGCCCATCTACCCGGACGTCGGGGCCTTCAGCCAGGGCCTGGCCCCGGCCAGGGACATGAACGGGCTGTACGGGTACCTGAACGACAAGGGCACTTTCGTCATCCTGCCCCAGTTTCTGGCCGCCTACCCTTTGGCCACCGGGGGCCTCGCCAGGGTGGTGGCCCGGAACGGCATGACCGGGTACATCGACCGGACCGGCTCCTTCGTGATTGAGCCGGGTTTCGACCACGCCTTGGATTTCAGCGACCTGGACATGACCCAGGCCCGCCTGGACGGCAAATGGGGCATCATCGGGCTGGCCGGCAACTGGACGGTCGGCCCGCGGTTCTCGGCCCTCATGGCTTTCTGCCCCAACGGGCTCGCGAGGGCCAGGCTGGGCGACAGGTGGGGTTTCGTGACCGAGACCGGGACCTTCGCGATTGAGCCGACCTTACGGCAGGCCAGGGACTTCCCCTACAAGGGGCCGGCCAGGGCCCAGGACGAGGGGGGCGGCTGGGGGCTCATAAACGCCAAGGGCGAGTGGGTGGCCAAGCCGATCTTCCTCTCGATCTCCGAGTACTCCCCCGAGGGGGTGGCCAGGGTCATCACGGGGGAGGGCAACAAATACGGCTACGTGGACCTGGAGGGGGCCTTCGTCATCGAGCCCACCTACCTGAAATGCGAGCTCCCCAGGTCGGATTCGCTGATCGCCTGCCAGAAGGGCGAGAACGATTACCCGCTGACCTACTTCAACAACCGGGGGCGCGAGCGGGTGCCCCTGGCTTACGACAAGAGCCTGGAGATACCCGAGCCCGGGAACGTGACGGCGCATAACGCCCCCGCCCGCGAGGCCGTCCCGGCCCAGGCGACGGGGCGGCCGACGCCCGGCCCCAGGCCCACCAAGGCCCAAAAGCCGGCCTCCCAGAGGAGGCCCGCGGCCAAAAAGCCAAAGCCCCGAAGGGCCCAATGAAACCGCGAACCGAAAAATGAAAACCCCCTTCTCAGGGGGTTTTCAGGTTTAGGGCCAGGAACTCGGAAAGATGCCGGACGGGGATTTTTTTGTCCCTGACCTCCTCCCCGCCCCCCAGCTGGAGGACGCAGCCGGGGCAGTCGGTCACCAGGAGATCGGCCCCGGAGGCGGCGAGGCCATCGAGCTTTTTATCCATGAGGGCCTTGGATATCTCCGGGAACCTCAGGCTGTAGGTGCCGCCGAAGCCGCAGCAGACGTCCTCGCCCGGGGTGGGGAGGTAGCGGCCGGCGAGGGCCACGAGGCGCCTCGGGGGCCCGGTCACGCCCAGGCCCCGGCCCAGGTGGCAGGGGGAGTGGTAGGCGACCCGGAGGCCCGAGTCGGAGAGATCGCCGGGGCCGTAGCCCAGCGGCCCGGCCAGGAGGGAGCTGAAATCCATGAGCCTGCGGGCGAGGCCCTGGGCCAGGGGCCCCAGGACGGGGTCGTCGGCGAAGAGGGCCGGGTAGCGGTTTTTCATCTGGTTCAGGCAGGAGGGGCACAGGCCGGTCACGTAATCGCCCGCCGCCCGGGAAAAGGCGAGGAGGTTGGCCCTGGCCGCCCGCAGGGCGGCCTTGCGCTCGCCCATCATGGTGAGGGGGAGGCCGCAGCAGCCCTGATCCATGGGGAAGAGGGCCCTGCCGCCCTTGGCCCGGATGAGCCTGACCGCGGCCTCGAGGTGGGCCGGGTAGACGAAATCCTGGGCGCAGCCGGACATGAGGGCCACCCTGGGCCCGGCCTTGGGGCCCAGGTCCTGGGCCTCGATTTCGGGCCAGGCGTCCCGGAAGGGCCTGTCGGCCATGGCCGGGAGGGCCTTGAAGCCGTGGTCGCCGGAAAGGATGGCCGGGAGGTGCCGGACGTAGGCCCCCTTGGTCACGGGTTTCTGGGCCAGGCGGGCCAGTTTCAGGAGGCCGTGGAAGAGCCTGCGGTTGGGCATGACGAGGGAAAGGAGGGTCGAGGTGGCCGGGGCCCCGTTGGCGTCCGAGATGCGGGCCCGGATCTCGGAGATTATGCCGGTCAGGTCGATCCCGGCGGCGCAGACGTCCTTGCAGGCCTCGCAGCCCACGCAATTGCCGATCAGGTCCTCGGCCCGCCCCTTGCCGTGGAAAAAATAGGTCAGGATGAGGCCTATGGCCCCGATGTAGACGTAGCCCATGCGGTGGCCGCCCACGAAGCGGTAGACGGGGCAGACGTTGGCGCAGGCCCCGCAGCGCACGCAGCGAAGGGCCTCGCGGCATTTCGCGTCCGCGAGGAGTCCCGTGCGGCCGTTGTCGAGGAAAACCGCGTGGGCCGTCTGGCCGGGGGTCGCGCCCGCGAGCCAGGAGACGTAGGTGGTGATGGGCTGGGCCGTGGCGTTCCTCGGGAGGACCCTGAGTATGGAGAGGGCGTCCGCGGCCGTGGGCACCAGTTTGTCAAGGCCCAGAAGGGACACGCGGACCCTGGGGAGGGTCAGGGCCAGCCGGGCGTTGCCCTCGTTGGTGCAGAGGCCCAGGGTGCCGCTGTCGGCCACGGCGAAGTTGGCCCCGGTCACGGCCATGTCGGCCTGGGCGAAACGGGGCCTGAGCTCACGGCGGGCGACCTTGACGAGCCTCCCGATGTCCCCGTCCTGCGGGGCCTTGGTGACCCTTTGGAACTCCTCGGCCACCTGGTGCCTTGAGAGGTGTATGGCCGGGAGGACCATGTGGGAGGGGGCCTCATGGCGGAGCTGTATTATCCACTCGCCAAGGTCCGTCTCGGCCACGTCGCAGCCCGCGGCCGCGAGGGCCTCGTTGAGGCCAATCTCCTCGGCGGTCATGGATTTGCTTTTGATGACGTTTTTGGCCCCGGCCCGGGTGGCGATGTCGGAAATGAGGCTCGCCGCCTCGGCCGCCGTCTTGGCCCGGTGGACGATTAGGCCCTTGGCCCTGGCCTTGGCGGCGAAGTCCCCGTAGAGCTCCTCGATCCGGCCAAGGGCCCCGTCCTTCATGGCCGAGACCCGGGCGATCAGCTCCCTCTCGGGGAGGCCCTCGAAAACCGCCGCCCTGTTGGCCTTGTACTGGTCGGCGAACCTGTCGAGGGTCTCCCGGAGGAAAGAGTCCGCCAGGGCCTCCCTGAGCGATCCGTGAAAATCCCGCGGGCGGCGATCCAGCCGCCCGCGGCTCGGTGGTTTATGGTCCATCATCCGGTCCTGGCTTGGCTAAAGGCGATTGGGGGGGGCGAGAATCAATCCTCGATCAGGAGGGCGACAAGGCTTAGGGGTCCATGCACCCCCAGGGTCAGGACCCTCTCGATGTCCGAGGTCCGGCTGGCCCCGGATATGAACGAGACCACGTTGTTTTCCCTGGCCAGGGCCCTTTCCAGGAAGGCCAGGCCCTCGGCGGCGCCCCTGACTATGTCCCGCTTGCGGAGGCCCACGACGTGGGTCTCGCAGAGCATCGAGGCCAGGCGGGCGTCCTCGGTCTCGCCCTCAAGGACGCAGGTGCCCGTCTCGGCCAGGCCAAGCGTGGCCACGGTAAAGGCCGCCTCCAGGCCCGCCAGGCGGGACCTGAGGCCCTGGGAGACCACCTCGACCCCCGCGGCGAGGGCCCTCCCGGAGAGGTAGGCCAGATCGTCGGGGGCGAGGCCGGGGGCGGCCAGGGCTTTGGGCCCGGGGGCCGGGGGCGAGCCGCCGGGGACGGTGGGCAAAAGGGCCACGGGCGGGGCGGCGGCGGCGATGGCAAGGGCCGCGTCCAGGGCGGCCCGGAGATCGGGGACTTCCAGGACCCGGGTTTCGACCCCGGCGGCCCTTTCCTTAAACGTCTCCACGGCCTCGCGGTCCATGCGCGGTTCTCCTTTTTAACCCCCCCCCCGGGGGGGCGTGGCCCCCGGGGGGGTTAAAAGACCACCCTGGGCTTGGCGCCGTCGGCCGGGCCGATGATGCCGTCCCTTTCCATGTCGTCGACGATCCTGGCCGCCCGGTTGTAGCCGATCCTGAGGTGCCTCTGGACGCTGGAGATGGAGGCCTTGCCCTCGCGCCTGACTATCTCGACCGCCTCCCGGTAGCGGTCGTCCCTCTGGCCGCCGCCGTCGTCCTCGCCCCTCTCGGGCGGGACCAGGCTCTCGACGTAGTCCGGGGGGCCCCACTGGCGGATGTAATCCGTTACCCTCTTTTTCTCCTCGTCGCTCACGTAGGCCCCGTGGAGGCGCAGGAGCTTGGCCGTCCCTGGGGGCATGAACAGCATGTCGCCCTTCCCCAGGAGCTGCTCGGCCCCCATGCGGTCCAGGATGGTCTTGGAATCGACCTTCGTGGTCACCTGGAAGGAGAGCCTCGTGGGTAGGTTGGCCTTGATGACCCCGGTCAGGACGTCCACGGAGGGCCTTTGGGTGGCCAGGATCAGGTGGATCCCGGCGGCCCTGGCCTTGGCCGCGAGGCGGGTGATGGCCACCTCCACGTCCTTGGCCGCCTGGAGCATCAAATCGCTCAGCTCGTCGATGATGATGATCAGGTAAGGCATGGGCGGTAGGTTGTCCCCGGAGCCGGGGTTTGACTCGGCCTCCTTGCGGACGAGGTCGTTAAAGCCGGTTATGTTGCGGACGCCCTTCTCGGCCATGAGCTTGTAGCGCAGGTCCATCTCGTGGACGGCCCACTTGAGGGCCATGTTGGCCTCGTCGGGGTCGGTCAGGACGGGATGGAGGAGGTGCGGCAAGTCCTGATAGGTAGCCATTTCCACGCATTTAGGGTCTATAAGTAGGAAACGGACCTGATCGGGGGTGGCCTTGTAGAGGACGCTCATGATCATGCAGTCCAGGCCCACCGATTTCCCGCTGCCCGTGGACCCGGCTATCAGGAGGTGGGGCATGCGGCCCAGGTCGGCCACCTGGGGGGCCCCGGTTATGTCCACGCCCAAAACGAGCGAGAGCGGGGATTTGAGGCTCTGGAAGGCCTGGCTCTCGATGACCTCCCTCAGGGTGACGGTGGCCCGGTCCCGGTTGGGCAGCTCGAAGCCCAGGGCGGCCTTCCCCGGTATGGGGGCCACGACCCTGACCGCGGCCACGCGCATGGCCATGGCCAGATCGTTGGCCAGGGCCACGATCTTGGAAATCTTTATGCCCGGGGCCGGCTGGAACTCGTACATGGTGATGACCGGCCCGCTGGAAACCTCCAGGACCCGGCCCTCAACCCCGAACTCGGAGAGTTTGGTCTCCAAAAGACGGGCGTTTTCCTTGAGGGCCTCGTGGCTCAGCCCCGAGGAGTAGCTGTCCTGGCCCCTGTCCTCGGGCGGGTCCAGGAGATCTATCGAGGGCAGCTCGTAGGGCCCGCCCCGGACCGGCCTGGCCGGGCCGGCCTTGGCCTTCTTGGCGGCGGGCCGCTTCTTTTCCACGATGATCGGGCCCGGCGGGGCCACGATGTCCAGGGGCATGGGCTCTATCTCGGCCTCAAGGCCCATGTCCGGCGGGGTCTCGGCCCGCCTGGCCTGCCGGGTCACCCTGGGGGCATCGGCGTCCGCCGCCGCGGCGGGCCTTTCGGCCCTGGCCCCGGCCGGGCGGGAAAACAGCGAGAAAAACCGGCCGAGGCCCGAGAGGGCCGAGGCCGGGGAGATGCCCGTGGCCACGAAAAAGCCTGCCAGGAAAACGATGGGGAGGACCATCATGGAGCCGACCCGGCCCATGACCGAGGCGAGGCCCCTCGAAAGGAAGGCCCCGACCTGGCCGCCGCCGGAGACGGCCTCGCCTGGCCAGAAGGCCAGGCGCTTGGGCCCGGGCCAGACGAGCTCGAAGAGGGCGAGTCCGGCGAAGACGGCCAAAGCGAGGCCCAGGGCGATCTGGGCCGGGCCGGTCCTGGGCGGGCGGCCCCTGAGGAAGTGGGCCGAGAGGCAAAAGAGGACCGGGGCGGGCCAGAAGGAGGCGAGGCCGAACCACTCGATCAGGACCCTGGAGAGATGGGCCCCGACGAGGCCGATGTGGTTCCGGACCTCGGATCCGGCGGAAAGGTCGGCCGCCCGGTGGGAAAAGAGGGCCAGGGCCACGACGGCGGCCAGGATGAGCGACCCCAGGGCCGGGACCTCCGGCGGGACGGAGGGCGCCTGCCTGGCCAGCGGCTTTTGGGGTTTTTTCTTGTTTTTCGGGACTGCCATCGCGCCTCGCGGGAAACCTCGGGCCGGGGCCCGAAAAAAAGGCATTTGGGGGCGTTCAGCCTTTCAGGAGCCGGGCCACCCTGGGGATGGTCCCGAGGATGGCCGTGGCCCTCCCCGGGTCAAGGCTCCCCAGGCCGCAGGAGCTGGTCACGTAGGTCCTTTCGGCCAGCAAAACCGGGTCCACGCCCTTGGAGGAGAGGTTGGCCCAGCCCTCCCTGACCATGGCGGCCAGGGCCCCGGGGCCCTCGGGCGGCCCCTCGGCGTTGGTGGGGACCACGCCGAAGGCCAGGGCCCCGCCGCCCTCGAGGAAGGCCCCCATCTCCCGGGGGTAGAGGCAGACCGTGCCCAGGTAGGCGTGGGCGTCGAAATTAAGGACGTCCAGGCCCACCCTGGAGAGGAGGCCCCAGTCGGTGTTGCCGCAGACGTGGCAGCCCACCAGCGCCCCGCCCCGTTCCTGGGCCACCCGGACGGCCGTCCCCAGGGAATCGATCACCATCTGGGGGCTTAGGGTCGAGAAGGCCGAGCCGTAGCCGGTCAGGCCCGGCTCGTCTATGAAAATCAGGGGGGCGCGCCCCGTGGCCCGAATCCTCAGGGCCAGCCAGGCGGCCTTGGCCCCGATGGCCGTGGACACGGCCTCGAGGAGATCGGGGTTATCGACGAGGGACTTGCCGCCCGGGATCTTGACCGCCTGGCCGAAGGTCAGCGGCCCCACGACCTGGGACTTGAGGTATCGGCGGCCGAAGGAGGGGTCGGCCCCGGCCCTTTCGATGAAGGCCTCGAAACCCAGGGACGATTCCTCGCCCAGGGCGAAGGGGGCCAGATCGCCCGTAAGGTAGGTCCCGTAAAACCTGGCCAGGGCCTCCTCGACGGCCCCGGGGTCCACCCTGACGTTCAGGTCGGGGTCGACCGCGAGGGCCGGGAGCCCGTGCACGGCCCCCAGGATCATGTCCTCGTGGGGGGAGACCCTGACCATCTGCGGCGAGGCCGGGATGTCGAGGTTTTCGGCCATGAGGTCCAGGGCCGTCCCCGGATCGGCGTAGGGCACCGAGCCTATGGCCAGGGTGGAAAGGGCGGCGGGCAGCCTGGGCTTTTCGAAGGGGGTGTCCATGGGGGAAAATCGTTCCGGGCTCGCGACGGGATAGGCCCCACCGGGGTCAGATTACCGCGGCGATGAAAGGTTTAAGGGCGTAAAGGGGTTGGCTTTGGGCATTAAGCGTGGGGCCGGCCCCGAAGGCGACGCCTTGGGGCTGGCCAATTGTGCCAGACAGGCCCAAAAATACCGGATCTCTTAAGCGGCAAACTAGGCGTTATCTTAACCATTTTGGCTAAAACCCGCCCATTGCCTCACGATGGGCTTTTAATTCGCCCGATTCGCGTCTGCCTATAAGATATTAGCTCAAATTGGGTCAAATTTCCAGCCCCTTTTTTGGGGCTGTGGGGCGAAAATACCCCCTTTGTTTTTCGGGGGGCCAACGAAAAAAGCCCGGCCAGGGGGGCGGCCTTTCCCCCTGGCCGGGCCTCGCCTCCCACGGCTTAACCGTTGGCCGATCCCTCGGCCGATTTTATCCGGGCCTGGGCCTCAAGCTTGCGCGCCTGGGCCTCGAGCATCCTGGCCTCGGCCTCGGCTATCCTGGCCTCGGCCTCCATGCGGCTGGCCGTGTCCTCGGGGCTGGCCGGGGGCCCGGCCTGGCCCGGGAGGGCGTCGGCCTTGCGGAAGGCCATGAGGATGGACTCGGCCAGGGACTCCGCCGAGGGGAGCCCCTTGCCCCCGGAGTAGGCCTCGAAGGGCAGGTTCGAGGTCATCACGCTCCCGGTCTCCAGGAGGCCGGCCAGGATGGCCAGTCCCCCCTGGCCCGCCAGGATGGCCCGAAGGGCCACAACGTTGCCCTCCCCCGAAAGCCATGAGGCCAGAAGGCAAAGCTTCCTGGCCACCGGGCCCTGGTGGAAGGCGCTGACCCCGATGTTCTCGTAGCGGAAAATGGAGGAGGGACTGACGCCCAAAAGCAGGCCGAAATGCTCCACCGTCAGGGCCAGGCCCTTGCGGGCCTTCCTGACCTCAAGGGAGGGGATCGATATGGCCTGGGTCCCCACGGCCATGGCCTCGCCGCCCATGCCATTGCCGATGGCGCTATTGCCGTTCGGGATCCGGCCGTTCGCGTGGCCGTTGATGGCCTGGCCGTTCATTTTCTGGCCGTTCACGGGCGGGCGGTCCAGGATTTTTTCGGGTAATCGTTTCATGGCGAATGTTGCCCTCGGTTATGAAATTTATGGCGATCAAGAAAACCGAATCCCGGTTATCCGGGCCGCTCCCCTTTGGCAAGGCCGGGGGGCGGCCCGTGGGCGACGCGTGGTTGGGGGCGAAGGTTTTACCGTTAATTATCGTTCCCTTTAGCTTCGTGTATTATATCGCGTTTTAGAGATTTGTAAACCTTCGTCTGACAGTCAACCCTCCGGTTGATGATTTTATTGACCATAGTGGCGGGAACTAACCAATCGAATGACAGGTTGTTGTCCCCAATTGCTTGTCGCATGACGGTCAATGGCTCGGCCCTGGGGCCGGGCGGGTGAAAATTCAAGGTGACTTATTATAGTGACTGACCTAAAAAAGTCAGGAAGTTAAGCGTTATTTCTATTTTCAATCTAAACCAATCTTATATTTTTACCGATCATATCGTTGACCGGGTGAGCCGTGGGCCGATCCTAATCGCGACCGGCGGGTAAGATCTCGGCCTTCGGCGGCCGGGAACCAATGGGTGTTTATATATATACCGATCATATGGTTGACCGGGGGAGCTATGGGCCGATCCTAATCGCGACCGGCGGGTTGCGGCGGGAATCCCCCGCCCAAAAGGGCCTTTCCCGGCCGGGGTAGCTTGGGTCATGTGGCCCGCGGCCTCGCCCCGGCCGATCCCGGTTAGGCATTGCCCATCACCTGGGCGGGGTCGCGGAAGCTGGCCGTCTTCTCGGCCTCGCCCTCCTTGATGGACGAAAGGCACAGGAAGGTGATGACGCTCTCGGTCTGGAGCAGCCCCGAGAGGGTGGCGATACCGTTGGGCTTGGAGAGGAGGCCCACGATGTCCCTGCGGGACTTGGCGTCGCCCAGCCAGTTTATGAGGATGCCCACCTTGCGGGAGACGGCTCCCTGGGGGTAGGGCGGAAGGCTGATGTTCTCGTAGCGGACCATGGAGGAGAGGTTGACGCCCAGAAGGACGGCCATCATCTCCATGTTGAGTCCCAAGGCCAGACGGCAATTGCGGACGGCCTCCACGGGTATCACGGCCTCGGTGACCTTAGTCCCGGTTAGGTCGGACGAGTTCTGGAGGTCAAGTTCGTGGAAGGCCAAATATTCCTCGGCGCTTGGGGTGACGATGTTGGGCATTTTCGGTTATCCTCCGTTAGGAAAATTGATATCGTGAGGTATCGGGTATCTGACTTTCAGATGAGAGTTTACCAGCTTTAAAAAATCTTTTTTGAAACTCGTCCCTTTCATCTGCCGTCTCGATTGACTTTTCGTCAACCTCTTATTTGAAAGAATAATACCTCTCAAATGAAAGTCAACCCCCTTTTTTTTGGAAGACGGCCATTTAGCCCGATATTTTTTCCAAGTGCCTGTTTTTACGACAAAAATTTTTTCAAATAATTTTCATCTTTTTTTGCCCCTTCTCCATTTGGAGCCCCTAACGCTCCAAAACAGACCCCCTACCAACCCGCTTACCGCCCTGGGCCCGGTCCGCCCCAAGTCGCCCCAAGGCCTTCATTTGGTGGCATGACCCCAGCCCTTTTCCCCCTAAATTGAAGATACCGATCTTCCTTTTGCTGCAAACGGCTCCCCCGCCCCTCACTACCATATGGTAGTGGGGGCCTTCTTCAGTTGACCGGAACGGGCCAAAAAAAAACCGCCCCGGGGGGGCGGTAAGGCGGCCAAAGCGACGTGGGTTATCTAATTTAGGAGGATGAACTCGACCCGGCGGTTCAGGGCCCGGCCCCGCTCGGTCTCGTTGTCGGACACGGGCATGCTGGCCCCGTAGCCCGAGAGGATCAGGCGATCGGCGCCGAGGCCGCCCTTCTCCACCAGCCAGTTGCCGACCGAGGCGGCCCGGCGGCGGCTCAGGCCCAGGTTAAATTCCTCCGAGCCGGTGCTGTCGGCGTGCCCGGAGATGAGGAGCCTCTTGCCCCGCAGGGCCGGGCGCCTCAGGGCCTGGCTGAAGGCCTCAAGGACGCCCTCGGAGTCGGGCTCGATGGCGTCGGAATTGTAGGCGAAGTTTATGGTGGCCCAGACCCTGAGCGAGACGCTGATCAAGACGCTGCCCTCGGCGTCCTCGGACAGCCACTCCCGGCCCTCCTCGTCCTGGGTGGTGGAATCGGGGCCCAGGGCGCTCCCGGTGGGCTCCAGGGTCCCGTCGGGGAGGCGACGGTACAAAACATTGTCCCGCCAGACGAAATAACTGTCCCCTACCCTCGCCTCGGTCCCGTCCCTGGGCCTCAGGGCCTCGACGATCTGGTCGGCGTCCAGCCCCGTGATGTCCCCAGGAGGAGGCTCGCCAGGCTCGGCCCCCGCCTGGGCCGGGGGCCCGGGTTCCGGCCCCGGCTCCGGCACGGCCTCGGCCGGGGCATGGCCGAACTCGGTATCGACGAAACCGGGGTCCACCGGCTCAAACCCTGGCGCCGGGGCCGGCGCCGGGGGCTCGGCGTACTCCGTGTCCACGAAACCGGGGTCGACCGGGGCGTAGTCCTCGGGCCTGGGCCCGGTGATCAGGGCCTGGCCGCCCTCGCCCATGCCGCCCCGGGCGGCCGGCGGCAGCGGCGGGTAGGTCTCCCCGGTCGGCCGGGCCGGGGCCGGGTCCAGCGGGGCCGCCGGCCCGGGCAGCGACTGGTCGAGCCAGTCGCGCTCGAGCCACTCCCTGGCCTCGCCGCCCTCGCCCAGGTCGCTTTGGGCCAAGGCGGGGCCGGGGCCCAAAGCCAGGGCCCAGAGGGAGAGCGAGGCGATTATTATCTTTCGGCAAATAGCCACCTTCTTGGCGCCTTTCCGGGGAGGTTTTTTCCGGCAGGGAGCTTGCCGGGCGGGATCGGTTAGTGATAACATCTGCCCAGGCGGTGGGCGTGAACGTTTTCGCCGGTTTCGCCGATAAGGGATATACGGGCCGGGCGCCCCGGGGCCAGACGCCGGGGCGGGCCGCGGCCGTGGGCGAGGGTGGGACTGACATGGGATTAAAGGCGAACGGGTTGACCGAGGGCTACCGCGGCCCGACCTATTACGAGCTGGCCGCCCCCGGGGAGCTTGACTGGAGGCCCCATCGCCCGGGGGGCTACGCGGCCTACAGGCGGGACTGGGATCTTCGGGGGAAGTCCGGGCTGGCCGGGGATTTCCCGCTCCACCTGGACATCGACCCCACCAACCGCTGCAACCTGAGGTGCCGGATGTGCCCCAGGACCCATTACCTGGAGACGGGCCAGAACCACTGGGCCCCCAACGGGCTCGCGGATCTCGATTTCGGGCTCTACGAGAGGATCATCGCCTCCTCGGCCGGGAGGGGCCTCAAATCCGTCAAGCTCAATTTCCTGGGCGAGCCGCTCCTGCACCCGAGGCTCCCCGAGATGGTGGCCCTGGCCGCCCGGGCCGGGCTGTGGGTCATGATTAACACCAACGCCGTGGCCCTGACCCCGGAACTCTCAAGGGAACTCCTCCTGGCCGGCCTCTCCGACGCCTTCTTTTCCTTCGACTCCCCCTACCCCGGGGAGTACGAGGCCATCAGGGTGGGCGCCAATTACCGGAAGGTACTGGCCAACATCGCCTCTTTCATGGCCATCAAGGACGAACTTGGCCTTAAGGGGGTCCAGACCAGGGCCAGCATGGTCCTGGCCGAGGGCCTGGCCGACCCCGAGGGGATTAAATCCGATTATATCAGGCTTTTCAGGGATCTCAAGGTGGCCGAGATCGGCTTCGGGCTCCCCACGGTCATGGGCCGGGACTACTCGCTCCTCCCCTCCCCCGAGGGCTTCGTCTGCCCCGACCTTTTCAGGCGGATGTTCATATTCAACGACGGGCTGTGCGGCCCCTGCTGCGGGGACTGGGAGAGGAGGCTGATGGTGGGCGACGCCAACTCCGAGCCCATCGCTGACATCTGGAACGGCGAGGCCTACCGGCGCCTCCGGGAGGCCCACCTCTCGGGCCGCCACCGGGACGTCCCGGCCTGCCGGGACTGCAGCGTCCCCTACCTCTCGGGGGTGGGGGCGTGACACCCACCGGCGACCGGGCCCGTCGGCCCACGAGGGAGGTCAAGATAGGCGGCCTGACCATCGGCGGCGGGGCGCCCGTGGCCGTCCAGACCATGACCAACACCAAAACCCACGAGACGGAAAAAACCCTGGCCCAGATCCGCCTGGCCGCCGGCCGCGGGGCCGAGCTGGTGCGCCTGGCCGTGCCGGACCGGGCCGCCGCCCTGGCCCTCCGGGAGATCGTCCCCCGGGCCGGCGTCCCCCTCGTGGCCGACATACATTTCGACCACCGCCTGGCCCTCCTGTCCATCGAGGCCGGGGTGGCGGGCCTCCGCCTCAACCCCGGCAACATCGGCGACCCGAAAAAAATCCTCGCCGTGGCCGAGGCCGCCGGTAAGGCCGGGATAGCCATCCGGGTGGGCGTGAACGCGGGCTCGCTCCCCCGGGACATGGCCGGGAAATATGGCCACGGGCCGGAGGCCATGGTCGAGAGCGCCCTCCGGGAGATCGCCCTCATAGAGGAAACGGGCTTCACCAACGTGAAGGTCTCCCTCAAGGCCTCGGACGTGGCCCAAACGGTCGCGGCCGTGCGGCTTTTCTCCGCCGTCAGCGACGTCCCCCAGCACCTGGGCGTGACCGAGGCCGGGGACGTCAAGTCCGGTACCGTCCGCTCGGCCGTGGGCCTGGGCATTCTCCTCCACGAGGGCCTTGGGGACACAATCAGGGTCTCCCTTACCGGCCCGCCCGAGGAGGAGGTCGACTGCGCCTGGGAGATCCTCCGGAGCCTGGGCCTCCGCCAGAAGGGCCCCCGCTTCGTCTCCTGCCCCACCTGCGGCCGCTGCCAGATAGACCTCCCGGCCCTCCTGGCCGAGGTCAAGGCCCTCCTGGGCGGCCTCAAGACCCCCCTGACCGTGGCCGTCATGGGCTGCGCCGTGAACGGCCCCGGCGAGGCCAAAAGGGCCGACCTGGGCGTGGCCGGCGGCAAGACCCAGGGGCGCCTTTTCGTCAGGGGCGAGGCCGTGGGCAGCTACCCGGCCTCGGAGCTGGCCCGAAGGCTGGCCGACCTGGCCATGGGCATGGCCTGGCTCGACCGGGACCCGGAAACCTGACCGGGGCCCTAAAACCCCAGCTCGCCCAGAAAGGCCCCCTGGAACCCCGGCTCGAAGCCCAGCTCGACCACCGAGACTTCCCCGGCCAAACGCCCCGCCCCGGCCATGGCCGAGGCGTCCAGAAGGAGCCTGACCGCCCCGGCCAGCGACGAGTTGCCCACGAAAACCATCGGCCCCCCGTAGCCGTCGGGTATGAGCCGCAGGGCCCGCAGGCTCTCGGGCCTGAGGTGGAAGCCGAAGGATCCGGCCACGATGACCTCGTCGAGGTCCCCCACCGTCAGATCGAGCCTATTTAAAAGCGTTTTCATGGCCGCGGCCATGGCCCCCTTGGCCAGCTGGACCTGGCGAATGTCCCTTTGCCCGAGGAAAACGTCTTCCGTCAGATGGTAGCGGCCGTCCCGCACGTGCGGGCTTGGGCCCTTGGCCAGCCTCCCGTCTTTCCCTATCAGCCCGCCCTTTATCAGCTCCGCGCAAACGTCGATGATGCCGCTCCCGCACAGCCCCATGGCCGGGGCCCCGCCGATGGTCGTGAACGACGGGCTCATGTCCGCGTTAAGCCTGAATCCGTCCACGGCCCCGGTGACGGCCCTGACCCCCCTTTCTATGTTCATGCCCTCCAGGGCCGGCCCCATGGCGCACGAGGTGGCCACAAGCCGCCCGTCCCTCGAAAGGACCACCTCCCCGTTGGTCCCGATATCGACGAACATGACCGTGCCCGGCCTCTCGCGCAGCCCCACGGCCAAAATGCCCGCGCATATGTCCCCACCCACGAAAGACGAGATGGCGGGGGCGGCCAGGACCCTCGCGTACGGGGCCAGGCCAAGCCGGGCCGCAAGGGGCGAGAGGTCCACGGCCCCGGTGAAAACCGGCCTGTAGGGCGCCTGGGCGAGGCTCTTGGGGTTGACCCCGGCCAGCAAATGGATCATGGTGGCGTTCCCGGCCACGACCGCCCCGCCCAGCTTCCCGGCCACGTCCGGGCCCACCACCGAGGCCAACAAATCCCGCAGGCCCGAAACCGCCAAATCTTGCAGCCTCCCCAATTCCCCCGCCGACCTGGCGGCCAGGGTCACCCGGCTCACCACGTCCGCCCCCATGGCCGTCTGGGGGTTGAGGGCCGACCCCGTGGCCACGATTTCCCTGGCCCCCAGGTCCAGGACGGCCGCGGACAACCCCGTCGTCCCAAGGTCCAGGGCGGCGGCCAGATTCCCCGGCGCCCCGCCGTCGCCCGCAAAACCCATCAGGGCCTCGTCCCGGTAAGCCAAGACGTAGCCCAGGTTCCGGGCCGCCTCCAAATCCCCGATGGCCCGGAGGGCTGCGAGGCTCCCGCCCTTGAGGCCCAAAAACCCCAGGGCCGACCCCTGGTCCCGGCGATCCCTCACCGGTAGCCCATAAACCCTAAACGGCGGGTCCAGCCCATAGGGGGCGCTCCAGCCGATGCCCTCGGCCGACCTGAAGCCCGACCCGGGCCCAAGCGTGACCACGGCGTCGCCCACGACCTCGGCGAGGCAAGCCAGCCTCAGCCCAGCCCGGCCGCCCAACAGGCCCGCCTCCCGACCTCCCATGGCCGAAAGCCCGCCCGTGGCCGCGACAAGGCACTTGCCGCAGCGCCCGTTCCCGCCGCAGGGGGCGTCCAGGCAAAAACCCGCCGAGCCCAGGGCCGCCATGAGGCTCACAACCTGGCCCAGCCCCACCGTGGCGTCCTCGCGCCCTTCCCGCTTAACTATCAGTCGCATGCCCCACACCCAACCCGGCCCGCCGGGCCGTGCCCGGTGGCCACAAAAAAAGCTTATCGCCTATGCCCCGTTAAAATTCGCCCGTTAAATTTCCATGGCGTACGTGGTCAGCCCATAGTAATCGATATAGTCCTTGGCTATTCCGTCCAAACCGCAGAACGTTGACCTTTTAACGGACTTGTTGTTCACTTTGGGAAATACCGTTACTATTTGCCTAACCTCGCCCAGCTTCCCGATCAGCTCGCTTGCGCCCAGTTCGTGGCCAAGCCTCTCCATCTCGAGCCGCAACAGGCCAAGGAGCCTTAGCGAAAGAACGGAGGTGAAGGCCCGCGCCCCGAAGGGGGAGCCGCCCGAGGGCCCCCCCGGTCCGGGAAAATAGTTTTCCGCCCCCGCGATTTGCCGAAAAAATCTCCCCGCCCGATGCCGGTATTGGTAGGCCGCGACTATCCTCTCGGTCGGCCAGTCGTCGCGGTCGGTAACGATGACCGATTTCCCAAGATAATTCTCCTTGAGATACTCGATTTGCCCTTCATCCACGGAAAAATCTATGTTTAGACCATAATAACCAAATTTAATCGTCCTTTCAAAGACCATATCCATATATTGGCTAGATAAAATATCCCCCATGCCTTTGAAAACAACCTCCGAGGTTATTTTCTTACTTTTCGGCTTTAATTCAGACGAGGTGGCTGCCAACAATCTTTTTAATTTTTCCAACTTTATCTTACTATGGACAATATTCGTATCCAACTCGGCAAGCTGTGACTCGAACAACCCTGGATCGTGGGTAACTATTGCCGTGTATTCATTGCCGTAAATCCGCGCCTTGCTTCTTATGGCCGTAAGGCCCGGGAAACGCTTGCCCCCCAGGGCCATGAACTCCGTTTTGGGGACACAGGTCAGCTCCGGGCACCGGGCGGGACTCAGGCCCGCCACCACGTGGCATGGCTTTGCCCCTTCTCGGGGCCCCCCCAAGGCCTCCCGTAAATCGTCCCCGATGCCCAAAACCAGGGTCGGGGAGAGATCGCCCAGGCCAAGCCTCTCGCACCTGGTCCCGAGGCTTTCGACCATTTCCGTATACCCCATGGGCCCATCCAGTCCCCGCTCGCGCGGCTCATGGAGCAGCGGGACATCGTGGGCGGGAAAGACCATCAGCGACAAGCCCATGGCGCGAGGCCCCGACCCATGCGCCCGCCCCCCCGGCGGTTTGCCCGTAGCCGATGCCGCCCCGGCCCCGAAATGGGTACACAGATTGGGCTCGTAAAATATGAGGCAGTCCGTCCCCGGCCCGTAAGCCTGGACGATTCCCGCCGCCATGTCATCCTCGGCCCCTATCGCCCCGTCGCCGTCGAGCCGCCCCAAATCCTCCCAAAACCCCTTGACCGAGCGCTTTCGCCCCTGGCCCCGGGACAATTGGTTATACAATACCGTTTTGCCAAGCCAGCCAAGGATCTCGCCCTCCCCCACCGGCCCCACCGCGAGGTTAATGGCCGCGAGCAAAGCCGCGTCGGCCGCCCGCAAGCCCAGCCTTGCCGCGACCGCCTTCCTGACCCCGATCCTCTCGGCTATGTCAAACAGGGCCACCACCGCGCCAAACTCGTAGGCCTTGGCGTATTCCGCCTCGGGGATGACTCCCTCGGGGATGCCTCCCTCGGGGATGCCGGCCGCGGCCGCGGAGGCCATGGCTTTTTCGATCTTTTCGACCGTCCCGAGGTATTTTTGCCTCACTATCCTCGGTTTCCCGTCCACCCGGGCGGACTCCACCGCGTAATAGTAAGCCTTGCCTTTTATCAGCCGTTTAATGATGGTAGCCATGTCGGTCCGCCCACTCCATTGGATGGTTGTATAATACACGACCCCATTGTTACCCGTTTTTCGCCCCCATGTCAACGGGAATTTTTCGCCCCGCGAAAATCGGGGCGATAATTTTTATCGACCCGTTAATGTTGCGTTTTTTGGCGTTTGTGTCCCTTGCGCGAAACAGCGGGATATTTTTTCCCCAGGGGGCCGGTTTTCTTTGGCCGCCCGCGCCGGCTAGCCATGGCGAAAAAAAATAAAAAACCGTTTCGCCCCCCCATCCGGCCGCGGGCGGGCCTTGCCGTGGCCACACACCCGCCTGGCCCATGCCCCCGGCCATGACCCCGCGAGCCGGGGCGTTTCGGTCCCTCCGGAAACGTTCTCGGCCGCCTGGGGCATTGACCCCTACAGTGGCCCCCTCCCCCGGTTGGCTCATGCCCTCGGCCACCATCCCCGCGAGTTTGGCCGATTCAATCCCTCCGGAAACCTTCCCTGTCCCGGAGGCATTGACCCTTGCCGGTGGACCCACTCCCCCGCCTTAGGCCCCCTCCCCCGCCTTAGGCCGGGCAAAATATGTTACGATGGCCTTGGCGTCCATTTTGCTACGGTTGGAGTGGCCTATTTTCTGGGGAGGCTATTTTTACGGGAACTATTTTGGGGCCACCTTTTTGGGGGCGAGGAAACTTCCGGGAGTTCCTTTGCGGGATTTCCTTTGCAGGATTTCCTTATGCGGGCTTTAGTTATGCGAGGTTTGGTTAACGGCCGCTTGGATTGGCGATAATTTAGCCAAAAAGTTTGACAGTTAAAAATAATTATAACTGATTTGGTAAATATTGCTGACATGGTTGATTCGGGATTCCCGATTGTTATTTTTGACAAAACTTAGTTTCTATAGACCCATTACCTTGTTGGTTCTTTGTCCGCTAAACTTGCAGGTCTATGTCTATCTTATTAGTTTTATTCCCCAAAAAAATATGTTATTATATATAGCCTGACTTGGCCTAAGCTTAATTGGACTTAACCTAGCCTTAACGCTACCGAAGGCCTGGTCGCCTTATTCATGGGCGAGCCAGGGCCGCCGAGGGAAGAGGGAAAAAGCGCCGCGATGACCTACCCACCCCCCATAGACCCGCCAAGGGGCCAAGCCGACCTGCGCCGGGGCGAGGACGGTTGGGACATGGGCCAGTCCGCGGCCGACGTCTCGAGGTTCCTGACCGGGCACGCCCCCGTCGACAAGCGGGGGCTCATGGCCTTGGCCAGGGAGATCGGGAAGAATCTGGCCGATTTCAAGGCCCCGGCGGGTTACGCGGTCAAGCCGGCCCCGGAGGGGGCGCCCCTGCCCCCCGTCGCCGCCAAGGCCCTGGGGGCCGCGAGCCTAAGGGATTTTTTCTACCGCCTGCCCTCCCCGCCCGGCCAGTCGCCGGAGCCCTACCCCCCGCTGGCCAACCTGCCCAGGGGCCTGGATGACCTCGACTGGGCCATCAAGGTCGTGGACGCGGCCTACGAGGAGAGTAGCCGCGCCGCCATGATCGATCCCCGCCGCCAGAGCCGCCGCCGGACCGAGCTGGTCACGGCCAAGGCCTCCCTCATCAGGGCCCGCCAGATGGCCGACCAGTTCTGGGCCATGCTCGAGGCCTGGTCGGACGAGAGCCGGGCGACCTTCAGGGAGGCCCAGGACCTGGCCGACTCGATCAAGCGCTTCATGGGCTCGCCGGAGGGCCTGGGCGCCCAGGGGGTTGGTTACGGGCCCACGGGTTATGGGGCCACGGGCTACGGCTCGCCCGGTTCCGGGGGGCCCGATTACATGTCCGATGACTACCGGGGCTCCTCGCTCACGGGGGCGGCGGCCGATCTGAGCGCGAGGCTGCGGCGGATACGGGAGGCCTTCAGCGATCGGCTCCTTTGGCGGGAGGATCTAAAGGCCATACAGGGCGAGATCGAGACCCTGACCGCCGCGGCCAGTAACGACCGGGACATCGAGGCCAACCTGTCCCGCTTCTGGCAGCCAACGGTCAAGGCCCTGAACGCCCGCCTGGTCAGCCTGGACGAGGGCCACGGGAAACTGGCCGCGGCCGCCATGGGGGCGACCCGCGAGGTGGCGGCCGGCCTGGCCGCCCTTGAGGGGGCCGAGGAGGTCCTCCTGGGGCAGACGGGCACCGACCTCAAAAAGCGCTCGGAGCTTCTGACCATAAAGGTCGAGTCGGTCATCAGGGACGCGGTCTCGCTGTGCCAGGAGCTTAAGGATTTCTGGAGGGTTTTGCCCTCGCTGGTCGGGAAACCAAGGCGGGTCGAGAAGATCCTGACCTCCATAGCCGCCCATTACGGCAAGACCCTGTCGGTGGGCGAGGAGCTGCGGGGGAACCTCGCCCGCTTCACCGGGAGGCTATCGAACACCAGCGAGGTCCGGGCCAAGGCCCGCAAGGCCCTGGCCGTCCGTGACCGCGCCATGGAGGATAAGGCCTCCGTCGGCCGGGCCAGGGCCAGGCTGGCCACCCTGGGCCACCTGATCCTCTACAAAACGTCCAGCGAGTACCACCGGGGCCTGGCCGAGACCAGGAAAAGGGACATCGAGGAGAGCCGGGAGCGTGAGGACGCCCTGAACCTCATCCTGGAGAACAAAAACGAGGAGATAGCCGCGCTCCGGGCCAGCCTGACCTCCCTCCCCTCCTCGGGGAGGCCCGACGCCGCCACCCTGGAGCGGCTCTCGGCCGTTTTGAACGAGCGGGACCGTTTGGAGGACCATCTGTCCCAGGCCAGGGTCCGCCTGACCTCGATGGGCATGTTCAAGGCCCAGATACTCAAGACGGTCGAGCGGGCCAGGCTGGCCCTAAATAAGGCCATCCATGACCGGGACGAGCTCGAGGCCAGCCGCCGCAAGCTCGAGAGCGAGATGAACTCGGTTAAGCGCCGCTATTCACGGCTGGCCCAGTATTACGTCCGGGACCGGAAGAAAATAGCCGAGCTGGAGGAAAAATACGCCGAGCTGGCCAAAAACCACCAGGTGGGGCGCGAGGAGGCCAAATTCTTCCTGGAGGAGCGGGCGAGGCAAAACGCCGCCCTGAAAACCCTCGACTCCGAGATAAAGGACCTCAAGACCGACTACGCCAACCTGAAGGCCGGCAAGGCCGAGAACGAGGAGGCCATCCAGGCCCTCAAGGCCCAGGAGGCCACCCTCAGGGCCGAGATCTCGGCCAAGACGGACGAGTTCAGGGAGGTCGGCCAGTCCAGGGAGCGCCTGGCCCAGCTGGTCTCCGGCCTCAGGACCCAGCTCGACCGCCTGACCATGGCCCGGAACGCCCTCAAGGCCTCCTGGGACCGCAGGGGCAAGCTCCTGGCCGAGAGCGAGGCCGAGAAGGACTCCCTCAGGCTGAGGCTGGACCGCCAGAAGCGAAACCTGATCACCCTGGTCACCAAAAGGCAAAAGCTCCTCTCGGAGATGGGCAACCAGCGCCTCCGGCTCGACGGCTTCGAGCGCGAGCGGGAGAGGCTCCTGGCCGAGATCGAGGAGGCCAAGGGGGGCACCCAGGAAACGGAGCGCCTGACGGGCGAGCTGGAGAGGCTGCGGGGCGAGATAGACGGCAACCTGAAACCCCTGGTCGAGGTCCTGACCATGGCCCTCTGGCGGGCCCAGGCCCACCTGAACGCCACCAGGGAAACGGTGGACAAAAAACTGAGCGACCAGGGCCGGGAGTTCCAGGCCAAGGAGGCCGACATCAGGATCGCCGTGGCCGCCAAGGAGATCGATTACCTCAAGCTCCTCTCGGCCAGGCAGAAGGAAACCGAGTCCCTCAAGTCCGAGCGGGACGCCCTGGCCGAGGAGCTCGAGGCCGTCCGCCGCGGCGCCCCGGAGGGCGACGCGGAGTCGGCCAGGAACTCGTGGCTCACCCACCAGCTCTCGCTGGCCCTCTCCGCGGCCTCCATAAAGCAGGAGCGCCTGTCCCGGAGCGTCAGGGATTTCAGGCTCCTTTTCGACAAGCAGAAGGAGGAGTCCGAGGCCATAAAGACCGAGCTCAACGAGATGATCCAAAACCAGGCCAAGGCCCTTTCCGACCACAAGGCCTGGCTCGGCGAGCTGGTGCCCCTGGTGCGCTTTTTCCTCGAGGGCGGGAGGGCCTACTGGGCCGGCCAGGGCCAGGAGGACGCCCGGGAGGCGGTCCTGTTCTTCATGGCCAAGGAAAACGCCGAGCTGGCCGAGGAGCTGTCCTCCGTCAAGGGCGAGCGCCAGTCCCTTTTCGCCGAGAGGCAATCCTACCTGGCCCTGAACGACAAGGTCAGGGCCAGGCTCGCCGAGCTCCAGCCCCTCGTCGAGTTTTTGGTGGCCAGTTTCTTCCAGACCACGGCCAGCCTGGCCCAGGTGACCCTGGAGCGCCAGGAGCTCCAAAAAAAGATCGCCCTGTACTCCGACCGGGCCGCCGACGTGGGCTACGAGGCCTACCCGCCCGCCGGGCCCATCCCGGCCGGCACCCAGAACGCCCCCATGTCCCCCGAGACGGCCCGGGCCAGGCGGGAGGTCAAGCGCCTGGCCAACGAGAATTCCAGGCTGGCCCAGAACGTGGCCCTCAACGAGGCGGCCCTGGCCGAGGCCAAGGCCAAGATAACCGACCTGGAAAGGAACTCCGGCCTCCTCCAGGACAGCCTCAACCAATCCCAGAGGGATCTGGCCGAGGCCAGATCGACGACCGACGTCCTCCACCACGACAAGGCCCAGCTCGTGGGCTTGCTCGAGGACCACGAGATCCAGCTGAACCTCGCCCGGACCGAGGCCGGGCGCCTCTCCCTTGAGCTCTCCGAGAGCAAAAGCCAGGCGGCCAAGGCAGCGGCCGAGCTCGCCGATTTCCAGGCCAGGCTGGCCGAGGCCGAGAACGCCCCCCCGGCCGCCGACGGCAAACTCGAGGCCGCCTGGGCGGCCCTGACCTACGTGAACTCCAAGGCCGGGGACGCCATGAACAACCTCCAGGCCAAGCTGGACAAGCAGGCCTGGGAGCTCGAGGCGGCCTTCGAGGAGATGAAAAAGCGCGACGAGGAAATAAAAACCCTCAAGGAGAGCCAGGATCGCCTCTCCCTCATGTGGTGGACCATCTTTTCCCTCGCCAGCGACGGCCAGCCCTCGCTTAGCCAGAAGGCCGAGCAGGCCGAGGACGAGGCCGCCTCCCAGGCCACCGACGGCCTGGACCTGGAGGGCCTGCCGGGCCTGGGCGACCTCGACTTCAACGCCCTGGACGAAAGCCAGCCCCAGCCCGCCGAGGCCACGCCCGAAACCCCGGCCCCCGAAAGCCCCGGGGCCGGGGCCGCGCCCGAGCCCGGCCAGGCCGCCGAGGCCACGGCCGAGGGCGACGCCGACGGGAAAAAGGAGCAACTGGGCGGCTCCCTTCTGGCCGAGCTCAGGAAGGCCGCGAGGCGGGCCCTCTTTACCCTGTTTTTGGCCGGGATGGCCTTCTTCCCCGCCAAAATGGCCCTGGCCGAGGACCCCATCCTGCTCGGCTCCCCCGAGACCCCCATCGTCTCCGATTTCATGCCCGACTCTTTCGATTCCCCCATCGTCCCCGGCCTGACCTGCGTCCCCTCCAACTACCTTGGCCGCAACATGGACCTCGGTGTGGTCACGAGCTCGGAGCTGGCCCTCGGGCCCGCCAAGGCCGAGGAGAGGGCCCAGGAGATGATCTCCTCCCAGGCCAACCGCTGGGGCTTCCCGGAGGAGGGTTACCTGAGGCTGGTCCGCCTGGCCTACGGGCGCGAGGCCAAGGTGAACCTGGCCGAGCTGGAAGGCGATCTGGCCCCGGCCAAGCTCCTCAAGCCCCATTTGCCCACCCTGGCCAAGGCCATGGCCGACTCCGGGACCCTCCCCACCCTGGCCCCGCCGGTAATGGCCGCCGTGCTCGACTTCACCCCCCTTGAGGGCCCCTTCTGGGAGCGCTTCTTCACCCGCCTCCGCCACAAACTCAAGGACGACGGCGAGGCGGCCTCGGCCATGGCCTGGCACCTGGCCACCCGGCAGCGCCGCATGGGCAGGCTGGGCGTGGACGACCCCGATGACCCCCAAAACAAAACGGCCTTCCCCAGAAAGGGCTTTTACCTCGACTACGCGGGCGTCATGGCCCCCTTCCATAGCCTCGAGAACATGCCCTTCGAGCAAGCCGCCACTTTCCTTGAGTCCTTTATCTCCAAGACCTGGGGCCGCGACTACTCAAGGGCGAAAAAGCGCGGGGCCATCACCAGGCCCCTGCCCAAGGGCAACGAGCCCAAACGCCTGGCCTCGGATCTCCTCCAGGTGGCCCACCTGAGCCGCCTCCCCAGGACCCTCATGGTGGCCATGCTCAACGCCGACTTCAACGCCTCGGGCCTCTGGCCATCGACCCTTGAGCTCTACGGCTGGGGCCAGCGCCTGACCGATCTCCTCTATACCCAAAGCGCCGCCTGGTCGCCCTCGCAACCCCGGCTCCTGGACTTTGACCTCCTGTACGAATACCTCTCCTCCGTGGCCAAATCCAACGACCTCCAAAAATGCCACGTGAGGCTCCACGCCTATCTCTTCGAGGCCCTGTCCCAAAAACCCGACCTCCTGGGATTGCCCAGGCGCGGGCCGCGAAACGGGGGACAGTCCCAGGGTTAAAAGGGCCCAGGGCGAGGGCCAGAGGTTAAGGCCATAGGTTAAAATTTGGTTTCTTTCCTCGGGCGGGGATTATCCGCTTGCCGTTGAAAGCGCAACTTTTGGCCATCAATGACGGGCAAAAGTAATACGAATTATGCCCCATTAATTATCAACGCTAGTAGTAATAAATTATTTGATTTTTATTTAACGATATTATCTTGTCAAAATAGCGAAAAAACATGACTTTAAAAACCTTATAATTTTTTGCGTTAACTTTGCCTTGACCCAAGCGGGGATTTTAAACCGCGAAAAAAGTTTCCATCCCGGTAATTTTTGCGTACCTTCACCACATTTTTTCGACCGATCATGTTAAAATAGCCGGGTTAATGGATTCGCCGATTCGCGAAAAGCGCTTTGCCAATGGCCACGGAATAATAGGCCCGGGCTGCGCCGCATGCCCTTAGCCTACATGGCCCGCGCCGGCCTGGGGATTTTTGGCGACCGATAATGGCAGTGACACTCCCGTGGCCACCGCGCCATGGCCGGGCCGCCTAGTCGGTTTGGGTGGGGGTTCGCGGAAGCCCCCGACGCCGGGCCCCAACGGGGGCGTCTGACGGATATCCGAACCGTAGCTACAATCCGTAGCTACAATTTAACCAAAAATTGGAGGTTTTATGAGCGACTCAATCATCAAGGCTCGCCTGCAGCCGGAACTTAAAACCCAGGCGACCAAGGTTTTAAAAGGCCTGGGCCTCACCCCCAGCGCCGCCATCAGGATATTCCTGCGCCAGGTGATCGCCGATAAGGCCATCCCGTTTAAGTACAAAGCCCCCGAGGCCGAACCCAAGCCCATGACGCGCGTGACCCCAAAGAAGGCCGCGAAGACGGCGAAGACGGAGAAGCCGGCGAAGCCAAAGAAAAAGGGCTGACCCGACATAAGGGCCTGGCCGCCCCGCGGAAGGACTATGGCCGTGACGGCCCGTGGAACCCAGACGACCAATGTCGACCCATGAAGGCTTGCCCGGCTTCGCTGTCCTTGGGCCACAAGGCGGGAATTTCGCTTTGCGGCGACGTCCCGGAAACGATTACGTTCGGAACCAATTACGTTCAGAAACTTGCCCTGGGAGAATTTCCGACGGCGTAATATATCCATTGGCATCTAAAGCTATATCTAAATCGATCAAAGGACAGGCAGTAAGCTTGTCTTTTGACTTTCTAGGCTTATCTTTATCGAAGTTTTGCCTGCCTTTAGTTTAACCATTCTTTATTAAATAAATTAAATACATACTTTTAGCATGGAAATTATTACCAGGTGTTCAAAAATTTAGCCGTAAAAAAATTAATTTATGCTAAAAACTCCATAAACGATAGGGGATGCAAGCCAGAATTTTCACGGCTGGCTTGTTGTGCCAAAAGATATATCACCCGAGGCTTTAGACATATTATGGCAAATTTTAGATGCGTATTTATTCGGCGATAAATAACAAAGTAAAGTTTTATACTATAATTAAAGCAATTAATATTATTAAGCACCACAAAGTGGTCAGTAACAACCCAATCAAAGATATCAATAATATACATTAACTGAACTGATTGAGAAATTTAACATAAGTTTAAGCGAAAACAAAAAGATATGGTTTTGAGTCAACCATATGATGGGATAAAAAAATTAACTGCGCCGATTTCGCCTAAACCGTTATCGCCAGGAAAATATCCCCACGGAAACGAAGCCATGAAACTGAGAAAATTTTTTACCGGTAAACAATACCATCGTTTACCTCTCGAGTCAGCTTAACCGTAACCGTCCATAAGCCCCATAGGCCTAGGGGCAACCCTGGGCCTATCGAGAATGGTCCCCTGAGGCGCCTTTGGGTTCGCCAATCCCGCCTGCCTTTCACCAGCCAAGATTTCAAACACAAGTTCGCTCTTTTCTTCTTTTAAGCAGGGCAAAAGCGTCAAAAAAAACCATGGGAAAATAGTTTCCAATAAAAATATATAAAAACTGTATATTGACTGATTAGCTATATAATTTACTTGTAATTATCAATTGTAATATAATATTATTATATATTTCTATATTTATTCATGTATCAACAAACTACATAATGGTCTATAAAAATAATAGAATGTACTTATAATTACTTTATAAACTTTATTGGCCCATTTAAAGCATTTCATAGTTTTCGATCTACATTATAATATCACCTTAGCAGCAAATATTTATTATAGGTGAAAAAATTTTATTTTTAACTAATTTTTCAATCTGAGTCTAGATTTATATATTCAATATCCGATTATAAGTATGAAAAGACTGTCCATAATGATACCTTTTATAGTCTTTAAACATACCTGTTGTTATTATAATTTATAATTATATATATAAAACATACAATAATATTCCAATCTATTTATACACCATATTTGTTATAAATTTTACTTGCTATTTCTTCATAATTATATATAATTAGGCCATCTCATCTCGGGAGGCCTACCATGTTTGAAAAATTAGTCAAAATCTTTAAGTCAATCCCTGATCCCAGGGTTCAAGGACGCACAAAGCATCAGCTCTGGCACATGCTTACAATCGCTTTCATGGCAATAATGGCTGGCAGTCACGGTTGGAAGGACATTCATAGCTATGGCGTCGCCAATTTTGTTTTTTTCGAAGGATTGCTCTTAGGATTCACCGAAATGCCTTCAGTCGACACCATTGCCAGAACTCTTTCTACACTCGACCCGGCATCTTTTTGTGACATGTTATTAAAGCTCGCCAAAGACTTCCTTCGGTGCGGCCAGGACAGGGGACCAGGCAGGCCAAACAAAGCCACACCACCGGTAGTAATTAGCCTCGACGGAAAGTCGGTCAGAGGAGCCGTCAAGCCTGGTGAGAAAAAGACCAAGGTACATATCGTGAATACGGTCTGCAACCAAATCGTCCTTTTCGTTATGCGAGTCTTCGAAAAAAGTAACGAAATCACCGTCATTCCAGTAATTCTCGAAAAGCTCCACAAATGCGGCCTATTAAAAGGCAAGGTCGTCACCGCCGACGCCATGGGCTGCCAAAAACATATAGCGGAACAAATCGTCGGTTACCGCGCCGATTACCTCTTCGGACTTAAAGGCAATCATGGCACACTGCTGAAGGACGTACAATCGGTTTTTAATAAAGGATTACTGGAAAACGAACATGAATTTGATGTCGGTACTTATACCTCACCTGCCGACACAATCAGTGGTCGCATAGAAACGAGAGCCATTACCGTCGTGTACTTAACTACCCAAACCATCAAAGGTTGGATCACCCAGATGGACGAATGGGCGGGCATTAAAGCCATAATCAGGGTTGAAAGACATGTGGACTATCCCGGCGAAAGGCCGACAACCATCGAGGTCCGTTATTTTATCACGAGCCTCTCCCTTCCGCCCGAGCAGTTGCTGGCCATTACAATCGAACACTGGGGCGTTGAGACGGTGCATGGCTACCTTGATGACAGCGAGACATTCGCCGAAGATAAATGCAAAATCCATCGCGGGAACGGGGCTGAAATATTATCCGTTTTTAGAAAACTGGCTTTAAATCTTCTGATCCCAATAAAAAAAATGCACGATTATGCCCCTAGCGTTAAGGAAAGTGTCAGGACAATCATTGATTTGCTTAACAGGTCAAAAGATTTTCTCATGGAGGTCCTGACAAAAAAACCAAAGGATGTCACGCCGCCACGCCAGTGGCGCAA
>JAITKA010000013.1 GCA_031278635.1 Deltaproteobacteria bacterium | reverse complement strand
TTGGCCAGATTTTAGTCGTCCAAAGCCAAGAGGGGGATATCGTCGGTGAGATCGATAGTTGGCTCGAGGTCATCGTTGGGCAGAGGCTCGAAGTCTCTCACGTTGGCGTGGGTAATGTAACCCTCGGCGATTTCGCGAAGGGCCAAAACCACCTCCTTGTTTTTCCTGGGACTTAAAGGTCGAGCCCCCTTTTTTAGCTGTCTGGCCCTTTCGGCGGCTAAGTGAACCAGGACGAAACGGTTCTCAACTTTTTCCAGACAGTCTTCTATGGTCACTCTGGCCATTGTCTCACTCTTTGGCGGCCCGGGTTAACCGGTCCGCGCCTTTCCGGCCCAGCCTCGGGCTCGTGGGCCGATGGCGGCTGGGGTTGGGGGGTTGGTCCCTCGGGGCGCTTAAAGGCCGCGGCCCTGAGGGCGGTAAAGTCATGCATCGCTTGCAGGCTTGGCGCGAAGGCCGGTGAGCCAAAGCCAAGCGGACCGTCATGGCGCCGGGGCGAGCGCCAATATGTCCTTTTCTACCAGAGTATCGGAAAAAACGCAAGCGACGGTAGGCCGGCGGGGTCTCTAGTTCAGGGAGTCCTTGAGGGTCTTGGACACTCTGAACCTGACGGATTTAGAGGCCGCGATCTGGATCGGTTGTTTGGTTTTGGGGTTGAAGCCTTGGCGGGCGGCCCGTTGGACCAAGGTGAAGGAGCCTAACCCGGTAATGGAAATGCCCCCGGTATCTTTAATCTCCTCGGCCATGACGGCGATGAGACCGTTGAGGGCTTTGGCGGCCTGGATCTGAGTCATCTCGGTGTCCTCGGCGAGCCTAGCCACCAGTTCAGCTTTAGTCATTGTTACGAATCCTTTCAGGTGTTGGGTAAACTCACGAATCTTTTTCGCGAGTTTTGTTGTCGCCCATAGAATTGGGCGGCTTGTGTGGACTATATTCGATCGAATCGCGGAAAACTTCCGTGATAGCAAAAAGTTCTACTTTTTTGCCCAATATCAAAGAATTATTTTAGCCAATTGCAAAAATTGGACTTTTCATGGTTTGAGCTGATTTAATTTTAGGAGAAATTTAAGAATGTTCAGTGATAATTTGATAAATAGGCATAATCCTGCTGAGGAGTCTTAAAGGCTGGCCGTGCGGCATTCGTGATTTTAAGTTTATAGTCCATTTCGATTACCCGGTCAAGGGGAATATTCATTTCAGGGCGAAATTTTTCAAAGAAATTTCGAAAGGCCCCTGGTTTTTTTTTCGCCGCCAAATCCGCCTTTGGGCCTTTTTGGCCGCCGGGCCGGATAACATGTGGCGATTAAAAGACTTATTTTTAGATTCATGTTCCTGGCAGGGCTGGCCGGGGACCGGTTCGGGGCAAATTCGCGGCATATATCTAATATTGGTTGGGCTTGTGCCATCGCGGAAACAATTCTTGTTAGTTCTTAAAATAAATAATCGTATGAAATTATCAGGTATTATGCTAAAAAAATTATGTAGAAAATTCTTATTATGATTTAACCACAATAAAACTGGTAATTACAAATTTAGTATGATAAAACATAAATATTGAGCATATTAAATTATTATTGGCCGATCATGGCAGAAAAATTATATCGCCGTAACGCTATATAGTATCCTCTAAATTTTTAATTATAGAAAGGGTAAAGATATTTATTACATATAACTATTTGATATAAAATCTTTCAGAGTCAAATTATTTCCCATTTTGTAATGTTTTAGTGTTATCCTAGCGTGATTAGGCACTCTATCTACCGATACCGGGTCCACGGATCCTGTTTGCTTTTGATTAGGCGTCCTGATATCATTGACCTGCTCCCGCTCAGAGAGCTTGACCATTCACCCAATTCAAGAGGTACCAGCCTTTAGGTTATGGTAGACATGAACGATATCGACATAGGCAAAGAATTGCCCCTTCTGGCCGTGCGGGACGTGGTCATATTCACGGATATGATACTGCCCCTGTACATCGGCCGGGACAAGTCTTTGGCCGCCCTGGACGCCGCCCAGGCCGGTTCCAAGCAACTTCTGGTGGTGGCCCAGATGGACCAGCGCAACGAGTTCCCCAGCCCGGAGGACCTCTACCGCGTCGGCACCGTGGCCCAGGTCGTGCGCCAGCTGAAAATGCCCGACGGCAGGCTGAAGATTTTGGTCCAGGGGCTGGCCAAGGCCAGGGTCGTGGACTTCCTTGAGAACGAACCCTACATGAAAGTCTCCCTGGAGCTTCTCCGGGAGGAGGCCGTGCCTTCCGACTCGGTGGAGCTTGAGGCCTTGATGCGGAACGTTCGCGACCAGAGCCAGAAGATTTTCATTCTCCGGGACGTCTTGAGCGAGGAGATAGTCAGCCTCCTGGAAGGGATTGACGACCCCGGCCGGTTGGCCGATCTGGTCATCAGCAACATCAGGGTCAAGATCGACGACGCCCAAAAAGTCCTTGAGGCCACGGACCCCATGGTCCGCCTTCAGTTGGTCAATTCCATACTGGCCCAGGAGGTCAAGGTCAGCGCCATGCAGGCCAAACTCGACTCCGAGGCCAGGGAGGAGATGGACAAGACCCAGAAGGAGTTTTTTTTACGGGAACAGCTTAGGGTAATCAAGCGGGAACTGGGCGACGAGGCCGACCGGGACGACGAGGCCAACGAGTACAGGGCCAAGTTCCAAAAGGCCCACCTGCCCAAAGACGTGGCCATGGAGGCCGCCAAGCAACTGTCGCGGCTGGAGTGGATGCACCCGGACGCCGCCGAGGCCTCGATTATCCGCTCGTACCTTGACTGGATCGTCGAGCTCCCGTGGGCCGTGACCACCAGGGACCACCTGGATCTGGCCCAGGCCAAAAAGGTCCTGGACGCCGACCACTACAACCTCAAGAAGGTCAAGGATCGCATCCTGGAGTACCTGGCGGTCATGAAACTGAGCCACCGCCAGAAAGGCCCCATAATTTGCTTCCTGGGCCCCCCGGGCGTGGGCAAGACCAGCCTGGGCCAGTCCATAGCCAAGGCCATGGGCCGCAAATTCGTCAGGCTCTCGCTGGGCGGCATGAAGGACGAGGCCGAGATACGTGGCCACCGTCGCACTTACATCGGGGCCCTGCCGGGCAGGATCATCCAGGGCCTTAAGGCCGCGGGCTCATCCAATCCCGTCTTCATGCTGGACGAGGTGGACAAGATCGGCAACGACTTCAGGGGAGACCCGGCCTCGGCGCTCCTGGAGGTGCTCGACCCCGAGCAGAACTCCTCGTTTTCCGACCACTACCTGAACCTGCCCTTCGACCTGTCCAGGGTCATGTTCATCACCACGGCCAATTTCCTGGACCCCATACCCCAGGCCCTGGAGGATCGCATGGAGATCATCTCGCTCTCCGGCTACACGGCCGAGGAGAAGGTCTCGATCTCCAAGAAACACCTCCTGCCGAGGCTCATCCGCGATCACGGCCTGAAAAACGGGACCCTGACCATCCAGGACTCGGCCATCAAGGCCATCATCGGTTCCTACACCCATGAGGCCGGGCTTAGGGGCCTGGACCGCAAGCTGGCGGCCATCTGCCGCAAGGTGGCCCGGAAGGTGGCCGAGGGCCATGACAAGCGCTTCAGGATCACCGAAAACCAGCTCCACCGTTTGCTGGGCCCGCCCGAGATAATCCAGGAGCCGAAACTGGCCGACGGCCAGCCCGGGGTGGCCACGGGCCTGGCCTGGACCGAGGCCGGCGGCGAAATCATGTACATCGAGGTCCGGACCATGCCAGGCAAGGGCAATCTCTCCCTTACCGGCCAGCTGGGCGAGGTCATGAAGGAAAGCGCCCAGACGGTCCTGGCCTACGCCAGGGTCCACGCGGCGGAACTGGGCCTGGACAAGGATTTTTACGAGGAGATGGACATCCACGTCCACGTCCCGGAAGGCTCCGTCCCCAAGGAGGGCCCCTCGGCCGGCGTGGCCCTGATGGTGGCCATGGTCTCGGCCCTGACCGGCACCCCGGTCCCCAGGGACATGGCCATGACCGGGGAGATCACCCTCCGGGGCCAGATCCTGGCCATCGGCGGGCTCAAGGAAAAGTCCCTGGCGGCGCTGCGCATAGGCATAAATAAAATAATAATCCCCAGGCAGAACCTGAAAGACGTGGACGACATGGCCGAGATCCCGACCAGCCTGAAGCGCAAGCTTGAGTTCCTGCCGATCGACAGCATAAGCGACCTTTTGCGCCTGGTCTTCCCGGACAAAAACTACATAAAACCCATCCCGGTCCGGAGGCCACAGAGGCGCGTCAGGCGGGGCCCGAGGCGGCACCCAGGGCCGAGGAGGGGGGCGAGGGTTTAGGGTTTTTTTTGGGCGCCCTCCCCGGGGAGGGCGCCCGTTTTCGCTTTTGAGGGTAATTTCCCGGGAAGCCTTCTTCCGGTGAGGGCTTTCCCGGGCCGCCGGGCCCCCGGTTAGCGGGCGAGGGATTCATCGTGGGAATAAAGCGAGGTTGCGCGCTCTGCGGCCACATGTGCCGCGCGGATCGCTACGCGGGCGAGCGGGGACGCTGCGGCGCCGGGACCAGGATAGGCTTTTCCGCCGCCCTGATCCACCCAGGCGAGGAGCCGCCCCTCTCGGGCCGCGACGAAAACGGGGGATCGGGCACCATATTTTTTTCCCGCTGCAACCTGTCCTGCGTCTTTTGCCAAAACTGGCAGATTTCCCAGGCCAACCAGAACTGCCAGGACATAGACGTCGACACCCTCGCCGAGGCCATGCTCTCGCTGGCCGGGAGGGGCGCCCACAACATAAACCTGGTCTCGCCCACCCCCTACGTCCCGGAAATAGCCCTAGCCATCTCCAAGGCCAGGAACAGGGGCCTGAAACTCCCCATGGTCTACAATACCGGCGGGTACGACTCCATGGCCAGCCTGGCCGTGATGGACGGGTTGGTGGACGTTTACCTGCCCGACGCCAAAATCGGCCTGCCCCCGGGCGGGGACGAGAACGAGCCCGACTCGATCTCGATGCGCCTTTTCGGGGCCGGGGATTACGTGAGGCACAATCGGAAGGCCCTCCTGGAAATGAAAAGGCAGGTCGGGCACCTGACCCTGGACGGGCGCGGCCTCGCCGCCAAAGGCCTTATAGTCAGGCATTTGGTCCTGCCGGATAACATCGCCCGCACCGACGCCTTGCTTCCCTGGCTCAGGGACAACCTCGGGGCCGATCTCCACCTGAGCCTCATGGCCCAATACCACCCGGCCAACCGGATCCAGGTCGGCCATAACCCCGAGTTCAGGGATTATCCCGGGCTGGGGAGGCCCCTTTCCATCCGCGAGTACGAGAAATGGACCGACCTCGCCTGGGGGCTTGGCCTCCGCAACTCCTACGTCCAGGGCCTGGAGGCGGCCATGCGGATGAGGCCCGATTTCACGAAGCCCGACGTCTTTGACTGAGCGAGGCCGGCTCGCCCAGGCCCCGCGGCCATGCCAGGACTTACGCCCGCGTAAGGCCTACGGTGGCCGCGGGGCCTTATTTTTTTTGTTTGGCGACGGATTTTGGATGGGGTAGGGTAGGGGGGCGATAGCGGGTAAAGAATCTACAAATCCGCCAGGAATTCTTCGACTTCCGAGAGACTGTGGACCATTTTGCTGGGCGGGAGGCTCTTTTGGATGGCCTTACGGTAGCCGGAGTTTATCACCCTGGTATCGTAAATGGCCAAAACGCCCCGGTCGTTCGCGGACCTAATCAGCCGGCCAAGCCCCTGCCGCAGGGTCAGGGTCATCTGGGGAAGGCTATAGGCGTTGAAGGACCGCCCGCCCCTTTTCTCGATCAACCGGCAACGGCCAGCGTGAAGCGGGAGGTTGGGCCGCTCAAAGGGCAAATGGTCTATCATGACCACCGACAGGCTTTCGCCGGGGACGTCGACCCCTTGCCAGAAGCTGGAGGTGGCCAGCAGGACGGAGCTCACCTCCGTCCTGAACCGCTCCAGGAGCTCCATTTTGGGGTATTGGCTCTGAACCAGCACGGTCCAGGGCACGAGGGCCGGGAGCGCCCGTGAGACCTCGTTTAGCCGCTTGTAGGAAGTGAAGAGTATCAGGGCCCGGCCCTTGGAGAGGTTCAGTAGCTTGACCGCGTCCCCCAGGAAGGCCTCGGGGTAATCCGGGGCGTTGTGCCTGGGAATATGGCCCGGCACGTATAGCACGGATTTTTCCCCGTAATCGAAAGGCGAGCTCAGGGCCATGGAGCGCACGTCGTTCCCGAAGTCGAAACGGTTTTTCATGTAATTGAAATCCCCGCCGGTGCTTAGGGTGGCCGAGGTCAGGACGACCGTTTTGCGCGTGTCCCTTAACCTTTCCCCGAATATTTTGCCCGCCTCCAAAGGCAGGGCCGAGAGCTCGATTTCCCGGGGTGTCTCGCCTCTTGGCTCCCAGCGGTTTTTCCCACCGGCTTTCCCCCCGGCCTTCCCCGCCGCCTTTCCCCCGGCCTCCTGCCCCTGGCCCTCGCCCCAGGCGGGGTTATCGGCCTTGACCTGGTAGACGTAATCCGGGGAGGAACCGTCGGCCAGAAAATCGGCCGCGTATTGCAGGCTCGCCAGCTTTTCGCTCAGGTTTGCCAGCTTCTCCATGTCGGTGATGTCCAACGATTCGTCCTCGGGGATCTCCCCGGGCTCCCTCTCGGCCTCCTTCCCGAAATACGGGGTCGGCAAGATGGTGGATAGCGACATGCACAGCTGGTTTATCCCGGAAAGGCTTTCTTTGACCTTTCCGTCCCTCGAGGGATTGGACCGGTCGTCGGCTGGGTATAACTCCTCCTCGCCCGTGAGGTTTTCGAAGAGTTTTGGCAGGGCGTTCAGCGCGTCGGATAACTCAAGGCATTTATCGATAATCGATTCGGCCCTGTCGTCATTGCTCAGCGTTCCCCTTTCAAACAGATCCATTAATTGAGATATATAGTAGTCGTTTTCTTTTGTGTTAAGGATAACGGCCAGCCATTTAGTGGCTTTATCCTCTAAAAGATGCGCCTCGTCTAAGATTGCGGCATCCCAATCAGGCAATAGGCCGGCGTTTCCGATTTTTGACTTATTTTTGATGATGAGATCGGCGATGAAAATATCATGGTTGACCAATATTATGGCCGAACCGTTGGCCGCCTTAAGGTTGCGGTAATAAAAGCATTTGGCGAAAAAGAAACACCTGCTCCCGCGGCAGCTATCGGCACTCGAGGTTATCCTGACCCCCCGGGGGACCGATGCGGCAAGGCTGGCCGGGGCGTCTTCCCACAACCCCGTGAGCGTGTCGTCGGCCCACTCCGCCAGGCGATACTTCCACCCCTCCTCTTCGAGCAAAAGGTTGGGCTTGCCGGTCGCGGTCCTCAAAAGGCGGCGGCAAACGTAGTTGTCCCGCCCCTTTATCACGCTGACCCGGAAGTCGAGCCCGAAGTATTTTTTTATGAAGACGATGTCTTTCCGGTAGATCTGGTCCTGGAGGTTTTTTAGGCCCGTGGAGACGACGGTGACCTTTTCCGAAAGCAAGGCCGGCAGCAGGTAGGCCAAGGTCTTGCCCGTACCCGTGCCGGCCTCGATTATGGTTAGATCGCTCTCGGCCATGGCCCTCTCGACTTCCAGGGCCATCTGCAATTGCTGGGATCTGTTTTCGTAGTTCTCCCAAGCGGACAAGGGGCCTTTCGGCCCCAGGAGATATTTTAAGCTGGTCTCTTTCAGGGTGCCCTCGAATTCGCCCGGCGGGGCTTAAACCGCCCCGCCCCCGGCGCTAGCCGGTCGTTGACCCCCCTCGCCAGGCATACTTTTAGCGCTTACGCCCGGGAGGGCCGGTCCGCCAAGGCGGGATCGCCGGGGATGGCCCGCCTTGGGCAAAACTCGCCGATATCCCCCGCAATCCAGGATTGGGGGATACCGGCTGGCTTAAGCGAACGGGGCCCTTGGTCGAACGGCGTCCGAAAAGCATGCTTTCGCGTCCGGGCAGGGCGTCAGCTTACGGAAACGGACTTGCCCATAAGGCTCAGGATGCCAAGGACCACCAGGATGACCACGACCACGGCTATGATCACGCCAACCGTGCCGTCGCCCGCCGGGACCAGGGCCTGGTCGAGCTGGCCGGCCAGGGCATGGATCTCCGCCTCGTTTAACTGCGAGAGGCGATGCTCGATTTCTTCCTGATTGTATCCCAAATCGGCCAGGGTTTGGGCGATTTTTTTGTTTTCCAGGGCTTGCCGGACCTTATCGAGATCGCTCGCCTGGGTGGCCTGGGAATCGATCGTCGTGGCAAAACCGGCCAGGGCGCCCTTGGTCGGCGCCATGGCCACGACCATGGCCAAGACTATCATGAGCCGTACGGCGAAAAGCCCTAACCTGGAATTCGCGAGATTTGACATGTTTTCCTCCATCTTATCTCACCGGGAAGGACTGGATTCCAACCAAAGCGCCTCCCTCGGCCTAGCCGCCAAGGACTCTAAAGGGGCCAAACGAGGCCATTTTTGGGTCCTAGCATATTTTTTAAAATTTATATCATATTTCGACTTAGTTTTAAAGTTTTATTTTTTTGGTGAGGCAACTCCTATTTTATTGCCCCTAAGATTTAGGCTAGTCTAGAATACATAACGTCCCGGAGACCTTAAGCATTAGTCAAATCCGGTCTCGGCGACTATTATCCCTAATATATTCTCAGACAAGTTAGATTGAGACTTCTTTATTCTGCCTGTGTCAAGAGCACCTACAGGTTATATCATACTAATCAATGAATTGCTAGACTTAATAGGTGGCCCTTAAGTAGGCTTTATTTCAAGCCTTATTAGCCACGACACCTTAGATTCGCCAATTATTCCTGGTTAAATGATAATTTATAATTTTAACCTCGATCCTCTTGGTGACCGTTACCTTATTGTTACTAATTGTACCAAAATGTCCTATGGATATGGTTCGAAAAAACTGCGCTTTAACGGGAATTCTTATCGCCAGGTAAAATGTCCATGCCGCCCATCGGCGATTAAATTTTCAATATCCAACGCACTGCCAGGCACATGGTCATTTTTCACCCCACTAAACGAACGTTTTAGCCCCCATGCCCTTGGCCGCGAAAAAAATCCCCCCGCCGCCCAGGGCCTTCCGGCCCTGGCCCCCGGAAAGCCCCGACCGTTATTGGCCCAAAGCATTCCCCACCCGGGGACTCTCCCCACCACCGGGCGCCTTTAACGCCACAACCACAAAACGGGCCCCGTTTGAAATTACGGCTTGTCAAGTGTATAGTGACCATATCGACGCCAGCGGTTTCGTCTTGCCGGACAAACCTGGCGCCGTTTTGCGCCCCCATGGCCCCATTTCCCAGGTCGCCCGCGACCCCAAACAGGCCTATCGCTTGGACCTGTAGGGCCATATGGGCGCGCCCCTTGCCAACGGGGCCCAAAAATACGCTAAACCATAGTCCACGCTTGCCTGAAATAAATTTTAACTTGTGAATCGTCGCCCCTCTGGATGGCCCCGGTTTCCAGGGGCCGGTGAAATTCCCTTTTAGGGGCCATGGTCTTGGCCGGGGGCGGTTCGTTTCCGGCAGATCCCAAACGGGCCGCCATAAGCGCTAGCTTTAGTCTGTCAAAACGCAGATAATTTAATTTATGGGCCCATAGAGTTACGTCTCAACGATAATGATTTTCTCAAAAAAATTATTTAAAATTTTTTCCTATCTATCGAATCTATGATGTAATTTTTTTATCCACGCTTGGCCATTTATTTTAGAACGTAACATTTACGGGTAGAGCTTTTGCAGTTTTTATACCATTTTGTCCATTTTAACGTTTAATAATTTGTCCATCAACGTAGTTAATATAAAATGGCCGCGTAAATTTTATGTCATTAAATCGTAAATAGGGCGACCAGGCCAAAACCGGCCCCGCCCAGCCGCCAGGCATTAATCAGCCAGGCATTAATCAGGCTGCCAGAACTAACGATTCTTCCCCGCAACCAGGGTTCGTTGCCACCAAGGCCTTTTCCCGGACCCCATTCCGCCCCCGTTTTTTCCCGGGGTTTTTTTGGTGTCACATGAAGTTTTTTATAGATTCCGCCAACCTTGTCGAGATTAAAGGGGCGGCCAACTTTGGCTTTCTGGACGGGGTCACCACCAATCCCAGTCTCATGGCCAAGGAAGGCATCAGCGACCAGAATGCCCGTATCAAGGAGATCTGTTCCCTGACCGGCGGCCCGGTCAGCGCCGAGGTCATCGCCCTGGAGGTCCCCGAGATGATCAAGGAGGGGGTGACCCTCGCGGCCATAGCCCCCAACGTCGTCGTGAAGCTCCCCATGACCATGTCCGGCCTCCAGGCCACCAAGGCCCTCTCCGAGCGGGGCGTCAAGGTCAACATGACCCTGGTCTTTTCCGCCCTCCAGGCCCTTTTGGCCGCCAAGGCCGGGGCCGCCTATGTCAGCCCCTTCGTCGGCCGCCTCGACGAGATCGGCACCGACGGCATGACCCTGGTCGAGGAGATAAACCGCATTTACCATAACTACGCCTTCAAGACCGAGATAATAGTCGCAAGCGTCCGGCATCCCCAGCACGTCCTTGGGGCCGCCCTCATCGGCGCCGACATCTGCACCATACCTTTCGCCGTCATCAAACAGCTGGCCGGCCATCCCCTAACGGACAAGGGCCTGTCGGCCTTCATGGCCGATCACAATAAGTTGGTCACGCACTGACCAAGCCCGTTCGCCGGGCCGGCCCCATGGGCTCCCCTAAACCGGGCCCAAACGGAACCGCGTTATCGAGGCGATAACCCATCGGCCGCTTGCCACCGGGTTAAGCGAAGGCGAATACCGTTCCCATTTTTCACCAAAACCTTAAATGAGGCAAAAGACCGCTAGGCCAAAGCTGGCGGGGTCCCCGGACGGTTCGCGAGGCTCGGCTTTACAAAACCGAAACCGCGCCGGTTGCCTCGGGGTGCCCGCGGCAACCGATTTCGTGGCAGAAAGATTTTGCCCAAACATTTGGGGAAATTTTAGCCGTCGGCAAAACCCGGTTTTTTAAGTCACGCAAACAGAGATGATATGCGTCTTCTAGGCGATATAATTATTGTATACTCTGAATCGGTAGAATAAAAGATTGTGAACCGCTAATTATATCCAAAAATAATTATTATGTAATAATATCTAGCTTAAACCTTTATGAATGCTATATTTATAAAACCTTAGGTAAAATATACTGCCAATTTTAATTTGTATAAACAGCTTAAATTTCTAAAAATTATTATGTTCATAATATTTCAATGTCAATTACAATAAAAATGTGAATAATTATGGCAAATAAAAATCTTAACTCTAAAAGCATAAAACTTATAGTTTATTATTTTATTGGGATTTTTATATGTATTATTATTGTCAATTTAAATAATTATGAGTATACTGATGTAGAAAAATATTATTTTAATTTGCCATATTTTTTTCATAATATGTTTTTGTTTTTTTATATTTATGTTATTTTGTCGTTAATAAGATTAAAATATAATTTTTTGGTTATTGGAAAATTTTTTCTGATATCTTCTTCTATAATAAGTCTTTTTATCTCTATATCGCAATTTTTTTGTTTATATGTTGTATTTAAACATTTTTATGCTGACCTCTTTTTTATGTATTTATTTGTTTCGTTATTTGATATCACAAATTTGCTAATAGCAATGATTATTGAATTTATAATTTTTTTCGTTAGTTTATTGGCATTAACAAGAATTAAAAATGGGTCTTCAC
>JAITKA010000117.1 GCA_031278635.1 Deltaproteobacteria bacterium | reverse complement strand
AAAAAAATTAATTGTCTAAATAAAAAATTATTTCAAAAAAATATAGATTGTTAGGTTAACTTTTATAAAGAAAGGCTTGTTTGGCTCCCGAGGGCTTGGCCGGTGAAGCCGTGGGCACGGTTCGCTTAGGCGAACCTGGGTGGCGGCACGGCCCTGGGTTTTATGGCTGAGAGGCTTGCGGGATTTAAATAAACCAAAGGGCTGAAATAATCCCGGCCTGGATGAGTTAAATTTTACGGCTGAAAATTTAACCTCGTTTTTTTCGGGGGTTTGGGCTATGGGGACCGGGGCTTCCCGGTGTGGGTGCCTGGGCGAAGGTCGTGGGCTTGGGTCCTGGCCAAGCGCCTGGCCAAGGCCGGTGGCTGGCCAAATGGCCCATTCGGCAAAGGGCAAATAATTATCGATAAACGATTTCGTCGCTAAGCGATAAACCCCAAGGTCGCCATAAGGCAATGTTTTAATTAAAAAGTTTTATCGATGGGCGTCTATCCCCCATATGGCCAAAGGATGCGAGTTTTTGGGCAACCGTTGGGGGGATTGACCGAGGCGCCCGCGATGGGTTTGTTTCCGGGGTCGCGCCGGTTAAGCCCAGGCCACATGGGCGGGCCAATGCGCGCTTAGGCCAACCGGGGGCGGAACGCGCCGGCATCGGTTTTTTGGGTTGTGCGGCCGGGCCTGGCCTTTCGGGGCCGGGGGCGGTGGTTTGGGCGGCCTTGGGGAAAACGTTATCCATTATCCATAAATAAGTTGTCTGACGACAACCGTTTTCAATTTATACTCAATCTAAAGCGAATAATTTTTTTGCTTATAATTTGAGGACATTATGGAAGATTTCGATGCGGTTTTTGCGGCCGCTCTGAGGGAATGCCTGGGCGAGCATGCCAAGGTTAAGGACTTCGCCGAAAAGTTCGGGATCTCGGCGCCATATTTAAGCCAGCTGCTAAACGGCAGGAGGGTTGGCTCCGAGAACCTGAGGCGCAAGATTGCCGGGAGGTTGGGTTACCCTGGCCGCAAATACGAGGAGTTCCTTGACGTTGGCCGATCCTTTTTTAACCACTCCACCCCCGACCGGAAAGTCGATTTGCCGGAAGGCAGCCCAGCCTTACCGAAATGGCTCGATAAATTACTCCCGGACATGTTGTTCCTGGACCGGCCCGGCCAGAGGAAAGTAATGACCCTGGTTAAGGAACTGGCCAAAAACCTTAAAAAGGCCAAGCGTAAAACTAAGGCCACTGCCTAAGTCTTATTTAAATTAGGGTTATTATTAGCTTTTAAACTTGATTATTTGTCGCGATTTATAAAATATGTATCATGTTTGATTGTCGATATGTGATATATTTATCGCCCATGGCCTAGGGTCGCCTTATTTCAATCGATCGGTTTGGGACGGGGAGCCAAAACCTGGAAGGGTAGGGGCCCGGCCGCGAACCCGCGGCCGGGCCGCGCCTTGGCTCGTTTTTGCCGCGCGTGGACATTTTTTTAGGCCCAGGAATCGAAAATGATTGTCGATTGGCATGATTTTTCGCCAGATATCGCTATCTATCAATAAAAGATAACGATCATGGCCTTTTTATTCGTTGGTTATGGCCATTCGTCGCCAATACCCTTGCCCGGCGGTTCGGGGCCGTGGGGCTGGGGCGGGTTTTAGGGCCCGGGGGTTTTTCGCCCCGGGGGCGGCTTTTGGCCATGTTTCGGCAGGCGCCGGGTGGCGTTTGTCACGCTTTTAATTTTTTTGAGACTGTGGGAGGCATAAATGACCAAGTCTGAGGTATTCTTTACCAGCATGCGCTGCGAAATCGGGGACAGTTTGCTCAACAAGATGTCCAGGGTCCTGGATAAGGCCGGACTGGAATCGTTGGGTCTGGAGCGCAAGTTCGTGGCCATCAAAATCCATTTCGGGGAGCCCGGCAACCTGGCCTTTTTAAGGCCCAATTTCGCCAAGACCCTGGCCGACAAGATAACCGGCCTCGGCGGGCGGCCGTTTTTGACCGATTGCGGGACGTTGTACGTCGGCCGTCGGAGCCACGCCCTGGCCCACATGGGCGCGGCCCAGGAAAACGGCTTTTGGCCGGCCACCACGGGATGCCAGCTTATCATAGGCGACGGGCTTAAGGGCACGGATGACCTGGAGGTGCCCATCGAGGGGGGCATCCGCCTGAAGACGGCCATGATCGGCCGGGCCATCATGGACGCCGACACGGTCTTTTCCCTTAACCACTTCAAGGGCCATGAGTTGACGGGCTTTGGCGGGGCGATAAAGAACCTGGGCATGGGCAGCGGCAGCCGGGCGGGCAAGATGGCCATGCACAACGACGGGAAGCCCAAGGTGTTGGCCAAGCGGTGCCGGGGCTGCGGGGTCTGCGCCAAGCAATGCGCCCAGTCGGCCATATCCTTCGCCGACAAAAAGGCCTCCATCGACGGGAAGGCCTGCGCGGGCTGCGGGCGGTGCATCGGGAGCTGCAACCACGACGCCATAGTCATCGACTGGGACTCGGCCGGGGAGGCCCTGAACGCCAAGATGGCCGAGTACGCCAAGGCCGTGGTCCAGGGCAGGCCGGGCTTCCACGTGAACGTGGTCAACCAGGTCTCGCCCTATTGCGACTGCCACTCGGAGAGCGACGCGGCCGTCATCCCCGACTTGGGGATTTTCGCCTCGTACGACCCGGTGGCCGTGGACGCGGCCTCCATCGACGCGGCCAACGAGGCCACGGCCCTCAAGGGCTCCATAGTCGACGAGCGCCCGGGGAACGGGTCCAGGGACATCTTCACCCGCGTCCACCCGGGCACCGACTGGCGGCAGCAGCTCGAGCACGCCGAGAGGGTTGGCCTTGGCCGGCGGGCCTATAAATTAACCGTGGTCAGGTAGGGGCCGGGGGGTCGGTCAGCCGAAAAAGACCGGGAGGATCAGGGCCAGGATCAGGGCCGGCAGCGTGCTGGATATGGGGATGGGCGGCTTGAAGCCGATCATGTTCACACCTATGCCCATGACCAGCAGGCCGCCGGTGGCCGAGAGGCATTCGGTGATGGGGCCCTCGAGGATGGGCTGGAGGGCCCCCGCGGCCATGGTCATGAGGCCCTGGTAGACGAGGAGGGGGACGGCGCTCAGGATGACCCCGGAACCCAGGCGGGAGGCCATGACGGCCACGGCGAAGAAATCGATGAGGGTTTTGGTGTAGACGGTCGTCCGGCCCTGGCCCAGGCCCTCCTCGAGGGAGCCGACTATGGCCATGGCCCCCACGCACACCATGATGGAGCTGGAGACGAGCCCGTCGGTGAAGTCGGGGTTTTTCGAGCCCAGGGCGTTTTTGAGGCGATCGGCCAGCCCCTCGAGCTTGCGCCCCAGCTCCATGGCCTCGCCCAGGCCCCCGCCCAGGATGGCGCAGGCCATGGCCAGGATGAGGTTGGGGCTTTTCTGGATCATGCCCAGGCCTATGGGCAGCAGAAATAGGCCAAAGATCTGGAAAACTATCCGCCTGACCCTTTCCGGGATCAGGCCGCCCAGGCAGAGGCCAAGCCCGCCCCCCACGGCCACCATGCCCGCGTTCACCATCGCTCCCCAGGGAATTACCACCTTGTACCTCGCCGCCGGTTTACTCCAACGGGCCCGGAAGGGCCCGGAATGGCTGATTTTACGCCCATCGTGGAGAATTTTCAACCACCCCGCCCGATTCGCGGGGGAGGGGCGAAACGGTCGCCAAAGTGTCTGCCGTGAGGGTTACGTTTCATCCATAAAATAATTATTGTGGTGACTTTAGTTGGATAATTGAGCTCCGTTTAACTTTAATATTTTTCTTTTCCCCACCCATAGGTTGACAAGCGCCCCGACGATGATTAAAATCTAATTTGCCCACGCCTTGGGGCCCCGGCCGGGAACGGGGGGGCCAGGCCAGGGCGGCGCGCGGGATTTTTATGAGCAAACCCAGGATAAAAGATCTTTTGGCCTCGCCCGGGCCGGTGCCCGGGATCGCCGTCAGCGGCTGGGTCCGGACCAGGCGGGACGGCAAGGGCGTCTCCTTTCTGGAGATAAACGACGGGTCGTCGCTGGCCAACCTGCAGGTGGTCGTCCTGGCCGGGAGCGGGCTGGCCGGGGCGGTCAGGGAGGCCGCCACCGGGGCGGCCGTCGAGGCCGAGGGGGACCTACTGCCCAGCCAGGGCCAGGGGCAGGCCTGGGAGCTGGTGGCCAGGGCCCTCAGGGTGATAGGCCCGGCCGGGCCCGATTACCCGCTGCAAAAAAAGAGGCACTCCGACGAATACTTGAGGGAAATCGCCCACTTACGGCCAAGGACCAACAAGTACGGGGCCATCATGCGCCTCAGGAGCGAGATGGCCTGGGCCATCCATGACTTTTTCCGGGGCCGGGACTTTTTTTACGTCCACTCGCCCATCATCACCGGCAGCGACTGCGAGGGCGCCGGGGCCGTCTTCCGGGTGACCACCCTGCCCGAGGGCCAGGCCGGGCCGGTAGGGGAGGATTTTTTCGGCCGCTGGGCCGGGCTGACCGTCTCCGGGCAACTGGAGGCCGAGCTCATGGCCATGGCCCTGGGCCGGGTCTACACCTTCGGGCCGACCTTCCGGGCCGAGAATTCCAACACGGCCAGGCATGCCGCCGAGTTTTGGATGATAGAGCCCGAGGCGGCCTTTTTCGACCTGGCCGACGACATGGCCCTGGCCGAGGACATGGTCAGGGCCCTTGTAGGCCACGCCCTGGACAGATGCCAGAAGGATCTGGAACTTTTCGACCGTTTCGTGGAAAAGGGCCTGCTTGCGCGCCTGGGGGACTTGGCCTCGGGGGCCTACCACAGGATGCCCTATTCCGAGGCCATGGACAGGCTGGCCAAAAGCGGGGAAAAATTCGAGTTCGAGCCCCATTACGGCTGCGACCTGGCCAGCGAGCACGAGAGGTATCTCTGCCAGAGCCTGGGCGGCCCGGTAACCGTCCACGATTACCCCAGGTCCATCAAGCCTTTTTACATGCGCCTCTCGGACGACGGGAAGACCGTGGCCGCCATGGACATGCTGGTCCCCAAGGTGGGGGAGCTCATCGGCGGGAGCCAGCGCGAGGAGAGGCTCGACGTCCTTGAGGGGCGCCTCGCCGAACAGGGCCTCCCCAAGGAGACGTATTGGTGGTACGTCGACACGAGGCGCTGGGGCACGGCCCCGCACGCGGGCTTCGGCCTCGGCTTCGACCGCTTTTTGATGCTTCTGACCGGCGTCAACAACATAAGGGACGTGCAACCCTTCCCCAGGACACCTAAAAACCTGGAATTTTAACCATCATGGGGCCTTTGGGCCAAAAATCTGGCCCAAAGGGCCATAACGATATAACTGGAGAAAAGAAAATGTCCCTCATAGTAGGCATGGCCGGCAAAGGCGGCACCGGCAAAACCACCCTGGCCGGCATGGCCGTCCGTTATCTATCCAAGGTGGGAAAGGTCCCCATACTGGCGGTCGACGCCGACTCCAACGCCAACCTGGCCGACGTCCTGGGCATGACCTACGACCGCACCCTGAGCGACGCGAGGGAGGAGATGAAAACCACCGTGGGCGACGTCTCGATAACCAAGGACACGCTGATCGAGATGCGGACCCAGGAGGCCATAGTCGAGGGGGACGATTTCGACCTGGTGGTCATGGGCCAGCCCGAGGGCTCCGGCTGCTATTGCGCGGCCAACGCCGTCCTGTCCGGGGTCCTGGATAAGACCTTCAAGAACTACCCCTACCAGGTAATCGACAACGAGGCCGGCATGGAGCACATCTCCAGGCTCACGGCCAAATACATGGACGTTTTTTACGTGGTCTCCGACGCCTCCCGCCGCGGGCTCACGGCGGCCCTGAGGATCTGGCGCCTGGTGGACGAGCTTAAAATAACCATCCGCCACAAATACCTGATATTGAACAGAAACCGCGGCGGGGTGCCCGACGAGGTCATGGCCATAATCAACGAGGAGCCCATGGACCTGGCCGGGGTCATCCCCGACGACCCGGCCATCTACGATACCGACCAAAAGGGCGAGCCGACCTCGGTCCTCTCCGAGGATAACCCGGCCGTGGCCGCGGCCATGGCCATCTTCGCCAAAACCCTCGTCGAGTGACGTGCCCGGATCCTACCCGTCCATGATGCGCCTCAGGCCCGGGGACGCGGCCGCCTACCCGGGGGACTGCCTGGCCCTGGCCAACTCCCGCCTTTCCGGCTTCGGCTCCCCCGCCGAGGTGGCCGAGGCCGCGGCCGACCTGAACGCCTACCCCGGGCTCGGCGGCCTCAAGGACCCCGAGTCGATCCGGGTCCTTGAGCCGATCCCAGGCCTTGCCGCGGTCGGCCGCAAGGCCGCCCTGGACGGGCTCATCCTCTGGGAGCACCCGGCCGCCGGCGAGGCCACCCGCCTGGGCCTTGGCCCGAAATTTTTCCTCAGGCCCGCCGATCTGGCCGGCATCGTCGGCCAGTCCGAGGCCTGGTCCGGCCTCCTGCCCATATCCCTGGGCCTGAGGCACCTGATCCAGCCCATTGTCGAGATAGCCGCCCTGGCCGAGGAGTCGGGCGAGGACCCGGTCGCGGCCCTCAAAAGGCAGACTTTTTTGATCATAAGCGCCGAGAGCCACGCCGGGGCCATGACCGCCCAGGCCATGTCGGTCCTCCCCTCGGCCCTTTCCCTCGGGAACATCTGGTTCATGGCCCAGCCGCGCTTCCACGGCATGGACAAAAAACCCGGCGGGGAGTGGCGCTTCGACCCCCAATCCCCCCTTCGCCTCCACAACCACGGCCAAATGTTCCTCCAGAAGGCCATGGCCGGCCAAATATACCGTTTCGACGACGGCGGCCGGCGCCATTACCTGAGCCGCGAGGACTTTTTCGCCCGCCTGGACGGGTTCGCCGATCTAATCTCCAACAACATAGAGGACCTGGACTACCTGAACCAGGCCGTCGAGCCCTACTCCCTGGGCCTCGCCGTCCGCCTGGGCCGCTCGGGCCACGGCATGATGATGGAGATAAACCTCAATAACCGCAAAAGCCCCATAAAGGGCGGCATGTGCGCCCACGACCCCGCCCTGGGCCGCGACGTGGTCATCGAGAGCTTCAGCCTCAAGAACGTCCTGCCCAAGGACATCAAATACCTGAACAAAAACATGAACCATTACCTCAACCCGGCCAAGGTCATGGCCGGGATCCGCGAAAAGGGCCTCGGCATGCCGGTCGTGGTCCACGACGACCGCCTCTACTTCCAGCCGGTCCAGGGGGACATAAATTTCCTGGTCAAAACGGCCTACTTCACCAGGGCCCACGACAAGGAACTCAACTCGCTGAAATACCCCTCCGACATCCCCTCCGCCCTCACGGCCATGGCCGCCCAGGACGCCTCGCCCCACTTCGCCCGCCTGGCCAACCTGGCCCTGAAGGCCCAGGGCCGGCCCTGACCGACGCAAAACGCCAAGAAAGCGCCGCCCGCGGCCCCGCGCGGGGGCTGATGGCCGATGCCGTCCCAAGGCCGCCCACCCATGGGGGCCAAGGCCTCGAAATGGCCCCCGATCGGCGAAAAGGCGGGGGATTTTTCCTTTGGGTTCAAGCGGTTATCTTAGGCGGTCGTTTCAATGGGCAGGGGGGTGGATTCGCGGTTTCCGCGAAGGGGGCCCAAAGGCGCGGGAATGTTGCTTCTTTCGGGGCCGGCCTAGGCCAGCCCTTAGGGCGCTGCCGCGGCTGGCAAAAGCGGCAAAACGTTTTTTGTCGGCATAATTTTGTGGCCCCGACACGGCTCGCCGGTTAAGCCTATCGGTTGTCCTTCCGTCGCTCGTCCAACGACTCCGAGATCTTTCTTAACTTCTCCATGGCCAGGTCATGGTTTCGGTTGACTAATTCAATTTGGGCGTTCAATTTAGCGTTAAATATTGCCGCTTGGGAGTCAAGTCTAGCGTTAAGTTCCTTAAGTTGCGTTTCAAGCTGCCTATCGATTGACGCATTTATCTCATCAAGTTTCGCATATAAGTCGTTAATACTTGAATTCACAATCCATGTAAAAATATAGCACAAAAAAATTACATAACATGTAGAGAAAATGTATAAATATTTTCGCGATTTGACAATTTTATTTAATTTAGACTTTATTTCAGCCAACGTAACCTCCAAAATCGATTCCTAGTGACAATATTAGTGGCAAGGTTAATTAAACACCAATTGTTATTGTCGCTATCGTTCGATTTGATGATTTCATGAGCCTTATTTTGGGCTGATTCATCCCGCGTACCGGTTCTTGGGGAACCATGGCCTCTATGATAAGCCCGGGCCGCGATTGCCGACACATGGTGGCGGGGACGCAGGGGCCCTTTTTCAATCGATCGATTTTAAGGTCAAATTTGGCGCCCGGTAATCCCGCATCGCCTCCCGATTCTTTGCCGCCGTGGTTAACGCCTGACATTCGCTCATTAATCCTGGCCAAACCAACATTTTCCGAGGCGAGGCGATCGGCGACTGTCGTAAGCCGTTCTAGGGTTCCCCTGCCGCCATGGGTTGTGGCGACCTCCGATTCGGCCCAGGGGCCGGGAGGCGAGGGGTTTGTGCCCGGGCATGACTGTTACTCCTTTAAGGCATTATACCACAACAAGGGCCCGTGGCAAAAGAAGAAATCGAGCGAACGGCAGCTTGGAACCATGCGCGGGCGAGAGGCTGGCTGGACCCAAAGGCGCCTCACGGGTCACCTCGTCGATACGGCCATGGGTCGTTCCCAGGCCGAGGGGCCTCGCGGGCGGTTGCGGTTCCGGCTAATTTTTGCCCTTAGTAAGTTACTTTAATTCTCTTGAGTATTTAAAGGTAAGAATTAGTATGTTATTTTTAGTTTTTGGGAGAATAAATTTCCTGGCCAAAAACGGCCTACAACCAGGGCCCACGACAAGGAACTCAATTCGCTGAAATACCCCTCCGACATCCCCTCCGCCCTCTCGGCCATGGCCGCCCAGGACGCCTCGCCCCACTTCGCCCGCCTGGCCAACTTGGCCCTGAAGGCCCAGGGCTGGCCCTGACCGACGCAAAACGCTAAGAAAGCGCCCGCCCGCGGCCCCGCGGGGGCTGATGGCCGATGCTGTCCCAAGGCCACCCACCCATGGGGACCAAGGCCTCGAAAAGGCCCCCGATCGGCGAAAAGGCGAGGGATTTTTCCTTTGGGTTCAAGCGGTTATATTAGGCGGTCGTTTCAATGGGAAGGAAGGTTTCGCGGTTTCCGCGAAGGGGGTCCAAAGGCGCGGGAATGTTGGTTCTTTCGTGGCGGGCAGTGGTTAGCCCTTAGGGCGATGCCGCGGTCGGCAAAAGCGGCAAAACGTTTCGCGGGTAAAATTATGTGGCCCCGACACGGCTTGCCGGTTAAGGCTATCGGTTGGTCGTCTGTCGGCCGGGCAACGACTCCGAGACCTGTCTTAACGTCTCCATGGCCAGATCATAATTTCGGTTGACTAATTCAATTTGGGTGTTCAATTTTTCGTTATATAGTGCCATTTGGGAGTCAAGCTTAGCGTCAAGTTCCTTATTTTGCGCTTCAAGCTTAGCGTCAAGTTCCTTATATTGCGTTTCAAGTCTAGCGTTAATTTCCATCTTATGCGTATTCATACTCTCTTTTATGTCATTAACTTTTGAATTCATAAACCATGAAAAAAAGGCTACTGAAATAGCTAGAAAACCGACAAAAAGACGGACAGTACTATCTGATGATTGCCTTATTCCCAGTATATCGGCTTGTTTTTGCTTGTCCATAGCCTCTAAAACCGATACCCTAGTGTCAAAATTAGTGGTAGGCTCAGTTGAGTCACCATTATTATTGCCGCTATCGTTCGTTTTAATATTGTCATGAACATTGTTTTGAGCTGATTCTTCAGGTATATTGAGTCCTTTTAGGTTTGATCCTGTTAAATCTAGTGCCAGTGGTTTTGCCCTAATTGTCTCCCTTATTCAGTCACTTTTATTGTTATGAATGTTTAATAACAATAATTATTACTTCATTGGCTTCACTTAATGTAAAATGTACTTTGATAGTGGTTGAAGGTTTTCCTATTTCGCCCATCTCAGTATATTGATTCTCCTCACCAAGAGCGCACAATAATCCATCGTAAAAAAACAATAACTGATTAGATCCAACGATATACTCTGGAACAGTATATAGTGACCCATCTAGAATTGGTTCTTTAATTTTCTGAAACGTGCGCTCTATTTGCAACATCTGAGTTCCCCTCAATATGTATGTAAAACCAGCCTCAAATTCATTATATCACATAAAGCCTCAAACGCGTATCGTTTAATCGCTTGCCCCAAGGTTGGATAACATTGGCCTATAAGTGGTATTGGTCTAACCGGTACACTCATGGGTGGGAACGAACTGGGATTTTGCGACCGATTTTCCATTATCCAATAAACCAGAATTTTTCTTCGCGAGTTCACCTGTCGCCTAAATCCCGGCGTAATGCGTAAATCTTCCCATCCTTAATCCTGCCAGGTAGGTTTTCGGGAATATCGTCCATGGTATTGTCGTCTTCCGCCAAAGCAGGAAACGTTGACACTCCGAGTCTGAACGTTCCTGGCTTGAAATACAGGATTTTTTTCGCCATGGGACTGATTTTTTGTGAGGCAAAAAAGACTTGATAACGCGGCCCCCAAATGGCAGAATTACAAAGGCAAAATTTCTTCCGTGGGTGGCCACGATGGCCGGGATTGTGGGTTACCAATGAAAAAGGCTGTTTGGGATTATACGGGACTTTTTCGTATGGGGATTCCAACGATAAGCCACAAAGGGTACGAAAAGCGCTGGGTAAAATAGATCCTAAAACCGGAAAAAACTATCTTTAACCAGTTTTTTAAGGAAATTATACTCAGGCAAAATCTATCCATCGAGAAATTATCGGGCATACCGGTCCATGAAATTCCCAAATACGTTGATCCGGGAAAGTGCGCGAAGGAAGATATCATGCAAAGGCGGGAACAATTAATTCTAAACGAAGTTACGTTACCTATGATACGAATGACAATTTAAAGTAAGTTAACGCAAAATAAAAGTGGCAATCAAAAAGAATGGGTTTTTTTTGTAAAACGTTGATGTCAAATTTAGAGAAATTGATAGCACCGATGTCATTGAAATTGCGTTTTAAAAATTAATCGCAACCCAAGGATTTATTTTTACCCACGGATATAGGCGCCAAGGGGTTATTTCGGTTTTATCGAAGGAACCGATTTTAACGCGGGTGACCCCATGGCATTTTTACGACCCAAACAGCGTGTTTTAACCGAAAGTAAGGTCGTCGTGAAAAGATTATTCGCCGTATGGGCACTTTTGATTTTGTTTGTCTTCCCGGCGGCGCTTCTGGCGCAAGGCGGCGAGCGGGACGATACCATCAACGCCAACGACGTCGATATTTTCGTCAGGATCGCGAACCTGGAAAAAGCCGACGGGCCGGCCTCGGCCAAAATAATGGCCGACCCGGACAGAAGCCTGTCCCCGATGAGGGCCGTTCGGGAAAGGATCGCGACCGTGGGCACGATCCTTAAGGAAAAAGCCTCCGATGACGTCGCTCGCATAGTGTTGGCCGACGGGGGTATCTCGCCCGCCGAGGTCGGGATCGTGAAACGGCGCGAGGACGAGGTCATCGACGCCATCGGGAAATACACGGCGAAATAACCCGCCAACCAATATAAGCGCGAGCCCCCGGGGGTAAACGTTATGTCTTTTTACCGCTTAAGGTGACAAATGAGATTGAAATCACCGTTCGTATCGTTATTCGCTTGCCTGGTTTTTTTCGCCGTGGCTTTGCCCCTGGCGGCCCAGGGCGTTACCCTGGCGGCCAAGGGCGTTACCCTGACGGCGAAGGACGTCGATATCATAATCCAAATGTCCGATCTGGCATCGGACGACAAACGGGGCATGGAAAAACTCATCGCCCAAAGCGGCCGGGACCAGGAGGCCCTCGGGGGAGTCATGTTCAAGATCATTGGAATCGCCTCCATGATCGACGGGAACGTGACCGACGTGGGCCAGATAAGCGAGGCCTTGCGGGTGCCCGTTTCGCCGGCGGAGTATGATCTGGTGAACGGGCGGAAGGGTGAGGTCATGGCCGCCGTGGTTAAACTGATTGGCAAATAACCTTGCCAAGGTTGGGGTCGCGGGTTCAAATCCCGTCTTCCGCTCCAAGAAATACCAAGGGTTCAGGAGATTTCCCTGAGCCCTTTTTATTTTGAAAAACCTCCATATAACCTCCCACTTCCATCGTAATAAACACAC
>JAITKA010000078.1 GCA_031278635.1 Deltaproteobacteria bacterium | reverse complement strand
GTCGTCACGGCTAACTTTAAAGGAACGCTAGATTTAACCGCAACCACTGGCAATTCTTTCGAAAATGGCATCGACCTCTACACTGGACGGCTATTGATTTCCGACCCGGGGCAACTGGGAGGGGATCTTGAGAAGGTTGGCTTCCAAGCCGCTCGACCGCTGGCCTTAACCGACCCGATAGACGACTTGAAGGATGCCCTGGCGGGGAACCCCGATATGGATATAGCCGAGGCCTTGGATGAGTACGTTCGAATTATCGCTTTAGCCAGGCAAAACGGGTCCTTGCCAACGTTACTAATAAAAAGCGCTGCCAGCGTGGATTTTGATGGCCAAAACTCAGACGACCAAAGGCTTATCGTGGCCGATGGCAAGTCCGGCGGCCTTCACCTTGAGAGTAACGCCAACCTGACCTTTAAAAACGGTCGGGCCGTTGATGGGGCGGCCATAATGGTAGGCCAAGGCGGCCTTATTTCCCTGACCGCCGAGTCGGGGTCTGGATTTACTTTCAACGGTAATCAGGCTACGGGTAACGGAGGGGCCATCCATAGCAAGGGGCTAATTAATCTGACCAAAACCACGTTCAGTTCTAACCAAGCCAAAGACGGTGGAGGCATTTACAACGATAACGGACAAGTCATTCTGATTGGCGACAACACATTTGGGGAAAACGAAGCCGAAAGGGGCGGGGCCATTTTTAGCCAAGGAGCTCAAAGCCTGTTAAACATTGGCGCAGTAAACTTTGTCGAAAATATCGCCACAGGGCTTGGCGGGGCCATCTATCTCGGGACCGAGGGGAGGGCCACAATAAATCTGGCCGACAGTTTAACAGGCCTATTCTCGGCCAATAAGGCCAATGGCTTGGCTAATTCCATTCATTTCGCCGGCAAAAACGCCCTTGACGTCTACCTGGGTCAAAACTCGGTATTAACCGTTCACGATCCCATGTCCGGCACGGGCGAAGTGGCCATAGCCCAAAACGGCTCGGGTCTCTGGAACCTAGGCGGCGAGAGCGTTTTCACCGGCAAAACCACTTTTTCGGTAAACGGCGGAACCTTACGCCTCTATGGGAACGAAGAGGTCCAAGATTCAAACTCGGCTAATGTCGCGGCTGGCAAGATCAAACTTTCCGGAAGCGGCTCTAGCTTCAGCCTAGCCTCCGGGGCCACCCTAGAACTTGGGGACGAAAACGTCATCGCCGCGACCAACGTCAATCTGGCCGGGGGCTCAATTTTGGCCTTCAATTTGCCGCCTACTCCAACAAACTCTACCAGCCCACTGTTAACCCTGACCGGGACCACGACCGTGACCGGTACCGGCCAAATCCAAATCGATTTCGCCACGCTAAATCTGTATGACGCAGGCGAGAAAAACTACACCCTGGTTGATTCGTCAATCGGGGCCTTTACCGCCCAAAACGTCAATACCGCCGCGACGTTACGTGGCGAGGAGATCACGGGATATTCCCTCGGGGGCGGCAGTCTGGATATTACGATCGATGGAGGCGACATTAAAGCCAGCATCAATTTAATTACGGCGCAGCCAAGCGAAATCCTGACCTGGCTCGGGTCCGGGAACGGCAGCTGGAACATAAGCTCGTCTGACAATTGGAAAAACGCCTCCTCCAGTCCAACGGGCTTCATGCACGGCGACATCGTCAATTTTGACGATACCGGAAGGATACCGCCCGGCGGCATCACCCTAAACCCGGGCGGGGTAGAGATCGCCGGGATTTATTTGAGCGGAAGCGAAGACTACGCCTTTACCGGCGGGTACATTGTCACCAATTCGGAAAGCGGCAGTTGGGGCGGCTCTGACTTGTCCGCCAGCGGCAAACTCACCCTGGGCGCAAAAGCCACAAGCGCTACGACGGTCGACGCCACCACACAATTTTCGGGGGTACTCGATTTAACCGGGACTACCGGGGCCAACCAATTTAGGGAAGGCATTGATATCAACTCCGGGAGCCTGAGGGTGGCTAATTCCGGGCAATTGGGTACCGACCTGGATAAGCTACAATTTTTAACTGCCTTGGCCACCGGAATTAGCTCTAAAATAACTGACTTAAAAACAAGCCTAACTGGTTACTTAACTAACCCAAACAGTTCGAACTATCCCAATTTAACTGACGGTATTTCCGATCTAGCCAGCGCCGCCGGGACAGCCACGGGCGATGGTACCTTGGCGACTCTCGTAGTGGCCGAAAACCAAAGCCTTTCTGTGGACAGCCAAGGCGGGGGCCAAAACTGGCTGACCGTCGGGTCCAGCGGAAATCCTAAAGCGGCCTCAATCTACCTTGAGAAAGGCGCGACTTTTGAAATCAAAAACAACCTTACCCCCGGCACCGGCTCACTGGAAGGCGGGGCCATAAAGGTTTTTGACGGGGGGTTTTTATCCCTGTCCACCGAGGATGGCACCGCGATATTTAAAATCACCAATAACTCTTCCGCCAAACCTGGGAGCGGCTCCTATGGCGGGGCCCTATACAACGAAAAGGGCACGGTCGCCATCGAAAACGCTATTTTTGCGGACAATACCGGCCATTTAGGAGGGGCCATTTTTAACGACGATGGTTTAATCGTCTTGAAAAATGTTGAATTTAATAATAATTCAGATCCAGAGACGATGTTTGAAGGCGCCGGCGGGGCGATAAACAATAACGGTAACAGCCAGTTGATCGTTTCTGACTCAAAATTCATCGATAATCACGTCCGGGCGACTTCCGGGGCCATTTACAATAACGCTTACAGCGTTTTGACGATTTCCGGTAGCCAATTCATAGGAAATAAGGGTGAATCAGGCGGGGCCATAGCCAATAACAGTACCGCTAGTGGCTATCAAATGGTCTTCTCGGATACCTTATTTCAGGAAAACCAATCCTCAATGATTGGCGGCGCCTTATTTAACGACGGCCCCAATACCCGCGCCAGCCTGACCGACGTCCAATTCATCGGCAACCAATCAATCAGTACCGGCGGGGCCGTCAGCAATTATGGGACCCTTAATTTCCAAGGCGCCGTTTTGTTCTCCGGGAACAAGGTCACCAGCACCATACAAGGCTCTTCCGGTGGGGGCGGGGCCTTGGACAACCGGGGTGTCGCGGTATTCGATGGTTCGGTCGTATTCGAGGGAAACTCAAGCGTAAGCCGGGGCGGCGGGGCCCTCCACAATATAAACGTCCTGCCGGAAGAAGATGGCCAACCTTTGGCCAACGCAGGCACGATAACCTTCTATGGCACGGCTGAATTCAAAAATAACCAGTCCAATTTCTGGGGCGGGGCCATTAACAATAACTCGAGCGTGATAAGCTTCACTGGTGAATCCGTGTTCACCGGGAACACGGCCACTGGGCAAGGTGGGGCCATCATGACCTTCACCGTAACGTCTCAATTAATTTACGGCAAAGAGGCGGTAATAACCTTCGCCGAAAAAACCGCGATTTCCGGAAACAGCTCCAACATGGGAGCGGGTATTTTCGCCAACCTCGCGACAATTCGTTTCATGACCGAATTTGAGTTCACCAACAACACCGCCTTGATGGCCGGTGGGGCCATGCTGGCCACCAACGCGAGCGAGATATATTTGAACGTCGCCGGGAAAGGCTTGTTCTCCGGTAACACGGCCGCCGGGAAACCCAATTCCATCGACCTTTCCGAGAAATCCATCCTTACCGTAGACGTAACCACGAATTCCCTCCTTGACATGCACGATCCAATGTCAGGCCACAGCGGTAATAGCGAGCAATGGGTTACGTTTAGCTATCCAGTGGAGATAGAGAAAAATGGCGAAGGGCTCTGGAAACTTGGCGGAGCCAATAATTTCACCGTTACCGCAGATGCCATAGATTACATCACCTTCACCGTAAACGCTGGGGAACTGTATCTCTATGGCGCAGACGGACTGGCCAAAGACGTTAACGGTAAGGCCGTGGGCACGGGTTCGATAACCTTAGACGGGACAAAATCGGTTTTTAGGCTGGCGAGCGGGGCCACCCTCAATGCGGGGGGAGGCAATTCCATCATTATCGAGGGCGGCAAGATAGAGCTGGCAAGCGGCTCTACCCTGGCCTTCGACATCGCCAACTATACCCCCGCTGGCGCGGGAGGGACCACTGGCCTCACCCTTAAGGCCGCGGACCTTGACTGGAAAGCGGGGTCAAACCTTAACCCTGACATAGATCTTAGTTCCTTTAAGGAAGGAACTTTCGATCTAATTACCGCCGTTGGTGAGGTTAGCGGCCTAAGCCTACCAACCGTCACCCTTAACGGCCAGACCACCGCAAGGGCCAATTTAACGCTCGCCCTGAAACCGGGGGCCGTAGACGACACGCTTCAGCTCACGGCCTCAATGGTCGGCGGAAACATGAACATCACCTGGGACAACTCGGTAGGTGACGAATGGACCATCGGTGGGCAAGACTGGGAGGATGACGGCACGTCCAACCCCACGAATTTCATGCCCGGGGACGCGGTCACTTTTGGCACCGGCACCACTGACATTCAGGTCATTGACTCAGGGGTCGAGGTGGCCGGCATGGACATCGATGACGGGGACCATAGCTTTTCCGGCGGGGCCATATCCTCCACGGGTGAAGTCAGTGGTAGCGACGTCAACCCTACCCAGAAGCTTCGGGTTAGAAACGCGGCCGAGGCCAAGTTCTCGAACAGGGTTGACTTTAAAAACGGCCTCGACATCGATTCGGCGGCCAAGGTCACCCTGGCCGGGGATGGATCGTTTGCCGACGACATGGCCATCGCCAACGACGGTGAGTTGGTTTTCGACACCGCCGGCGATTACGCCCAGAACGGCGTAATTACGGGCGATGGGACCCTTACCAAGGATGGGGACTCAACCCTAACCCTGACCGCCCAGAATACCTACACCGGCGACACGACCGTTATCGGCGGGCAACTGACCGTAGCCCAGACGGGCGGAGTGGCCGGGGACGTTAACGTAAACTCAGGCGGGCTTGAAGTCAGGGGCACGGTTGGCGGCTCGGTGGATGTAGCCGCAAGCCCGGGCGCCTATCTGGTGGCCGGATCGGGCGGCTCAATCGGGGGCGATTTGACGATGGGCAATAACTCGGTCCTTCAGATCGCCAACGAAAATAAGGCGCTGTCCATCTCGGGCGATACGGATTTGGGGTCCATAACCCCAACGCTGTATGGGCTCACCGGTTGGGAGAACAAAAACTACCTGGTGCTTGAGGTGTCGGACGAGAACGACCTGGCCTCTTTCGCCACCCCCCAGCCCGTATCAAATTATGCCTTAGTCAGCTATAGTCTGGAAAAGTACGGCAATAAACTTGTTTTGGCAGTTAGCGACGTATCAAATCCAGTGGACGTTGCCATAACCCGCAACCAAAAAGCGGTCGCCAGCGTATTAGGGACGCTAAAAACCGGCGGGAAACTGAAGACTTTCCTCGACTCCGCTCTCATAAACATGAACGAGGAAGAATACCTTGACGCCCTGGATCAATTGGCGGCACCGGTCTTTCCGCAGGTACAGGAAATCGCGGCCAGTCTCAGCCACGGTTTCTCCAAAAACGTCATATCCCACTTGGCCGAGAAACACTGGCTCGATTATGGTTCAGGCCAGGATTACGCGAGCTCGGCAAACGCGCCGGCGGCCGGCGCCGGGGACTTTTCCGGTTTTGGCCATAACCTGTGGTTCTCGGCCGGGGGTTTTTACGCCCGTTACGATGGCGAGGACAACCTCTCCGATACCATCGTCACCGGTTACGACATACGCCTTGGCTACGATCTCAGCCTGGAGGGTGGTTGGCTGGCCGGGGCGGCGTTGGGGTTCGACAATCAGAGAATCGGTATGGACAGGCCTTACGGGCGCGTTGACGTGGACACCTTCTCCGCAGCCATTTACGGGGGGCGTCAATTCCAGGCGGGACCCGGTAATTTACGGCTCCTCCTGGGCGCCTCATTTTCCAGCCATTCCATTGACAGCGAACGCGTGGTAAACATAGCCGGGGTCAGGGACAGCCTCAGGGCCGATTATCATGGCCAGACCTGGCAGGTATTCGGGGAAGCCGCCTGGAACTTTAACCTTGGCCCGAGAGCAAGCCTTGAACCCTACCTCAATCTGACCTGGCAAAAGACCACCCTGAACTCTTTCAACGAAAACGGGCGGCTATTCTCCTTGACCTCGAAGAAAAGCAGCTCGGACAATTTCCGCACCAACTTAGGGCTCCGGGCCAAAGCCCAGATAACGGATAGAGTCAGCATAAGCGGGGCTTTGGGTTGGGAGCATACGTTCGGTTCCGTCCGCCCGGAAACCACCCTGGCTTTCCGCGACAGCGGGAGCTATTTCAAGGTGCGGGGAACGCCAACCACCCGCGATTCCGTCACGGCGGAGGTTAGCCTCAAGGTAAAGTTGAGCGAGTCGGTATCTTTACAGGCCAATTACGACGGGGCTTTCGGGAAAAATGCCCAACGCCACGCCGGATCGGCCGTTTTCTCTTACACCTGGAAATGATCCTCAATAAGAACGAAAAAGCGGCGGGGACACCCCGCCGCTTTTTTGTAAGTAAAAAACACACCTAAAAATTTGCTATATTAATCATTTGATACTTCATAACCTTCAAAAAAATAATCTAAAATATCATAAGGGATAAAATCATCGTCCATGCAGATTTTAAAATAATATTTAGCATCACGAATATTGTCTGTAGACTTATTTAAAGGTATAACTGAAAGTCTATTATAAATTAATTCTGAAATATATTGTTTTGTTGAATCATCTTCTAAATGATAAATTCCTAATATTAAATAATTAAAATCATTTAATTTAATAAGATTAGTTATAATAACATCTATAAGTTTAACTAAAATATATTCTTTATTAAGATCAAACCATTTAGCGACAACAATCAAGAGGTTGACGGCCAATTTAACCGGGGCCTTGGATAGTTCATCAAAAAAAACCACTAATTTTTCAGAATTTTCAGTGAAAGCCCTTGGAAATGAATTATATTTAGCATGCGCTAAAACTTCCAAAAAAGCTTTGATCACACCAGATTTTATGTCACTTTTTAGCCCAAATTCAAGCGATTCTTTGTCAAAAAATTCCCAAGTAGCTCTACTAGGCTTATTATGAATGTTCAAAAATTCAAATATTGTCTCACGATCGTTCCTTTGATTATGCATCATTTCTTTGACAGTGTTTGCTATTAAATTAAGAAGCCAAGCTTCATAAAGCCTAGTAATATCATCATTACTTAAAATTTTTGTCAACCTTGACCAATAAGAACCTACATATATTGGCTTATAAGCTATATAATCAGCTGTTTCACATAAAAGATCATCAGTTAATTGATTAAATTTTGTAGATAATTGTTGATTGGTTAGTTCTATCATTAAGGTAGGATTAAAAAATAGAATCGCTAAGGTTAAAGGTACTGAGAACTGTTTCCAAGGAAGTTTAACATTAGATAAATAATTCAAACTTTTAAGAGAAAAATAATTTTTAAAACTATTTTCAAAGACTTGGATAGTTTTTGAGTTCCAGACGGCAAATCCTTGGCAATATTTAGTTCCAAGATCTGTTAGTTTGGATAAACTTGACAACATTTTATCTTGGTCGACTTGTTCAAGTTCCGGGCCAGAACTATCATAAATTACATTTATCAAAATATCGTATAATATATAAAGTTCTTGATCAATCCAGTTGCCTTTATTTATAAAATAATCAATTGTAGTTTTTATTTCCATAATATCGTTAGTTTTATTCATCATTCTCGTGAAAAATTCCAAGAAATCTGGTAAATCGTTCTCAACGTTAAGAGAAAGATAGCCTTTAAAGAATGTCGCAAGGTCTGGGTCTAAATCAGGCATGAAATTTAAGGCCAAAAGCCTAGCCCCATTGGCCCAATCATCGCCGTATTTTTCCTGGCCCAGGGAGCAAAACAGGTTCCAAAAGGCGACAAGGAGGTGATTGGGCGACTGAGTGCCAAGCGCTTGAAAACTGGGGTGATTATAAATCGCGTCGAGGTTGGAGAAGTCGTAATTGTTGGTTGTCTTAATTTTTAGTTGGCGTAGAAGCTCGGCGATGTTGGAGATGGAAATGACGATTTTCAAGCGAGGATTATTTTTAAGGTATCCCTGAAGTTCTTTACAGTATTTTATTAAGGAGTTATAAGGACCAATAGACTTGGCCCATGGCAGATTAAAATACAGTTTTCGGATCTTTAGGGCTACTATCTCGGCTGGGTTAGTGGGTTTAACTGAACGTTTAGTTTTGATTGTGGGTAATTTTTGACCGATTAACCTGTACGGTTCTGGCAATAAAGATATCTCTTTAGCCGATGGGTAATCCCCCAGGATGGTACCTCTGGCTAACCCTAAGGCTACCGTGGCGCATTGTTTTAATAAACCCGCGTCGGGACCCTTAGCGTCCTGGGTTAGTTTATTGGCAAGGTCAACTATAAGCTCGCCGGAGTGGGTCTCGATAATGGTCTTGGTAAGGGCATTGTAGAGGCCGTCTTCCAAGTAATTTGCCCAGGGGCTTTGGTCGGAACGCGTTCGGTCCCTATAGTAAAGCTCAACGAACCCAACCCAGTTTTGGTTTTCCCAGTGTTTCGCCAACCGGTCTTTAAGGGATAAATTGCCCTGGATTTTCTTCTTGTGTTTTTTCTTTGCCATTTACTTCATTTTTCCAGAAGGTCCAGAAGCTCTTCTTCTAAATCATCTATATCGTCTGAGTCTTCATTCATCGCCTTGCGATAGCGTTTCACGAGGTCAGCTAGCTTGGCCTTTTCTTCACCGTCTTTCAGGGAAGATAAAATATGGTTGGCTCTTTTTAGCACGAAATTAAATTGCCCTTCGGGGATTTCCTCGGGGTAAGCGTTGACTTCCTCAAAGGATTCGTCCTCTTTCTCGTCATCGTCATCTCGGTCGTCATTAGATTCGTTTATGAAGCTTTGAAGAGTATTAGGCGGTAAAGAGAACCAATCGGTTACGGCGCCGGCGTTTGAATAAGGATTCCGGGTGTCAAGATCGATTTCGATTTTTCTCTTTTGCCCTTTTTGCTCGGCGACCAGATGAATCATGCCATTTAAGTCATAGGAAAACTCAACTTCAATCCTGGAATGCGTTTTCACGGAGTTCAAATGAAACGGTGTGGACCCGATAAAATCGTTATCTTTCGGGTGCCTTGACTCACCTTGAAAAACCGCCAGTATGCCCATTTTCTGGTTAGCCACGGCGGTGGAAAAAAGCTCGGACCGAGTGGCGGGAATGGGTGTGTTACGGGTGATAATCGGTATGCATTCAGGCATCTCAAATTTGTTTTTGACCATCAGGCTTAACGTGTGGGAGGTGACGTCAACCAATATTTGTTCGACGTTTTCCCCCGTAATCAATGCGCCTTGGACAGCGGCACCTTTAGCCACGCTAAGATCCGGATCAAGTATCGGCAGTCGCGCCTTTCCAAAAATGGCGCCCAATTTGTCCGACACGATTGGCATTCGCGTCATCCCCCCAACCATGAGCACCCGCTCTATATCGCTTGCCGATACCCCAGCCTCTTTTAAGGCTTGATCGACAAACCCCAGGGTTTTATCGACCAGTTGGACGGTTAGGGCCTCAAACTCAGCCCGGGCGATTGACAGCGAAAGTGAATAATCGCGTCCCCTTGGTCCCGGTATCTTGGTCTCCTCGATCAAAGTGGAGCCACGACTGGACAACTCGATTTTGGCCTTTTCGGCGATGAAATTCAAACGTGCCATGGTTGGGCGATGTTTTAGAAGTTCGTTTTTATTAGAATTTTCTATATGATTTAGTAAATAATCGGTCAAACAAGCGTCAAAATCATCACCGCCCAAATGGGTATCGCCAGTGCAAGCCAAAACCTCCATGATTTCGCCCATCCTTAGAATGGATACGTCAAACGTCCCGCCGCCTAAATCGTAAACCAAGGAGTAACGCCAATCACTTTTAGCCTTGCCTTCTTTGTCGTTAACCTCCAAAAGGTCGTAAAACAAGGCTGCCGCCGTTGGTTCATTGACAATCCTCTCGACTTTTAGCCCAGCCAGTTGACCGGCTTTCAGGGTAGCCCGTCTTTGGGCCTCACTGAAGTAAGCCGGAACGGTTATGACTACGCGTTCGACCTCCACGCCCTCCAGGTTCTTGGCCTCTTGCCGGAGATATTTCAAAATCAAGGCCGATATATCCTCTGGTTTAAAGCTCTTGCCATCGATGTTTACGTCATCATCGGTTCCCATCAAGCGTTTGATGGAGCGTACCGATTGCTCGGGAAACGCTATGGAGCGGTTTAGGGCCCGACGACCTACCAAGGTTTGAGAACCATCAATGCTCACCACCGAAGGGACTATTCCATTTCCGTCAATGGGTATCACCCGAGGATTTCCATCAAGGACCGCCAAACAAGAATTGGTGGTACCAAGATCGATACCGTATATTTTATCCATAGCAGAAAATTCCTAAAGTAATGCCTAATTAAAACTAAAAAAGGCAATTATTTAAAAAAATATGATCAAGGAGATTATTTCAAATCAAATATATTTTATTATAGAAAAAAGCAAACTAATCGCCGATATGGCAAAAATGAGGGATGCGATGTAAAAAATTAAGACTTTAATGGTCAAAAGATTTATTGTCAGACCAAAACGTTATAAATATCTTAAAAAAATCTATTAATTAACTAATTTGGCATAGACTAATAGCCAGTGAACTTAGTATAAATAATAAATTATCCTAAGCTTATAAAAAAACGAGTATTCGGAAATAAACGTTCAAATTTTTGTTAATTGGTAAAAAAACATAGTCACGATGAAAGGTCATAAACTGTTTTGGGTCAAATACCATTAAGATCTAATTAAAAGAATTATATCTAATTTTTTTTATGATTTACCCGTCTATATTGAACTTTAGAAAGATCTAATTTTTCAATAATATTTTTTACGTTGCTATCTGGTTGACTTGGAAATAAAAAACTAGTTAAACCTTCAAGTTTATGATCATTAGATGATAAGTTTAAATGATCAGCACAAAAATAAGCAGCTATCTCAAATTTATTATCATTTTTGCCGAATTGATGAACAATATTATTTACTATCTGACCATCTAAAGTCAGCTCATGATAAGCTTTTTGGATTATTTTAAACTTTTCTGGAAAATGTTCTGGTGGATAACGACGGACTAATCGGACATAGGCATTATGAATTGCCTCTTTATCAGCTTTATCTGTAATTTTAAGAATTTTTAACGCAGAACGAAACATAATATTTCTAGGTCTTTGCCCTATCTGTTAAATTATGTAAAATCAAACTAACTATTGTTTGATTTTTAATGCCGATTATTTTATTAAAAGAAATAAAATTATAATTTATTCCTATATTATGCTAACTATATGTAGAGTTCTTCTATCGTTTTCTACTGAGAATCCTCTTTGATTTTCGGGACTTGTTCTTTTTCCTTGCGGAAAAGATACGATCCGCCAATCCCCGACGTTTCGTTATACGTTTCATTAAGACGGATGGCGCAACCTTACCGACAGATAAGTTCGCGCTTGTCTCCACCCCGCGCCTGCGATTATTGAAATGAGAGCTGGGACGATTATAAAAGATAGACGAGGTTTTTTCAAGATTACGGGAAATCTTCTTTCTTTTAAAATATAAAGATAACGATTTGGTTTGTTTAGCTTTTCCGTCACTATGCGTTTTAGCCGATTGATTGACAGATGCGCCTAACGGAAAATCGGCGTCCGACCAGGAAATCGGGTCGGAAGATTCCCCATGGCGATCTGGCTCCCGTTCATCGATTTGGGCTGACCAACGGTTAACCACAACGGTAGCCGTACGGAATAGCTTATTGTTATCGAAGTACCCCGGGGAGATAATTTGCAGGACGGTGGCATCGGGTTTGGATAGATCGCGTTGAAGATCGCAAGCGAAATGAATTTCTGGGTCAAAGGGAACATCAATATCAGCTATTAGAGACAAACCAAATTTTTGCAATAAATTATTAAACTTATTTGACAAAATTTCTACGTTTTGTGTCTTTTCAAGGGATAACAGCCAAAGGACAAAATTATCCGCAAAATCAACCAATCGCCCTTTGGCGCCTTGAGGCTCCATGTTTTGGAATAAGTGAAGGATCTCTTCTTGCTGGGTAACTAAGTATTCCAAGGCTTGTTGTGAGCGTCGGTCGCGGCGGCTAGAATTGGTTATTTTTTCGTCCAAAGATCCAAGGTTCTGCGTAATGGCCTGAGTTGACTGGTCCGCGTACATGGTCAAGGAATCGGACAAAGATTCCATTTGGTCTAAGATGGTCTTGGCAAGTTTTTCCTCTATCCCAAGAACCGCGTTTTGAAGGCTGTCGGAATTGGAGGCAAAGACGCTCTGAAGATTTTGACCAGCTTCGGGCAAAGCGTTCAAAATATTAGCCGAATCTTGTGAGTATTTCGCGGATAACTGTGTTAGCGAATTTAATATTGTATTTTTAAGATCATTAGAGCTACTTAAAATCTTGTCAGAAATATTTGCAGCTAAAGAATCAATTACTTGATTAAATTTAATATTATTGTCAGAATCATTATCTTTTAATTGCTCTTGAGACTTTAAAAGCATGGCTTTAAGACCTAAAAAATTTGTTTCAAACGCATAATTCAGGTCTTTATCATTGTTTAAAAGAGCACTAGCTAAACGGTTGGTATTTTTTTTAAGTGTATTGTGAAGGAGTGCTGCGTTATCAAGCAGAGTCTGATCTAAATCGGAAGGGATCTGAATGGAATTATCTACCCCGATCATTTTAGAAAGATAATCATGAATTTTAGTTAGAAACCCTTTAATTTTTATATTTTTCACGAGTAATGTCATAATTTTAAATTATATTGTCACACGAATTGTTCCTCGAAAAGTAAGACAACTAAATTTATGATAAAAATCGTAAAAATTTACTTAACCAGAGAAAATTACGCTTTCACAGCCTTAGGGCCAACCGATAAACCAGGCTCTTGTCGCATAAGAGTCTTTAATTTACCGGGTCAGATCGCGCCAAAGTCTGAGGAGACAACCCTGGGAGAACTGACGTAATCGTTGAGTCTGGCGAGCCATCCGAGATACCGGGAAACCGGTACGCACCGGCGTGGCGGTTTTTAGCCACCACGCCTCATCTCCCATCACGCCTTGTCAGGCATTCGGCAGCGGACCGACTGGTTCACCAACCATTGGATGGAAGAGGTTTAAAGAAAATTAACATAATGGAGACAATCTTGCAACTAATAATTTACTCGGCCAGAGACAGAAAAATTAAACCTAAATTCGTTTATTTGATTTTATCGTCTGTCGTTTCTATAACCATATCAATTTTTTCACAAATCTGAGCTATAATTTACCATTGAAGGTACCGTCGCTTTAATAAATATTTTTAGTGGGACCCACCGCCACTGGCCAGCGCAAGGTCGGTTCAATGTCACAATATTCCTAAAGTCCATTCACGTCCCTAAAGGTAACGGCATGGGATAATAACCAATGATTCATATTTGGAAATAAAGGGGTATACTTTTTTGGGAATTTTTGGCTAGGCACAAAAAGGGTGGCCCGCTTTTGCCTGAGAAAAGTGGGCCAAAATGGCCAACTAAGGCATGAGACAACCCGCCTACTCCATCCTTATCCCTAAAGACTCCGGGGTCGGGGCGATAATTGGGGGCAAGTTAAGCGGGCGCGGGCTTTCGGTTATTTGGATAAAGTTATCGTCTGACGTACTTTCCAGGGAACCGTCTTTCGGGTAAGAGGAGTCGTAGGCCTGAAAGTTGGATATTTTCGTCTTGAGTAGGATTACGGGCGGGGTAACCGTGACGTTCTCCCAGCGGACGCTTTTTAGGGTTAAATTCCTAAGCCGTAATCCCCTAAGGACCACATTAGACAGATCAAGGCTTTGTGGGTTAAGGTCCGCGGCGGCATTGGCTAGGATAAAATTCACGCAATCCAAATCACGGATATAGACGGCCCCGCCGGTAACGGTCATGTAGGCGTTTTTCACGTTCCGCCCGTCAAGGAAAACCTTGCCATCCGTGTTAGCCTGCAATACCGCGCGCCCTATCCAGGGGTCTTTTTTGTCGGTCTGGATGTACTGGTTGTTCAGCAAATACAATTCGCGGATATTGCCGTTCCCAATCTGCCCGGCCAAGACCGAGTTCTCGATTACCGTTGTATAACCTCCACCTATAAAAGAAAAATTCAAAAATTTCGAATTTCTTATGTACATGGCTTTACACAGTCCCCCCAAACCAGATGTTTTGTTAAATTCGCAGTTGTTTACGTATGCCGTGGTTTCCGCGCCATCTATGTAGGCTAAAAAATCTCCCGATCCCCTGCAATTGTCAAGCACCAATTTGGTATCGTAAATCGTGAACGTCGTATATTCGTTTCTGACCCGCGTCAGATTTCTCAACGTCAGGTTAGTGCCCCGGCAGCCTATTTGAAAATAGGCCCCATTCAGGGCAACGTCATCCATCACCACGTTCATAAAAATTATGTCCTCAAAACTGGTATCATCCCCCCCATACCTTGGGTTAGTCCTATAGCTAATGCTTCCTCCCTTGAATATAACGTTCTCAAAGTCGGTGGTCATGAAATGGGTTTGGGAAAACGTGCAATTTTCAAACGTTACGTTTCTTATTTTGGAGCGCCAAATTTTGGAGTTGGCGAAAGTGGCCCTTTTGATCACCGCGTTCTCCAGAACAAAGTCCCCGTCTATGTCGCAGGAGATTCGCTTACCGCTTAAGGCGTTGGGGTTGGCGGCCATGGCGGCAGCGGTCATGTTTTGGGTTATTATATCGGTACTTATGGGCACAATATATCCTCCGTCGATTATAGTGGCAACTTAGCATGATACTAAAAATATTAAATACTATATCTTGAGCCAAGAATATTATTTTTTTATTATATTATAAGTTTAACTAAATAAATTTAGAGTAAATTTGGGAGATCACCACCGCTTACGTGGCTGATACTCTGGTATTTTCCCTAAAAGACGGTAATTTGGCAACTCACCGCCGCGGCCGAATTTCCGGTTAATATTCCAGCTATCGGACCCGATGGTTACCGGGTAACACCAAGGGGAGTCAAGGTCATAATGCGCCGCGATGGGATGGCCCGCGTTAAAGTGAACGGAGAGAAAAAACAGTAAGTCACTCTTTCCATTGATAAAACCATCAAAATATATTTTTTCCAGTTCGTCATTAACCTTCTTCGGCCCGGCACTCAGTCGGTAGGCCGGGACGTCACCGTGATGGCGGAGAGGGTAGGTAGGTTCGCCCTCGATATCCAACTTTATGGCTTTGTCATGGTACCTATAGTTAACCCTGCTGACGAAATGGAGGGTGAAGTGCTTTATTGGGAGAACGCCTCCGTCCTTACGCTTTTCATCGTTTAGAAAAAACAGCCACTTGGGATTCAGGAAAATATTGTATCTCCGATCCTTGCCACGGCCACGTTCCACGACGATGTCACCCCTGACGTCAGATCCGTTAAAGAACATTTCGACGCGGTCTTCGTACCATAAGTAATCGCAGCGAACGGCCAGGCGAGGTTTCTCGGAGGTCTCGTCCCGGACGTACCGTATTTTAGTCATGTTTCCAAAAGAATCGTTTTTTATTAGCATTCCCTGCGGTTTATCAATATCAGAGTGCTTAGAGTTATTTAGGTTCTGATAACAGTATAGGCCGCCGGCCCCGGAAACGAGACAGGTCACGCGGCCGCCGAACTGCTTGCCGGGATCGACCGATTTAAGCGCCCGGCGACTTTCGGTTAGGCCAACGCCTTGATCCCCGGCGTCTGGGCCGGGCAGGTACAGGCCATCTATTTGGCCATCGCCAAAGCACGTATAGGCGCCAGCCCTGTGGGAGTGTCCGGAAACGGTAAGCCTTACCTTACCACCGGTAAGGTAAGAATACACGTCGGTACGGTTTTTCTCAAAAGTGCCGGTGTCCGATTTTTCCATGGAAAACAACCCCGGTCCGGAACGTTCCTGGTCTTGTTTATGTAGGGGGGTGCCGATCTCGAAATTGGCGTATGTGAAGTGAGAGGCCAGCACGTTATATTTATCCCCTTGGCTGGCCATACGTTGGAGCAAACCCAGTTGGTTGTCGGTAAAGGCCGAGCCGGCCCTGGGTAAGCCGCCGCCGCCCGCCAAGAAGGGTAAAATAAAGTTCTCGTCATCATCCCAGCCCAAAAGCAGAATGTTCTGATTTTTGCCGGTATTTACCAAGCAATCTTTCCAAGGGGTTATCCAGCGGTAGGCCCAAGACATATTATTTTTGTCGAAATTGGCCAAATACCCAAGGTAGCTATATTTTTTCCCGAATAAAAGCGCGGCCTCGTAAAAAGTCAGATTTTGGTCGGACGGAACCCCGGGGTTGGCCCGTATGGCAATAATATCGTTATTAAGTATTCTCGGCGAGATACCGTACGGTGCCTCCCAGCCCTCATGGTTTCCCGTTATGTAAAAGACCGGCTTACGCAAGGCGTAGTAATAGTCTAAAATTAGACCCATAAACATCAAGGCATCTATATAAAATGGATAATTTGGTCCTTTTTTATCGTATTTTGTAAAATCCAGATACTCCCACAGATCCGCCGTGGACATTTTTATTTCCACCGGGGCGTCTTCCGGGGGACCTTCAGACCCGGTTGGGGTTCTTGGCCCTGGGGCGGTCGATTTCAAGATTCTGGGATCCAGGTTGCGCAGAACGTCAAACACGTCCCCGGCCACGATTAACGCGTCGCTCTCCGCCCCAATCGCCTTTATCATTCGCTGGGAGGTTTCAAGGGTCTGGTGGCAAAGCTGGCCTATGTATTGTGACTCCTCCGGGGGCGCCCCATGGATCACCTGCGGGGCGACGACTTTGTAGCTCGTCTGCCTGGAGGAAAGGTGGAGGTCCGATACCACCCCTATGTCGAGATATTCTTTCGCCGTTACGTAAACCGGGTGCCTGGACAGAACCACCCAGCTATTTTTGTCCGAAAGGTAATGCAGCTCCTTCTCTCCGCCGCCCCTGGAAGAATCGGGCTTTCCTTCATTATTTTTCTGCCCCTGGGTCAAAACCTTCGTTTTCCCCGAAGCGTAAAGCTTCACGAATTCCATCGTATCCGGGGTCATGTGGGGATGACGCCGATACACTGTCGGCTTTAGTATCGCCTGGCAGCCCAATGTCTCTGCCTTGGAATTTAACTCACCAATCAACGACCGGGACACAAGTTCATCCCCGGGATGGGTCAAATAGTGCAGGTGCAAATCTTCCTCGGTCTTGAAAATCCAGTGGCCTCCTTCCTTCCAGTTTTTACGGGCTGTTTGGTAGTTATCGTAATCAATGTACAGAAAAAGAAGCTCGCGTAATCCCTCCATGTCCAGGTTAAAGCTCTCGCTGACGGTGAACTGAAAGACGTAGCGATATCCGACCTCATCGGCATCCGGATCCGGGGCTGGCTCCTCCTCCTCGCCGCCTTTTGGATCCGATTTCCCCCCCGCGGCCGGGCCCCCTTTTGGGACGGGCAAGGTGCCGGTTAATACCCCGTCGAGACACATGTTAACGGCGGCTTTGTGGATAACCCCGAAAGGACCCTTTGGGGGTTGGTCGGCATCGCCAAGCGGGTAATATTCGGCGAGGAATTCTTTGTCCTTCTCGAATTTTCCTATATAGAAGCCCCCAAATTTTTTTTCTTCGTATTTTTCGGTAACTTCCGAATGACCCTTGTAAAACCGCTTAAAAATAGTGGCTTCCCGGGCCAACTCGTCGGAGTAGCTCTTATAACCAACATAATCCCGCCCGCGATCGGACCACGGGGTTATCACGGTCTGGAGAAAGAACTGCCTGGCCAACCACATAGGTATGGGAGAACCAGGTTCCGGGGATCCCCCATAACCAGTGTGTACGTCATAACCGACTTTCTGAAGGGCTAAATATACCGTTAGCCGCCCGTTGGCCTCCACTATGGCTGGCGTCCCCAAGGAGGGAAACAGAATCATCCCTTTTATGGCGTGCATGTCCACGTGAAATTTAGATTTTCCGACCCGTGGGGGAGCCATGCTATCCTCCGCTTTCGCGTCACGCGGTTTTATGGATTATGGGGTTCGCCTCTGGGCCTCGCGCCGTATTCTTTGTGACGGCGGTGGCCCGGCGATTCACCGGCGTTCCAAATTAAGGTCTTTGGCCACGGATATTTCAGGCCAGTCAAAAGGGTTTGGTTTGCCCAAAACCCCGCGGCTATTTTCGGGGAGCTAACCGGACGAAATTTCAAATGAAATTTCGAGGGTCCAGCGTGAATGATTACGAGAAGGTCACTTAAGGAAAGAGGGTTCGAATCAGGGGGAATACCAGTCGGTTTTAGGCCTACTCAACCCTTACGCCTAACGATTCCGGGGTCGGGGCAACGATTTCCGGGAATTTGAACGGGCTAGGGCTTTCCGTGATGCGTATATCGTTTTCCCCGGAAGACCCTGCCACGATAAATTCCTGAGGGAGCGTGACGTTGTGGGTCTGGAGGTTCGCTATCCTCGATTTCTCAAGTTCGATGGGCGGGTGCAAGGTGACATTCTGCCAGCGAGAGCCCTTAAGGTCCAAATCGATAAAAATCAGCCCCCTTATGACCACGTTTAAAAGATCAAGGGATTGAGGGATAAGGGTTTTATCGGATCGGCCGAGAATCAGATTCACGCAATCCAAATCGCGAATGAAAATGGAGCCACTGACCATGGTCAGGCAGGCGTTTTGGAAGTTCCTTCCGTCCAAATAAACCTTACCGTCTATGTGGGTTTGCAAAACGGTGCGCCCGTACATAAGTTCTTTGGGGTCGGAGGGCAGATGCTGGTTGTTAATCAAGTATAATTCATGGATATTCGCGTTCCCGATCTGCCCGGTCAAAACCGAGTCCTCGATCACCGTGTTAACCCCGCCGCCAACGTATGAAAAATTTAAAAATTTTGAGTTCTTGATAAATATGGACTTACAATTTCCCCCAATCCCCGAATATTTCCTGAATTCGCAATTTTTGACATAAACGGTACTTTCTTTACCGCTAATAACTGCAAATAACTCACCCGATGCCTTGCAATTGTCCACTATTAATTTAGTATTGCCAATATAAAAAGTAACATACTTATTTTTTATACTCGTTAAGTTTTTTAGGGTTAAATTTGTCCCACGGCAACTAGCTTGGAAGTAAGCCTCATTTAAATCAACGTCATCCATAACCACGTTTAAAAACCTTACGTCCTCAAAACTGGTATCATCGGCCTCGTATCTGGGGTTAGGCCTATAGCTGACGCTCCCACCCTTAAACGTCACGTTCTCGAAGATGACGCTCATGAAATGGGTCTGGGAAAACGAACAATTTTCAAATGTTACGTTTCTTATCGTGGAGCGCCAAATTTTTGAGTTGGCGAAAGTGGCCTTTTTTATCACCGCGTTTTCCAGGACGAAATCACCCTCAATGTCGCAAGTGATTCGCTTCCCGCTTAAGCCGGCTGGATTGGCGGCCATGGCGGCCGCCGTCATGTTTTGGGTCACTATCCCGGTACCCAGCGCCATTGGTTTTCCCCCAGCGTTTATTTGGGCAAATTTTGATTAAACTTTATTATTTAGTAGGCGCTACTTTTTAAAATTTGCAATTAGATTGTGAATGGGTATGATTCGATATCTATTTATACTTTTAAAAATTTATTTCAACGCTTCGGTTTACGGCAAATTCTCTCGATAATCGTAAAGTTATGATTTGATAACTGAGGTCTAAAAACTGGTTTCCATCGGGTTATACTCAGGGATTTTATTTAACAGCTCGTATCGCGGCAGCTCCCCGGCGCGACCAAATTTACGCTTAATTATCGTCCTGTCGAGATTGATGGTCACGGGATAGCACCAAGGCGAGCTAAGATCATAGTGCCGGCCTATGGGGTGACCGGCGTTAAAATGGACGGACAGGAAGTACAAAAAATCGGTTTCCCTGTCTCCCCCGCCTAGCTTCTTTCTCGTATTCAGCGCCAGTTTGACGTTTTCCGGCCCAAGTGACAGCCGATAGGCCGGCACGTCGCCATGGCCGCGCAAGGGATAAAAAGGCTCCTTCCCAATGAGTAACTTTACGACGCTGTCCGAATAATATTGGTAGTTTACCCTGTTTAGGCAATGTAGGCAGAAATGGTCTATGGGGAGAACCCCACCGTCCATGCGCTTTTCGTCGTTTAGGAAAAACAGCCACTTGGGGTTTAGGTAAATATTGTATTTCCGGTCGGATTTACGCCCTTCTTCCGCGACGATGTCGCCCTTTCTCTCGGTATCCGGTCTTCTGAAGAACATTTGGATATGGTTTTCGTACCACAAGTAATCGCAGCGCACGGCCAGGCGGGGTTTTTCGGTGCTCTCATCCCGGATATATTGGATTTTTTTCAGGTTCCCGAATGGGTCGCATTTTATGGCCATTCCCTGCGGTTTATCGATGTCCGAAAGCCTCGAGTTATTGAGATTTTGATAGGAGTAAAGGCCGCCGGCCCCCGAGACGAGACAGGCCACGCCGTTATCGAACTGCTCGCGGGGAACGACGGATTTAAGCCCCCGGCCGCCGTCGTTAAAGCCAACGCCTTGGCCGCCGTCCGGCCCGGATAGCCGCAGGCCGTCGATCTGGCCATCGCTGAAGCAGGTATAGGCGCCACCGCGGTGGGAATGGCCCGATATGGTCAGCTTCACCTTGCCCCCGGCCAGTTGCGAGTACACGGCCGCGCGGTTTTCCTCGAACGTGCCGGTATCGGTTTTTTCGAGCGATAAAAACCACGACCCCGATCGGTCCCGATCCTGCCCGTGAAGCGGGATGTCAAGGTCGAAATTGGCGTAGGTGAAATGGGAGGCCATCACGTTAAATTTGTCTCCCTGATCGGTCATCCGCCTGAGCAAGCGCAATTGGTTGTCGGTAAAGGCGTAACCGGCCCTGGGCAGGGAGCCGCCCCCGGCTATGGCTGACCATAGATAATTCTCGTCGTCGTCCCAGCCCAGGAGCAGAAGGTTCTGGTTTTTGCCGGGATTCACCAAACAATCTTTCCAGGGCGTTATCCACCGGTAGGCCCAGGCCAGGTTTTCCTTCTTGAAATTGGCTATCCTGCCCAAGAAACTGTATTTTTTCCCGAATAGAAGGGCCGCTTCGTAAAAGGTCAGATTTTGGTCGGAAGGGATACCGGGGTTGGCCCGAAAGACGATGATATTGTTATTGAATATCCGCGGGGAAATGCCGTACGGGATCTCATAACCCTCATGGTTCCCGGTTATGTAAAATACCGGTTTACGCGAGGCGCTATAATAGTCCAAAATAAGTCCCATGAACATCAAAGCGTCGATATAGAAAGGGTAATTGGGGCCATCGTCTCTGTATTTCTCGAAATCAAGGTGCTCCCACAATTCCGCCGTGCTCAATTTTATTTCCTTTTGGGGGGTATCTTGGGACTCCCCAGGGTCGGGCTCCTCTCCCGGCAAAGGCCCCTGGCCATCCGCCAGCCTTAACTCCCGGGTCTTCGCCTCAACCACCTTGGGATCGAGATTCCTGAGGACGTCAAAGGCGTCGCCGGCCACTATCAGGGCGTCGCTCTCGGCCCCGATCGCGTTCATCAGGCGCTGGGAGGTTTCCAGGGCCTGGTGGCATAGCTGGCCGATATAGGGCGACTCGGACTCCTCGGCCCCATGGATTACCTGCGGGGCGACGAGTTTATAGCTGACCTGCCTTGAGGACAGGTGAAGATCCGAGACCACCCCCATGTCGAGGTAATCTTTGTCGGTTATGTAAACCGGATGGCGGGACAGGACGAACCAGCCGTTTTTATCGGAAAGGTAGTGCAGGTACTTCTCCCCGCCGCCCCTGTCCGGATTCGGATCGCCGTTCCCGACTTTTTGGCCCTGGGTCAAAACGGGCGTGGGTTTGGAATCGTAAAGCTTAACGAATTCCATCTTTTCCGGCTTCATGTAGGGGAAGCGGGTAAATTCCACCGTGTTTAGTATCGATGATTTTGACTTGATATCATTGGCCTTCGAATTTAACTCACCGATAAGTGCCTTGGACACTAATTCATCCCCTGGATGTGTCAAATAGTGTTCATGTAAATCCCCTTCTTTTTTGAAAATCCAGTGGTCCTTCTTTTTCCAATCCACCAGGGCATCGGAGTAGTCCTGGTAATTCAGGTATAAGAACAGGAGCTCAAACAGGCCTTGATTGTCCAGGTTTTTCGCCTCGCTAACGGTGAATTGAAACACGTAGCGATAGCCAACCTCTCCGGGGTCGTCAGGTTTTGGTTCAAGGCCAGGGGGTTTTGGCTTGTCCCCGCCGGTAGCCGGGCCCGATCCCCCGCCGGGGGACGCGGCCGGGGGCTCTTTGGGCGGGGTATCGGTTAATACCGAGCTCAGGCACATATTGACGGCGGCTTTGTGGATAACCCCGAAGGGACCCCGGGGTGGCTGGGTGGCACCCCCAAGGGGGAAGTATTCGGCGAGGAATTCTTGATCGGCCTCAAACTTCCCTATGTAAAAGCCCCCGAATTTTTTCTCCCCGAATTTTTTGCGCGCCTCGTCGTAATTCTTGTAAAACCTCTTGAAGGGGGCCGCCTCGCCGGCCAACTCGTCGGAGTATTTTTTGTAATCCACGTAATCCCGCCCGCGGTCGCTCCAAGGGGTAATCATGGTCTGGAAATAAAATTGCCTCACCAGCCACTCGGGCACGGGGGAGCCAGGCGTTTCGGTTCCGCCGTTTAGCTTGTGCAGGTCAAAGGCCTTTTCCTGAAGGGCCAAATAAACCGTTAACTGACCGTTGGGCTCAATTATCGCTGGCGTTCCCAAGGAAGGAAACAGTATCATCCCTTTTACGGCATTTAAATCTAGGTAAAAATATGAATCATTAATCGATCCTGACGTCATAATGAACTCTGTTTTCGCCTTAAAAAAATTTTGGATGCTGTTTTTTGGTGTCTGGGTGGCCTATTTTAATATCTGTTAGGTAAGTTGCAAAAAACTTAGGTCATAGGGATATCGCTTTGGGCTGGATCAAGGGATTTTGGGCCTACTCCACCCTTACGCCTATGGATTCAGGCGTTGGGGCGACGATTTGCGGGAAGTTAAACGGGTGCGGGCTTTCGGTCACCCGTATGCCGTTATTGCCCGAGGCGCCCATGGAGATAAATTCCTGGGCAATCGTGGAGTTGTATGTTTGGAGGCTGGCTATCCTGGCGTTATCGAGCGTAACGGGCGGTTCTAGCCTGACGTTCTCCCAGCGAGCGCTTTTGAGGTTTAAGTCTAAAAATTGCAGCCCTTTAATGTCCACGTTGCAAAGGTCGAATGTCTGGGGATCGAGCTCTTTGCCGGGACTCCCGAGAATCAAATTAACGCAATTTAAATCGCGAATCAGGACCGACCCGCTGACAACCGTCAGATAGGCGTTTTGATAGTTCCTTCCATCCAAAAAGACCTTACCGTCGACGTGCGTTCTCAATACCGTACGTCCGAGCCATGGTTCTTTTGGGTCAGACTGGGGATGTTCGTTGTTAACCAGGTACAATTGTTGGATATTGGCGTGTCCTATCTGGCCGGTCAAAAGCGAGTTCTGAATTACCGTATTGTCCCCACCGGCAATATGAGAAAAATTAAAAAATTTAGAGTTATTGATATATATAGACCTGCAGTTTCCGCCAATACCGGAATATTTGCGGAATTCACAATTGTTGACGTAAACCGTGGTTCTTTCCCCGCTAAGGACGGCCATCAACTCTCCGGAGGCCTTGCAGTTGTCCATGACCAGGCTGGAATTCCCGATATAAAAAGTCACGTATTTGTTTCTGATGTTCGTCAAATTCCTCAGGGTCAATTTAGTGCCCCGGCTTCGGACCTGGAAGTAAGCCTCACTCAGGGAAACGCCATCGATAACCACGTCCAGGAATATTACGTCCTCAAAACTTGGTTCGTCGTAGGAGTTTTTGCTGGACCTATGGCTGACGCTCCCACCCTTAAAAATCACGTTCTCGAAGGTGGTGGTCATGAAATGGGTCTGAGAAAACGTGCAATTTTCAAATGTTACGTTCCTTATGGTGGAGTTCCATATTTTAGAGTTGGCGAAAGTGGCCCTTTTGATCACCGCGTTTTCCAGAACCAAACCACTTTCTATGTTGCAGTTGATTGTCCTACCGCTTAAGGCGGAGGGATTGGCGGCCATGGCGGCCGCGCTCATGTTTTGCGTTATTATCCCGGTGCCCATAGCCATGAAGTGTCCTCCAACTATTAGGTTACCAACTTAGCTAGAAACCTTATAATTGAGTCAAGAATGAAAGGTAAATATTTTTTTGCGAGTAATTCGTAGGCCTATTGCCTAACCTTGGCTTAACAATCATCAAAAATCACGGGTCAGGGACTTGCCGCCATGGCCGATTATTCAAACTTTTAGCCCCTACCCGCCACCGGGTCATACTCGGGGATTTTGTTTATGAGCCAGTATTGCGGCAACTCCCCGGCCCGGCCAAATTTTCGCTTGATCGTTTTCCTGTCGTAACTGAGGGTCACGGGGTAGCACCAGGGCGAATCAAGATCATAGTGCCGGCCGATGCGGTGACTCTTGTTAAAATGGACCGACAGGAAATACAGCGTCACCTCGTCGCTGAGCGCGCCGCCCAACAGTTGCCCCCTGCCCAGTTTCGCGATGACGTCCACTGGCCCACAATCCAGCCGATAGACCGGCACGTCCTTATGATCGCGCACCGTGAAACTCGGCCCGGACACGATTCTTAACTCCACGAATTTCCCGGAATAGCCGTAGTCGATGCTGCTTACGCAATGGAGGGTGAAACGCTCTATGGGAAGGTCGCCGTCGTCCTCGCGCCTTTCGTCGTTTAGAAAATGCAGCCACTTGGGGTTAAGGTAAACGTTGTATTTTAGCCCATCACCGCGTCCATCTTCGACGACAATATCACCCTGTTTTTCATTTTCCGGTCTTTTAAAGAACATTTCTATGCTATTTTCGTACCATAGGTAATCACAGCGTACGGCCAAGCGAGGTTTGACCGTTCTCTCGTCACGGACATATTGAATCTTTTCCAGGTTCCCTAATTGATCACATTTAATTATCATTCCCTGTGGTTTATCAATATCCGAGAGCTCCGAGTTATTAAGATTTTGATAAGAGTACAACCCACCGGCACCCGAGACGAGGCAGGCCACGGCGCTATCGAACTGCTCCTGGGGAACGACGGATTTAAGCGCCCGGCCGCCCTCGGTAAGGTTGACGCCCTGGCCCCCGCCTGGCCCGGATAGGCGCAGGCCATCGATCTGGCCATCGCTAAAGCAAGTATAGGCGCCGCCGCGGTGGGAATGGCCCGAGATGGTCAGCTTCACCTTGCCCCCGGTCAGTTGGGAGTACACCGCCGTTCTTTTTTCCTCGAACGTGCCCGTGTCGGTTTTTTCGAGCGATAGAAACCACGACCCGGACCGATCCTGATCTTGCCTGTGCAACGGGATGTCAAGGTCGAAATTGGCGTAGGTGAAATGGGAGGCCATCACGTTGAACTTGTCCCCTTGATCGGTCATCCGCTTGAGCAAATCCAGCTGGTTGTCGGTAAAGGCCGAGCCGGCCCTGGGGAGGGATCCGCCACCGGCTATGGTTGACCATAAATAATTCTCGTCGTCGTCCCAGCCCAAAAGCAGAAGGTTCTGGTTTTTGCCGGAATTTACCAAACAATCTTTCCAAGGGGTTATCCACCGGTAAGCCCAGGCCAAATTTTCCTTCTTGAAATTGGCCACCCTGCCCAGGAAGCTGTATTTTTGACCGAATAATAGGGCGGCCTCGTAAAAGGTCAAATTTTGGTCGGAAGGGATCCCGGGGTTGGCCCTAAATACGAAGACATTGTTATCGAATATCCTTGGCGAAATGCCGTACGGCACCTCGTAACCCTCATGGTTCCCGGTTATGTAAAAAATCGGCTTCTTCGAGACGCTATAATAGTCCAACATAAATCCCATGAACATCAAAGCGTCGATATAGAAGGGATAATTGGGGGCATTTTTTTTGTACTTCTTGAAGTCCATGTGCTCCCACAATTCCGCCGTGCTCAACCTTATTTCCTTTTGGGGCTCGTCCGGCGAACCTTCCTGGCCGGGCGTCCCGCCCGGCGAACCTTCCTGGCCGGGCGTCCCGCCCGGTAAGCCTTCCTGGCCGGGCGTCCCGCCCGGTAAGGCGCCCCGTCCTCGCCTATCGGCATTCCTTAACTCGATGGTTTTCGATTCGACCACCTTGGGATCGAGATTCCTTAGAACGTCAAAGGCGTCGCCGGCCACGATTAAGGCGTCGCTTTCGGCCCCGATGGAATTCATAAGTCGCTGGGAGGTTTCCAGGGCCTGGTGGCATAGCTCGCCGATATAGGGCGACTCAATCACGTCGGCGCCATGGATTATCTGCGGGGCGACGAGCTTAAAGCTAGCCTGCCTGGAGGAAAGATGAAGGTCCGAGACCACCCCAAAATCCAGATAATCCTTACTTGATATGTAAACGGGATGCCGGGACAAAACGAACCAGCCGCTTTTGTCTGAAAGGTAGTGCAGAAACTTCTCCCCGCCACCCCTGTCCTCATGCGGCGTCCCGTTCAAGTCTTTTTGGCCCTGGGTCAAAACCGAGGTGGGCTTGGAATCGTAAAGCTTCACGAATTGCATCTTTTTTGGCTTCATGTAGGGGAAACGATCAAATTCCACCGTGTTTATTATCAAAGAATCAGATTTAAGTTTTTTAGCCTTGGTATTTAACTCGCTAATAATCGTATTGGATATTAATTCATCCCCCGGGTTAGTCAAATAGTGTTCATGTAACTCCCCTTCCGTGTCGAAAATCCAATGGTCCTTATTTTCCCAATTTTGTTTGGCCTTAGCGTAGTCCTTATAATTTAAGTATAGAAACATGAGCTCGAATAACCCTTCCAGGTCTAGGTTATCGGCTTCGCAGAAGGTGAATTGAAACACGTAGCGATACCCGACCTCATCTTTGTCGCTTGGTTTCTGGTCATCGCCGTTGTCCCCTTCCTGGTCACCGCCATCGTCCGAGGCCGTGTCCTCGCCCGGGCTTTCATTTCCGTCCTCGCCCGGGGCCCCGCCGGCCCCCTGGGCCGGGGACCCGCCGCCGCCCTGGCCCGGGTCCGGGGCCTCGGCCGGGGTTTCATTCTCGTCCCCTTCGGGGCGCGGGCCCCCATTGGGGTCGTCGGTTGGGGGCTTGTCCGGATGGGTATCGGTCAAGGCCTCGGTTAGGTACATATTGACCGCGGCTTTGTGGATAACGCCGAAAGGTCCCTGGGGGATTTGATCGTCGTCCCCGAAAGGGTAGTACTCAACGAGGAATTCTTTGTTGGCCTCAAGCTTCCCTATGTAAAACCCGCCGTATTTTTTCTGCCTGAACTTCTCGGTCACTATCTCGTGGCTCTTGTAAAAGCGCTTGCGGGCGGCCGCCTCGGTGGCCAGCTCGTCGGCGTATTTTTTATAATCCACGTAATCCCTTCCCCGGTCGCTCCAGGGGCTGAGCAGGGTCTGGCAATACACCTGCCTGGCCAGGACCTCGGAGGCCGGGGAGCCTGGCGCCTCGGCCCCACCCTGACGGGTGTGCCTCTCAAAGCCACGTTTCTGCAGGGCCAGATAAACCGTTAACCGGCCGTTGGGCTCGATTATGGCTGGGGTTCCCAAAGAGGGGAACAGGATCACGCCTTTTACGGCATCTATGTCCAGAAAAAAGTCAACATCTTCTATCGGTTTACCGTTACCCATGGTATTCCCTAATTTATAAATAAAAGTTGTAAGGGGCGAAGAATTATATATCGTCTTTCGTGGCCTTGTCCTTGGCCGCCGGCTAATCGTCTTTCGTGGCCTTGTCCCTGGCCGCCGGCTAATCGTCTTTCGTGGCCTTGTCCTTGGTGAGTTTTATCTTGAAGCCATCCACGATTACCTCTCTCCTGTTCTTGCCTTCCACGACGGTCATTTCCGCCTCGGGGCCGTCGTCCTGGAACAGCTGCAACAGGTGTTCCGAGGCATCGCCCTTGATCTCGGCGCTGTCGTTTTTGGCCTCGCGGGGGACATCGACCAAATGGCCCAGGGGATCCCGGACCACCACCCGCGGGGTGACCACGGGATCGGCCTTTCGCCACGAGACGGTTAGGGTTTCCTTGGTCGCGGGGCCGACGAAATTGTGCGCGGAGGCGTGGGCCGTGAACTTGCCGTTGGTCCCGGACTCGACCCCGGAGGAGTCGATTTTTATGTAGCTGCCGTTAGCCGTGAGGATGATTTCCTTTGGCGAGGACAGTTGAATCGTATCCTTTGCGCTAATGATGTTTATGACTTTGTCCGCTATCATCTCAATGTTGTCGCTCTGGGCTTGGATCTCCACCTTGCCGGCGCCGGCGAAGAGTTTCAGGCCCAGCCGGTGGGCGAACAGGCTTACCCTTTTCAGGGCGGTGACAAAAAAGCCACGGTTGCTGGCGACCGATATTTGCCGCTCCGAGGTCAGGGCCAGGTTATCCCCGGCGTGGATATGGGCGCTTTCCGGGCTGGTCAGGGCCAGGCCGGCCGGGCTGGACAGGACCAGATGGGGGCTGGTCAGTTCCTCGTGGGCGGGCCCGGGACCGGCCAGTTGCTCGGCCTGGCGGGTCAGGGCCTGGGTCAGGGGTTTGACCTCGGGGCCATAGTCCCTGGCGTTATGGACCTCGGCCAGCTCGGCGTGGTTTTTTTGCAGATCGGCCGCCATCCTGAGGTTATTGGCCGCCTCGACCGTGTCCTTGTGGTGCTCGCCCGCCCGGCGGCGGGCGTCGGTGGTCAGGACCAGGCCCCTGGCCGCCCGGATGACCCCCCAGCCGTCGGTCCTGAGCTCGAAGCCCTCCCCCCTGAAGTCCCTGCGGCCCTCAAGGTGGTTTATCCTGGTCAAATAGCCGAGGTTTAGCTGCGAGAGGAGGTGATCGCTTGAGAGCTGGGCCTGGACCTGCCCCTGGGTATCGTCCATGACCAGCTGGTTCCGCTGGCCGCCCATGAATTCCCGGCTCTGGATGCCGGAGAGGGTTTTTTGCCCGGGAAGGTTCCAGGGCGGCGTGTTTTCGGCGTTGTAGACCCTGCCCGTTATGACCGGCCTGTCGGGATCGCCTTCCATGAACTCGACCAAAACCTCCTGGCCTATCCGGGGTATCTGGATAAAACCGAAGTTCCGGCCGGCCCAGGGGTCGGCCACCCTGACCCACAGGCTGCTGCGCTCGTTTTTGGGCCCCAGGCGATCCCAATGGAAAAGGACCTTGACCCGCCCGTATTTGTCCGCGTAGACCTCCTCCCCGGCCGGGCCGGTGACTATGGCCGACTGCAGGCCGTCGATGCGGATTTTGGGGTGCCTCGCCTCGGGGATGAACCGGGTCTCGAAGGGAATGGCCACGAAACGGCTCCGGTAGCTGAACCCCCGGTCCGGGGACTCGCCCTCCAGGACCTGCGGCTGCTCCCCCTCGTGATCCACCCCGGTCAGCCACCACTGGCCGTTGGCCTCGGCCCTGGGATGATCGTGAAGCTTGAAGGAGAACCCCGGTAGCCAGCGGGAAACGTCCCCCTCGCCCTCGGCCCAGCGGCTGAAGGTCAGCTGCCGGCCAATCTGGATCCTGGCGTAGCGCTCCCCGCCCCCGGTCAGGTCGTAGAGATGGGGAAAGCCGTAGGTCTCCAGGCTAAGGCCGCCCGGGGCCGGGGCCTTATGCTGATCCGGCTCGCTGGAGGACACTTCCAGGTTCAGCGACGGCTTGTCGAAATTCCATTCCCGGTACGTGGCCACGTCGCTGTTGATCCTTTGGTGGACGTCCAATCTCCTCGTGACCGCCGTGTCGGCCTGATGGCCCGAGCCAGGGAAAAAGCGCAGATCGCTCTCGCCCGTTATGTCGGCACCGCCGGAGGCGTCCGAGAAACAAACCGTTTGCCAGCCCTTCGCGTGCTCGAAGAAAAAATAAATCCCCTCCTCCTCGCACAGGCGGCTGATGAAGTACAAGTCGCTCTCGCCGTATTGGACCCGGTATTCCAGTTCCGGGTACGTTTCCTTTAGCTTAAATGAGTATGACTCATGGATAAAATTTTGCTCTTTTAGGATCGATTCGATGATTTGCGGGACGGACAGGTGCTGAAATACCCTATGCTCGCGATTCTGCCCCAAGAACCAAAGCCTGGGCACCAAAATAATTTTATAGTGGGTAAAGGTCGTGGACGTGTGGAGCTGAAAGGCCTCGCGGATTTGGCCGTTAACCAAACGCTTTTGCCCGCTTTGATCGGCCACGGTCAGGAGAGCCTGGCGGCCCAGGAGACGGATTAAGTCGATATTGGCGTCTTTGCTGACCAGTTCGATCGCGAACTCGAAGGGCTCGTTTAACCTTTCCCGGCCCGTGAATCCGTACACGCCGAACTCGGGCCCGCCTTCAATCTCAATCTCAAACCAACCCTGATTGGCCGATAAGGCGACCATACAAGCCCTCCGTTAAACAATTGGGACTAATCGGGCAAAGTTTATTCGATTCCGGCATAATCGCTTCCCCATGGGTTGCGATCCGCCCTTTAATGGAACCAAATTCCCCTCAACGGTGAGAAAAAACCTCGAGGTTTCCCGCCTGCGGGCCTTAGCCTTGCCCCCGGCTAATCTCCCGCGGGCCTTGTTTTTCGGCCCCGGCCAAGCCGCCCCCGTGGCCTGGCGGCTGGCCTAATCTCGCCAAGGGCCCGCAAGGCGTTTTTCGCCCGGGGGGCGATGACACTTGTTTTTGGTCAAGCGTTTCTGGCCGCGGGCCGGGAGGATGGCGTGGAGGCCGCGGCTTGGTCGGCCACCAACGTTTTTTTCTTTCCGTTCGTGGCCGATAAGCGTCGGGACCATGGGGGACGGGGCCCGGATTGGTCCCATGTTCGCGTTTGGGAGCCCGGGGCGTCAATCGGGCCGATCCGCCGGGCCCCCGTTACGCGGCGGTGGACTGGGTCCTCCAGTCATCGCTCTCGGAGGTGCTGGCCACCTCATGGGTCTTGATGATCTTGCGGTAGGTCATGTAAACGTCTTCCAGGTGGGTGAAATGCGCCTGGCCGGGGTCCTGGCAGTTGGGCATGTAGCTGGTGATGTCCACGATGATGGCGTCCTCCAGCTGGATGGTGAAGTAGTGCTCCATCGTCCCCGAGGCCGAGGTGCGGTAGAACTTCATGGTCACGTCCGGGAGGCGCTCGCCGCTGGTCAGGGCCCTGAAGAGGAGGGGCGAGGACTTGTCGATGACTTTGGTGATCTTCAGGGGCTTGTGGACGCGCTGGCCGGTGGGCTGGCCGGACTGGGGGTCGCGGGGCAGGACGATCTGGTGCTCAAAGGCCTCGACCAGGGTCTCGTCCTCGTGGCCCTCCTGGTAGATGTTACCGACGGACGCCTCGGTAAAGTTTCCCTGGGTGATAAGGCCTTGACGCTCGCCGGTGATGCTGAGGTAAGCTGGAACGGGCATGATGATTCTCCTCCGAAGTGAGTGAATGGGATAGACCGGTTATGGTTCCGGGTTTTGATGACGTTTAGCCTTGCCGCGTGGAAGGCTCCGAATATTCGAGGGGCTTTTCGCCGGCCAAAGGGATATTGGGCGATGCGGCCCCGAAAAGCGGGGGTCGCGGGGTTTTGGCGGCCAAAACCGGGCGGGTTTTTTTGCCGCCCGCTTAGGCCAGGGCCAGGACCTGGGCCCAGGAATCCCCGCTTGCCGGTTCCCCGTCGGGATAGGGCCCGACTATCAGATGGTTCGGCGGCCCCGTGAGGCGGATGAAGGCGCTGGTCCCGGCGTCCAGGGTATTTTTGGCCGCGCTCCCGGTAAACCTCAGTTCGCCCAGTTGGCCCTCCAGGCCGTGCATCGGGTAATTGACCGTGCTGCTTTTGGGTATCCGGCCCCTGGGTCCCACGCCCATGACGTCTATCAGGGTCCTCGTGACCGCCAGCATGAAGCCCGACCATTTCTCGCTTTCCGTGGGCCCCACTTCCAGCCAAAGGCCGATTAAGGGCGAGGCGTAGGTTTTTAGGTAGAAGGGCCAGGGGTTTTTCACCGGGGCCTTGAAGCGGCAGGCCATGAGCTTGGCCGCGTAGGGGTCCAAGGGGTTAAAGACCTTGACGTGGGACAGGAGGGGCGGCAATTCCAGGTCGGTTTTATCGGCCAGCGGGGTCACGAAGGCCGTGACCGGCCAAAGCTTCCCGTTAAGGGCCAGGGTGAGGAGGCTTATCTGGCTTATGGTTTGGGGGTCGAAGGCCTCGGGCGGCCCGGCGATGACCCAAACCGCGACGCCGGGGTCGTCCAGGACCTCGGAAAGCCCCAGCCAGTCGTTGGTCCCGGGACGGAAATCGGCCCAGCGCACGGTCGCCGTGGCGAACCCGACCGCCCGGAGCGACAACTCCTCCGCCTCACCGGGGAAGGAGCCGCCCGGGCCAAGCGCGCAGAGAAGTGCTTTGGGTAAGGCCATTTCGCATATCCTGGGGGAAAAAGCCCGGTCGGGAAAACCATGGCGACAAAGCGATTTTTAAGGGCCAGGCTCGCCGGGCCAGGGCCCCGGGGGGGAGACCGGGACCAAGGCCTGGCGCGACGGGATGGCGAGGGTTCGCCTCGGTCCAAACTCGGCTACCTGATTTTTTTGCCCGGGAGGTTTCCTTGGCGTCGGTCGCCAGGGTTTCTGGGGCCTTGGCATCGGGAGCCAAGGCGTCGGCAGGTTTTGTTTGCTTCTTATTCTTTTTATCGCATATTAGGAAAAATAGCAAGTAAAAATAATGTTAAATTGAGTAAAGATCTAGATAATTTAATTTAAAAACTATGTAAAAATTTTATTAAAGCAAAGATTAAATATCTTAAAGATAATACAAAGTAATCGTAAAATTTATTATGCAAATAGTGATGAATATGGTCAAAAAATAACGTTTAGATTTTAAAACAAGGCAATGACTGGATCTTTATCGCCAAACATGACGCTTGCGGCAACGATTACGGCAGTAATTACGCCGTTCGCATGATTAGGGGGCGAAGACGCGGCATATTTCCCCGGCCGAGGGGCGCTTTTCGGGCCTGAGGCTTAGGCCCGCCGAGAGATACTTCCATCCCTTGCGGGAGAGGCCATCCGGGCGGCCCGGGACGATACGCTTTTGCGCGGCCTGGTCGGCCGGGAGGCGCGAAAATGGGTGCCGGCCCGTCAGGAGCTCGTAGGCCGTGGCGCTGGCGGCGAAGATGTCGTCGGCGAGGGTCGGGGGCGCCCCCTGGAGGCGCTCCAGGCTGGCGTAGGCGACCGTGTGGCCGGGCAGGCTTTTCGAGGTCACGAGGGACTGGATGGGCGAGGAGGCCTTTTCCCGGTCGGAGGGGAGGACGGCGGAGATATTGAAGTCGAATATGACCGTCCTGCCGGGGCAGAGGAAAACGTTACCGGGCTTAAGGTCGGCGTGGGCCAGGCCCTTTTGGTGGATATGGGACAGGGCGGCGAAAATCCCGGCGGCGGCCGCGAGCCTGGGGATCGGGGGCGGCGAGGGTGAGGCCAGGTAATCCCGCAGCGTCTGGCCGCGGAGGAGTTCCATGCTGAGCATGGGCTCGTTGTCCTCCAGGTGGAGGTCGTACATCCTGACCACGCCGGGATGAAGGAGATCACGGGCCTTGAAGAATTCCTGGGCCAGGGCCAGGCGGGCGTGGGCATTTTGGCGGAATTCCGGCAGGAGCTTTTTTATGGCCACCTTGGGCCGGGGATCGCCCCACTCGGCCCGGCTTTGGTCCGTGGCCTCGAAGACCTCGCACATGGAGCCCTCGCCCAGGGCCTGGCCGAGGAGAAAACGGGCCGGGCGATCGTCCGGAAGGGCCTTGGCCGGGAAAGGGGCCGGGGAGATTAAATCGGTGAAATCGATGATGTTTTCCATGACGGTCACCGCCAGTGTCGGTCAGGTTGGGATGGCTTCAGGCCAAGCCGGGAATAACCGGCCGGTTATTCACGGGCCAGGGTAGGGTTTCAACGGACCGGGCCGCCCAAAGGGTGGTCAGTTGTGGTAGGGGTTCGATACCAGCATGGTTATCTGCGTTATGTTGTCCCTTTGGGGCAAGTTTTTTATCAACTCCTGGAACCTCCGGGAGATGGACCTGGCCGTGGCGCCCCGGGCCAGGGTCTCGGACAGGGCGACGGGCGAGAGGAGGTTCGAGAGGCCGTCGGTGCAAAGGAGAAGGCGATCCTTGGGCTCGATGGTGAAGGTGGCCTCGTCGAGCTCAAGGGTGCTTTGGCCACCCACGGCCCTGGTGATGACGTTGCCTTTGATCATGCGGGAGGCCTCCGCGGGGGTGAGCGCGCCCCGGTCTATCTGGCTCTGGCGAAAGGTATGATCCTTGGAGCACTGGTAGAGGGAGCCTTGCCGCGAGAGGTAGCAGCGGCTGTCACCCGCCCAGAGGCAGACGGCCTGGTCGTTTTGGACGGCCAAGACCGTGAGGGTGGTGGAGCAAAGGTTCCCCTTCGAGCGCCTGCGCCAGAGGGCCTCGTTGACCTCGCTGGCGGCTTCCTTTATGGCCAAAACGTTTCGCGCCTGGGTGTCGGCGGGCGGGATGGCCGATAGCCTCCGTATCATCAGCTGGCTGGCCATGGCCCCGTCGTCCCCGCCGCCGACGCCGTCGGCCACGGCCCACAGGAGCCGATCGGGCCAGTTGAGGAAGGAGTCCTGGTTTTCCTCGCGGCAGTTTCCCGTCAGGGTCCAGCCCCACGAGGTCAGGTAGACCACCCTTGGGGCGGGCCGGGGGTTATTGGCTGGCATGGGTTCCCCCCGGGACGATTCAGCTTTCGGCCGAGACCGTGATGCCGTTTTCCATGACCGTCCCCCCGTGGGAGGTGTTCGAGCCGACCAGGGCGACCTGTCGCCCGTCGACCTTGACCATGGACGAGCCCGAGACGATGACCGAGCCGCAGCTGACCTGGTCGCCGACGCGGGCGATGGGTACGCCCTTGATCTTGGCCGTGGGGGAGGCCGAGACGATGGTCTGGGGGCCGCATTTGGGGCAGCTGACCTTATCCCCTAGCCGGGCGAAGCGTGGCATGGTGGCTCCTTGGTTTTGGCCGCCAAAGCTTGCGGCCACGTTTGGTCTCCCTTCGCCGGCCCGGCTCGCCGGGTCAGCGAAGGGAGGGGGGTGGGGCGTAACCGGAGATACCGGGGTCGAAGGGATTGGCCCGGTTCCGGTACGAAACGTTAAATCGCGTCCATTTACCGTTCTGGCGGAGCTCGATTAGGGCCCCGCCGCCGGTGCCGGGCTCGCGCCTGACGAACGAGCCGCCCTGGAAGAGGCGGAAGATGCTGAACACGCCCCGGGCCTCGCGGCGCTGGGTCACGCCTTCCAGGTCCTCGAAGACGACGTTGGCCGGGCCGCCGCCCGGCCAGCTGAAATTGACGCCCTGGATGGGGCCGTGCCAATAGCTGACCGTTTTCCCGTCGTGGGACAGGGTGGTCAGTCTCAGGCCGGCGTCCATGGTGCTGGGCTCGATGGAATAATTTAGCGAGGGGTTGGAACCGCCGGCGAAAAAGGCCTCCCGGACCAAGGAGGCCCGGTTCAGCTGGGCCACGGACTTGGCGTTCAGGGGGAGAGATCTGCCCATGATGGTTTTCGGTTCCCCGGAGGGGTTAAGGAAAGGCTTCAGGTAGTCGGCCTGGAAGGAATCCACCACCCCGCCGGCGGCGAAGAACCCGGCGAAGTCGTTCAGGTTCGCGTCGGTCCCGCTCCTGGGGTTGAAGGGGTAGTAATCCCTGAGCGTGGCGTTAAAGACCTCCAGGACCTCGGCCCTGTATATGCCGTCGATGTTGGCCGAGGCCAGGGAACACATTTGGCCCAGGCCGCCGTCCAGGATGACGGAGTACCAGGAACCGATCTCCTGGGGCAGTTTCCCGGCGGCGGCGTTCAGGCGCCTTAGGGTATCGTCCTGTTCCCCGGATATCCTGATCAGGGCCGCGAAGGAGGCTTGCCGCTGGTCGTCGCTGGTGGTCAGGCGCTCGAAGAAGTCCGCCGCGGCGCCCATGGCCTCGTTGGCCGCGGCTAGGGTCGGCCCGGCCAGGCCCTCCTGGGTCAGGAGGGCATCGAACTGGCTGAAATAGCCCTTCACGGCCAGGGCGTCGCCCTGGGGCCGCGCCTCCCCGTCAGGTTCCCCCTGGGGGTCCGGGGAGCCGGCCGAGGGCGGGTTTTCGGGCGGGCCCGGGGGTGGCTCGGGCGAGGGGCCCCCGTCCGTCCCCGGCGCGGCGTCGGGGTCGCTCGCGGCCAGGGCGGTATCGGGGGCCTTCGGCGCCCCATGGGCCGGGGCGACGAGGTTGGTGTTGTAACGCAGTTCCCGCAGGACCAGGACGGCCGGGGAGGGCCCGGAGGTCAGTTTGTCGGCCTTCTGGGCGACCTCGTGGAGGTTTTCCGGGAGGGGGACGCTAAGGGCCTTTAGGGCCTGGCTCCAGTACTCGATGTAATCCCGGTAGTAAAGGGTCCCGACCTCCCCCCGTATCCTGGAGACGTCGAGCTCGCTCAGGGAGAGGCCCGAGTCCTGGTCGCTCACCCCGAAGACCCAGCTATCGGAGGTAAGCTCCCTTATGACCTCCGGGCAGCGCTTAAGCAGATAGGTCTCGAAGCCGGCCCTGGTGTACAAAAAAGGTATGGGGAAGGTGTCGCCCTCAAAGGGGGAGAGGCTCTCGCCCAGGGCCCCCTGGAAGGTGAAGGGGGCCCTGCCCGAGGAGACGGCCTCTTCCTTGACCTGCTCGTAGGCGAGCTCGGCCAGGGGCAGCTGGAACATGGCCTGGCGGGCCCTCTCAAGGAGGGCGTAATCGGGCTCGCTCGGCTCGATGCCGTAGGCGATAAGGGCCGTCAGCTGGCGCCTAAGCTCGCCCTGGGCCTCGGACTCCCCCTGGTATTGCCGGGACCACCTGTCCACCTCCCAGCCCTCCAGGAAAGCTGGGTCCAGGCGCTCGGGCTGGCAGAGCATCAGGTAGGCCCTGAGGTTCTTTTTCAGCTCCCCGATGTCGCCCAGGGAATTTTCCACCTGCTGGGCGGCGTCGGCGCGGATGAGGGTCAAAAAGCGCCCGTTCAGGTCGGTCTTGTAGGCCTTGCCCACGACGTTCCGGGCCTTGTCGCCCTTGTAGAGGCCCAGGCCGTATCTCAGGCGCGAGTCCCTGGCCGGGTTGAAGACGTCCAGGGCCGACTCGAAGGCCCGGAGCTCGGGCAACACGTATTTCGCCCCCTCGGGGATGGCGTTCTCGCCTATCTTGGCCGAGATGTCCGAGCCGAAGAGCTCCAGCTCATGGAGTTTGGCGAAATTGTTGTTGAAACTCACGGCCAGGAGGAAACCGGCCGCGACCATGGCGGCGAAAATCGCTATTTTGGCCGCCCGTTGGCTGAAGCGGAGGCCGGCGAATTTTTTCCTGTCGTCCATGGCCAGGCCGGCCTCGGGTATGATGGCCTCGGTAAAGACCCTCGAGATGAAATAGCCCTTGGCGTACTCGCCCAGGGCGGGCCGGTAGCCGGTCTGGAAGGACCACTCGCCCTGGCCGTCGGCGGCGTTCAGGTCGTTCTGGGCGGAAACGGAGCAGGTGAAGAAAAAGCCCCGGAACATGACCGGCCGGTGGTAGCGGGAGGGGCCGAAGGCCTCCGAGATGAAGTCCTCCAGCTTGGCCGAGAGCTTCTCCATTTCCCGGGGGAAATTAAGGATATCGCCCCTTGAGGCCAAATCCCGCTCGTTGTGCATCTTGGGGAAAACCTGGCTGTTCAGGGTTTTCAGAAGGTCCGCCACCTCGGCCCGGACCCTCCCCGGTTCCATCGGCCCCTTGACGTTGTGGAAGCCAAAGATCTGCTCCCGCTCGGATCGGGAGAGTCCGGAGAAAAAGGTGAAGAATCCCGGCACGGCGTCGGTTTTGGTCAGTAGGAGGTAGACGGGGACCTGCGTTTTGAGGGTCTTTAGGACCTCGGTCAGGCGATCCCTGGTGACGCGGGCCAGATGCTCGTGGACGGACTGATCCTCCGGCATCAAGTCCCTGAGGCTCAGGGTCACGATCACGCCGTTAATGGGCCTCGCCGGCCTCGCCTTGTAAAGGTTCCTGAGCAAATCCGACCACCGGCCGTCGTTCCCCGGCCCGCCCTCCAGGAAACCGCCGGGGGTATCGATGTAAATGGCCTGGTTGCCAAAGAGGACCTGGGGCTGGGAGGTCGCCCTGAGCTTGTACAGGTTGCGGTCGGCCTGCTCGTTTATGGGGAATTTCTGGCCGGAATTAAGCAGGGCCAGGGTTTTCCCGCTGTCGCCCGGGCCGATGACCAGGTACCAGGGGAGCGAGTACCTGGATTTCCCCTCCGGCCCGAAATAACTCGAGCTCTCGAGGGTGGTCACGGTTTCCTTGATCGTCTGCCTGGTACGGTTTCGCTCAAGCTTTCCCAGTTTTTTGGCCTCGGCCATTTTCCGCTTGTTGGCGAGCTTTTCCGGGTCCTTGTTTTCGATCTTGCCGTTGATCGATTTATAGCTCGCCATGAAAAGGAGCCACATGGCGAAGAGCCCGACCGTGGCCACCAGCCTCGCGTTGACGCTTGCCAGGATTTGTTTCCCGGAAACGCTTACCGAGGGGCCGAATACCCAGATCAGGGCCACGAGGATGGCCAGCATCGCCAGGGTGACGACCCCGGCCTCCCGCAGGTACCCGCCGAAGCGCGTAAGGAAACCGACCGCCCGCCTAATCATAATCGTGACCCGCTTCGTTGGCGTTCCGGCGGCTCGCGGCCAGGCGGCTGTCGTCACCCGTTACCGCTTGGCCCGCGCCCTGGACGCCCGTCCGGTAGCGCTCGAAGACCTGGTCGGCCCGGGTATCGAGGGCGTAGGAAAAGCCCATAAAGCTTATGGCCAGGACGATCACCGCCAAAACGGTCACCAGCCAGAGGGGCAGGTAGCGGTGGAGGGGGTTCACGGTCCCGGCCCGGTCCACCGGTTTGGCCAGATCCACGATGGGGTCGCCCCTGAGTATCCGGATCTGCTGGTAGACCTTATCCCTGAGCGCCTCCAGGGCATGGATGCCCCGCTCCATCACCCGGTAGCGGCCCTCGAAGCCGAGGCTGATCAGGACGTAAATCAGTTCCAGCAGATAGAGGTTTTGGGCCGGGTGCTGCATGCAGCGCTCCAGGATCTTGAAGGACTTCTCGCCGCCCCAGGTCTCGTCGTGGAAGGTGCTCAGGAGGGCATCGTGGGCCCAGGCGGCGCTGTCCTCGATCGAGGACATGGTCACGCTCTCGTCCAGGGCCGTGCACAGGACGTACCGGGCCGCCAAAATCTGGGAGCGGTCGACGACGCCGTTCAGGGCCTTGGCCTCAAAGGCCCTGATCCCGGTCTCGAAGGTCTGCCGCAGCCAGTCCAGGTTTTCCCGCTCGCCCTTGCGCAGGTTGATTATCTCGGTCAGCAGGGGCAAGGCGGCCTCTATGAGGGGGTTGATCCCGCCCTGGAAGCTCGCAAGGGAGCTTTGCTGGCCCACGTAGGGCTGATCCAGGGCCGAGGAGCCCGACGGCGGCCGGGCCACCACCCTGAAGGGCGGATCGACGCGCTCCCCGGGGAGTTCCCCCAGCGGCTTGACCACGGTTTTGTCGGAATCGTAAGTTTCTTGGCTGGGCATCCTAATCGCTCCCGTCTTTCCCCTCCGGGAAAGAAAACAAAAAAAATAGCGCTAACGGGTCACTCTTTTATGGCCCAAAACCGTAATTTCAGTCCCGGGAAGGTCCCCGAGACGAAAAAGGCGAAACCGCCGGAGAGTTCCAGTTGCGAGAGTTCCTCGGAGGTGATCTCCAGGCGGAAGTATGTGTGATCGGCGTGAAAGGGTATCTGCCTCGGCGCGACCGGGAGGGGCCGCACGTTTATGCCCGGCAGGTGGAGGTTGATAAGCTGCCTGATGCGCTCGACCGGGCCGATCTTGAGCTGCTTGGGGAGGGAGGCCCGGATGGTCTCCTGGACCATGTCCGCCTGGGCCGAGACCACGAAACTCGCCGTCGTCAGCAGGGTCCGGTCATGGATGGTCGCGACCAGGATATCGTATTTCCTCTTCTGGAGCGGCAGCTCGACCGAGTGCTGCTCGAGCACCATGCTCAGGAGGTAGCGGGCCTGGTCCATGAGGGCCGTCAGGACCGGTTCCTGCCTCAGGTGGTCGTAGGCCGGGGATTCTTTCGGCCGCTTGCCGCTCTCGGCGTAGGTCGACAGCTCCCCTATCAGGACCAACAGGTTTAGGTACAGTTCCTCGGGGTGGACGTTGACCGCCTTCTCCATGTGCTTGAACAGGGGCTCAAGGCGGTTTATGGTCTGCAGGAGCAAGAAATCGGCTATCTCCGCCGCCCCGGTCTGGCCGGCCCCGGCGACCTTCGATGACAGCTGGCTGCCCCGGTGCGAGAGGAGCCCGATTATTTCCCTCAGATAGCCGGAAAACACGTCGCAGGCCGACAGATGCAGGTACGTGGGCACGAAACCGGCGTCCAAGACCACCGTCCTGTCGGCCTTGCTCTCCACCAACCTCGCCACCGGCAGGGCCAGGCATCCCTCCGGGTTCAGCTCGCCCTCCAAGACCAGCCGCAGGGCCAGGGCCCCGCACAGGATGGTGAAATTCCTCGTCTGGCCGATATTGCTGTCATAGACCTCGAGGGGGTGGCTCAAATATTTCGTGGCGAGGCCCACCTCGCCCTCGGGGCTCGTTTCCGACGATCCCTCCGGCGACAGGGGCAAGACCAAGTAAATCAGCTGATTGCTCAGGCCCGGGGGAATGTCCAGGGACAGAAGTTCGCGGCCCCTCCCCGTCTCGAAAAGGGTCCCGTCGGGCAAGACCCCCGCCGCCTGGCTCAGGACGAGCTTCCCCAGGTTTAGATACTGCTCGTCGATCCGGAACTCGCTCAGCCCCCAGGGATAATGCGAGAGCAATAGCATCCGCCTTTGGATCTGGGCCGCCAAATACCTATCCTGTTGCTGAAAATGTTGCGGCCTGAGCATCATCCCTTCCGACCAAACGACTTTTTCTGGGAGCATTGTTTACCACTTAAAAGGACGGTTAAACGAAACATTGGAAACGGGCTGCCAAAACCCCGGGCCTAGGACCGGCCCCTCACTGACTCACCACCGAATCGATTTTCTTGATCGCCCGCACGGCACCCGCCTCGGCCCCAGGGGCCGAAACGGGGGCCGTTTCGGCCTCCGGCCCCGGCGGGTACTCGAAAGTGAACGACGGGCTGTAATCGGGCGCGAACCCCTGGCCCTGGCCGGCCTGGGCCCCGGCCGGCCCCATGGGCGGCGCGGGCCCGGCGGCCGGTTCCGTGGACGGCGCGGGGGCGCTAACGGTTGCCGACTGGGCCCGGGACGTTTCCCGGTGGTTGGCCACGGCCTTGACCGGGTCCCATTTCCTGGTCTTGTCGGCCGGGATCAAGACCAGGCTCGAGGAGTTCAGCTCGATGCCGATTTTCGTCGCGTCCTCGGGGTTTATGGGCACGATGACCTTCCAGGGGCCCTTCCCGGACGACCGCCGGAAGCTGGCCATGACGCCGATGAATTTGGTCTCCGGGGTCGGCTCGTACTCGATCTCGTATGCCTTGCCGGGCAAGACGGTCATCTCGTCGTAGGCGATCAGGTCCGCCCCCAGCGACCCCGTGGGATCGCTAAACAGGGGGACCATCTCCGCCTGCCTGAACATCAAATCCGACCGCAGCTCGTACATCTGGAGCATGACCGGCGACGGCCGGCCCGTGGCGTCGGGGTTGGCGTTGGGAAGCCCGGCCATGGCCAGGGTGATCGATGGGCCCCCGCAGCCGGCGGCCAACGCCGCCAGCATGGCGACCAGGCCGGCCAAAACCATCCAGCCCGCTACCCTTTTATCCGTGGACGCTTCCCGCATATGGGGACCCATTCCCCGCGAAAAAAATTTACCCGGCATTGTTCTTACCCCTCTCGCGGCCCGGATTTGACCGGTTTTAAGACGCGGACCTGCATTTCATAGGCTCTGGCAAAGTCGCGCAGAAAGAAATCAGCCAAAGCGTCAGATTCCGTTATCTCTAGATGAAGTTTGGTATAAGTTTTCCATAACTTAACTTCTTTGTTTAGCTTAAAGGAGCCGGTCGCGCCGAGCCTCTCCCCGACCTTCCCGGGGGACAGCTTATCCACCAGGGCCGCCATGGCCGCCCTAGCCCCGGCCAGCAGGCCCAGGTGGTGGGAGTGCAGATCGTCGAAGGCCTGGGCGATGGCCTCGTGGGGGGAAAGCGCGTCCGGCGACCTTCCCGAAAACAGGTGGTTCAGGGCCGTCTGGAGGCTCGGGGAAAACTTAAGCGGGTTGTTGCCCGAAACCTCGATCGTGGTCACGGGCAACCGAAGCTCCTTTTGGCTGGCGGCGCGGCCCTGGAGCGATCTGGTCAGTCCCCCCACCGCCTCCCGCAAAAGCTCCGCGGCCAGGATCAGCGTTTTCCGCCGCTCCCCGGCCCCGACCTCCACCCCCAGGGCCTTGAAGAACGAGTCGCTCTCGGACCCCGCCCCCTCCCCGGCCGGTGGCTCCCCCGCGGGACCGGGGACGAACGGGATGACCGGCGGCACCCCCTGGGCCACCCCCGGCCCAGGGGGCTGGGGACCCCCCTGGGGGGCCGCGGGCGGCCGGGCGTCCCGGACCTCGTCGTCCCAGTCCTCGGGGATGCCCCTGACGCTCAGCATGGCGTTCAGGCCGGCCTCGTTGTGATCGGGCAGGCTGTCATCGAATCCCTTGGGCCCCGGGCGCCCCGGGGAGACGAGGTCGTCGTAATGGCCCAGGCGATCCCTCGCCTCGCGGAGTTCCTGGCGCTCCATGGCCACGAGGGGGTCGAGGTCGATGGCGTTTTCCCCGACCGAGCCGTCCATGTCCACGGGCAGGTAAGCGTCGGGGTTCCTGAGCACCCTGGCCTGGATGACGAACTGGCCCAGCTGGAAGGAATCCCCGTGCTGGATGAGGTGCCGTTGCCCCGCCCCGACCAGCTCCCGCGTCAGGGTTGACATGACGCCGTTGGAGCTTAGGTCCTCCAGGAAGAAATTCTTGCCGTCGCAACTGATAAGGGCGTGCCGGCGGGAGATCTCCCTCGATCTGTCCGGCAAGACCCAGTCGGATTCGTTGGAACGGCCGATGTAACCCCCGGTTTCGTTGAAGATGTGGGAGATCCTCGCCTGGGGGAAAAATTTATGGTGGCTTATGATTTCGAATAATATTTCCATATACTGGCTTACGGGTCAGATAAAGGCGGATTTTTCACCAAGCGTTCCGCCGCGTTAGGAGGCCTTGAAGGAAAACGTCCCGGCCGACTTGTCCAGGTCAATTTCCACCACCCGGGCCCCCTCGCCCAGGCCGCTCAGGGCGAAGCCGGAGAGGTTGGGCAAAAGGGAACGGTTCATGACCCGGTCGATGTTGCGGGCCCCGCTCTCGACCGCGTCGCAGCTCTCGGCCACGCCGTCGATGACCGTTTGGGTCCACCGGAGGTTCAGGCCCCGTCCTCGCCAAAAGCGCTCCCGGAGGTCCGAGAACCTTATTTCCACCAGCTCCCTCAAAACGTCCTTGGGGATGGGGGCGTAGGGCACAACCGTCAGGCGGCCCAGAAGGGCCGGCTTGAAAAATTGGTTCAAGACGGGCCTCAGGGCCTCGTCCAGGACCTTTTCCGAGGGCTCCCCGTCCTCGTGGAGGGCCGTTATGATGTCGCCGCCGAGGTTGGAGGTCATGAATATCATCGTGTTCCGGAAATCGACCTCCCGGCCCTCCCCGTCCGCCAAGACCCCCTTGTCGAAAATCTGGTAAAAAAGGTTCAGGACGTCGGGGTGGGCCTTTTCCACCTCGTCGAAAAGGACCGCCGAGTGGGGCTGCCGCCTCACGGCCTCGGTCAGCCGCCCGCCCTCCCCGTAGCCGACGTAGCCGGGAGGGGAGCCAATCAGCCTCGAGGCCGTGTGTTTTTCCTGGAATTCCGACATGTTGACGCTAATCAAAAACCTTTCGCCCCCGAAAAGCTCCTCGGCCACGGCCAGGGCCGTCTCCGTTTTGCCCACCCCGCTGGGGCCGACCAAAAGAAAGACGCCGTTGGGGGTGACGGGGTTCTCAAGCCCGCTAAAGACGGTCAGGACGGCCTTTTCTATGGCCCTCACGGCCATCTCCTGGCCCCTGACCCGCCTCCTGAGCCTCGCCCCGAAATCCCCGATGCACTTGGCCTCCCCCATGAGCTTTTCCACCGGGACGCCCGTCCATTCCGAGACGAGCTCCGTCACCAGGGGGACATCGACCTCGTGAAACACCAGGGGCCGCCCCGCCCTGAGGGCCCCCATCCGCTCCCGCAGCTCCCTCAGCCTTTCCCCCGGCGAAGGGGACCCGTCCCCCTCGCCGGGGGAAAGGGTCCTGGCCCCGATGATCTCCCGGGCCAGATCGAGCTCCTTGCGCCAGCGCGCCTCCAGCTCGTCCCTGTCCTCGCTGAGCCCCGCTATTTTCGCCCTGAGGGCGGCCGGGGTTTCCCCTGGGCCCCGTGCGCAAGGCCCCTGGCCGTAAAGGCCGTCCCGTTCCATGGCCGCCAGGGCCCTTTTGGCGGCCCCCAGCTCCTCCTCCAGGGCCTCCAGGGCGGCCGGCTTGGCCCCCAGGCTGACCTTGACCCGGGCGCAGACGGTATCGAGGACGTCTATGGCCTTGTCGGGCAAATACCGGCCGCTTATGTACCTACCGGAGAGCTCGGCGATGCGGACCACGGCCTCGTCCCTCACGTAAACCTGGTGGCTTTTCTCGTAACCGGGGACCAAACCGCGCAAAATCGTGATCGTCTCCGCCGGCGTGGGCTCGTCCAGCTTGACCAACTGGAAACGCCGGGCCAGGGCGGCGTCCTTCTCGAAATATTTTTTGTACTCGCTCCAGGTGGTGGCGGCCAGGGTCCTGAGCTCCCCCCTGGCCAGGGCGGGCTTCAGGAGGTTGGCCCCGTCCCCCATGCCGGGCGCGTTGCCGGAACCTATCAGGGTGTGGGCCTCGTCGATGAAAACGATGATGGGTATGGGCGAGCCCTTGACCTCGTCGATCACGCCCTTGAGCCTCCTCTCGAACTCCCCCTTGACGCTGGCCCCGGCGGCCAGGCGGCCCATGTCCAGGCCAATCAGCCGAACGTTCGAGAGGGCCTCGGGCACGTCGTTCCGGGCGATTTTCAGGGCCAGGCCCTCGGCCACGGCCGTCTTGCCCACCCCGGGGTCGCCCACCAATATGGGGTTGTTTTTCCGCCGCCTGGTCAATATGTCGATCACCTGCCTTATGGCCCCGCCCCTCGCGAAAACCGGGTCAAGGGCCCCGCCCCTCGCCTCCCTCGTGAAATCGGTCGCGAATTGGTCCAAAAACCCCCCGCCGCGGGCCCCACCCTCGCCCGCCCCGGGACCGCTTTCCGCGATATGGCCCTCCCAAAGGGCCCGCAGTTTCTCGGGCGAGATTTTCGACATCTCCCGGTAAAACGGCATCACGCTATAACGGGACGGGTTCGAGAGCAGGGCCAGGACCAAGATGCCCACGTCGACCGCCATCGCCTTTAGCTCCAAGGTGGCCAATAAATAGGCCTCCTGGAGAAACTCCACCAGAAGCGCCGAGAATACCGGCCTGCCGGTGTATTTCCCGGCCCTTTTGCGCCCTTTCTCCAACGACTGGCTGACGTTATCGAGGCTCACCCCGAACTGCCCGCAGATGTCCTGGAAGGGCCTGGTCAGCTGAATCTTCTCGAAATAGTCCTCGATGCCTATTTCCTGGCCGCCCCTCCCGACGCAGCTCTCGGCCGCGCCCTCCAGGCCGGCGCGGGCGGTCTCGTCGAGCGCGGCCACCAATGAGGCGAGGTTCATGTTAAGCATCGCTTTCGGGCACCGTCCCTTTCCATTGACGTCAGTGGTAATAAACGCCGTCGGTTTCCAGAAGCACCACCCCGTCGCCCCCGTTACCCAGCCAGGTCGACCAGCCCAGGCGGCATTCCGCCCCCTCGCTGATTATCAGCGAGGGGATGTCCCCCGGTTTGAGGCGCAGTTCCAAATCGAAGCTGAGCTGCGAGCGCATGACGAAACGGATGAGCGACTTGAGCCGCGGGAACGTCCGGCCGCAGGGCAAAAAGCCGTTGAAGGCGACCCAGTTCAGGTTCTCGATGACGATCCTGAATTTCCCCGTCTGGTCGCTCACCGTCTCGCCCAGAAGGCAATCGTCGGCCAGGGTGCTGTTGGCCTCCCCCAGGCGGGATTTTTGATCGGCCGGGATGGGGACCTCCCGCCGTACGCACAAAACCAGGTGGACCTCGCGGTGGGAGAAATAATGGCGCAAAATGCTCTCCAGGGAGCCCGCCGATTCGCCGCTGAAGGCGATCAAACCCATGTAGGCCATAAGCCTTACGGGATCCAGTTCGCCGTTTTCCCGTAGGCTGGGGTGGCCCAGGCCCATGAAGCTGAGAAAACTGTTTGAGAGCCTATCCGTGGCCATTGGCCTAAAACGTATATGATATCTGTACTTTAACCACGACTGGCACAACAGGTCTACGAAATGATGGTTAAATATGTCCAGAAAATCCCTTAAAACGCATCCCTCGTCCTGATGCTGGGCCACGTACTCGGTGAAATACGCGGGGATGGGCGAGGCCGCCCCATGCAGGCCCATGAGATTCAAGGTTATCAGGGTCCGGGTTCCGGCCTCGGTGGTCTCGAAATCCAGATCGGCCAGATCGTGGGGCGGGAAGCTAAGGGAGGGGTTTACCCTGTAGCGGGGGCCGTTTCCCGGCCCCGCCCCGAAAAACGAGTCGATCAGGCTCTGGCTCAGGGATACCGCCTGGGCCAGGGTAAAGCTGCCCGGGGTCTCGGTCAACGCTTCCCTGAGACGCTTGCGCCCCTCGTCCAGGGGCGCCCCTAAAGCTTCATCATGCCTAACCGGGCCGGCCATCGGTAGGTTTCCCCTCGCTTCTCCTCCGTCACGGTCAGCTCGTGGAAGCTGTTGACCGTGGCGTAAAGGGCCAAGAATTCGTTGATGATTGAGCCGAAAAGGTACATGTCGCCCTCGCCGTTGAAGGCCTCCTGGTTTAGGGTGAGGGTGGTTTTGGAGCCCCTGAGGGGCAAGCCCTGGTAGACCCGGTCGGTGGGAAACGAGCTGACCCTGACCAGGCCGTTCAGCGCCCGTTCCATGGCCCTGGCCCTGGTTTTGTCATGGAGGGCCCTAAAATCATAGGCCGAGATCACGGTCCTTAGGGCCTGGACGTCGATCAGGGGTATGTAGTTCAGGGACATGTTGGAAATGAGCCGCCAGAGCAAGTCGCTTTCCAGCGGCGGGGCGTAGGATCCGCTGACCGGGGTTATGTTGGAGAAGGTCACGTGCTCGGGCGTGTTGTCCGAGGGCCGGCAAATGTCCCCCAGCTCCAGCCTCTGGGCCAACAGCCGGTTGGTGACCGTCAGCTCCAGGGAAACCGTTTCCCTGAGCGGCGCCCCCCTGAAAAGGTGGACCACGGAAATAAACGTCTCGGTCGCCTGGTCGTGGACCGAGGGCTTAAGCCTCAGGCGGTAAAAGGCCGAGGCCGAGCCGGGCGTCTGGCCGTGCTCGAACGACTCGAAGGGCACGTAATCGACCTCCTTTTTCGCCTCGTGAAGCCAGCTGCTGACCTTATCCACGTTATAGACCGCGTAATGGAACGGGTTTCTGGGATCCGGGACTATACGGTACTCCGTTTGCCGGTGATCCATCAGGATGGGGGTCGCGTCCAACCGAAAGAGGTTAACGACCGGCGTGCAAAACAGCCTGATGTTGTCTTTTTTAAACAACTCCGCCTGTTCCGGCCGCTCCTTCAGCCTAAAAAGCAGCTTGAAAGCCGTAACGTCCTTATATTTCTCCGGGATTCTTTGGTTCAATTCCCCCAGCCCGCCAAGCTCCACGAACAGGAACTTTTCCGGGAAGCAAAAATACTCCTGCATGAGCCGGTAGCCCGAAAACGTGTTGGCCGGGTAAATATACATGGCCTCGGATTCCCTGAAACCCACCGGCTCCAGGGCCTCGGCCCCCAGGGTCATGAAAGTCCGCTCCACCCCGTCCCCGTCGACGTAAGCCGCCTGAATCTCGGTCACCTTTTTCAAAAAAATGAAATAGAGAATCGTGGTCACGCTGGGCTCGCCGACCAAAAATAACCTCAGCCTCTCCAACCCGAGGTTCGATAACGGCACCCCCAGCGTCCGAAACGACAGCCCCAAAACCGCCCGCCCCGAGTCCTCCCTGAACTCCAGATCGGCCAGCCTCAGGGGCGCCACCTCGACCCCATAGACCGTCTGGAACGTGCAGGCCATCCCGTCGACCCGCTTCGACGTGACCTTGGTCCCTTTGGGGATATGCAGGTTGCCGCTCAAACCCGGCGCCGGGACGTATTGCAAGACGCTGGCCGAGGGCACCGGCCGCAAATAATTCGGCCACAGCAAGTTAAACAGCGCGTGCGTGATCTCCGGCAGCTCGTCGTCCAGCTTTTGCCTCAGCCGCCCGGACAAAAAGGCGAAGCCCTCCAGCAACCGCTCCACGTCCGGGTCCCTTCCCGGCGTTGCCAAAAACGGCGCCAAACCGGGATTCCGCAGCGAGAACTCCGACCCCAGTTCCCTCAAGGCGACCAACTCGTCCTGATAGTACTTGTTGAAACTCATGATCCCTTACTTTGTCCCCCTACCGCCCTTCCCGACCGGTTCCCGGCCGGTTCCCGGCCGGTCCCCCCGGCCGGCATAACCGGCCGGTTTTTTGCCCAAAATCCCCCCAATGGCCACCCTTTACTGTTTAAATTTCAGATTGTCCAAACTAAAGGCCCAGCGCCATGGGGAAACGTCCCCGTTTTCGGAGACCTTTCGCCCCGATATTGAGAAGACCAGGGTCATGGGCCCCTGGTTCTCCCGGGCGACCGCGACCTTGACGTCGGTCAGCCTCGGCTCGTAGCGCTCGATGCCCTCGGCGATGACCCGGCAGCATTCGCCCAGGAGCTCGCTTTTCGAGAGCCCCAGGTCGTTTATGTCCGGCAGGCCATAGTCGGGGAGCGTCTGGACCGCCCCCTGCCTCGTGGTCAAAAAACGCAGCAGATGGTTTCGGATGGACTCGTTCTCGTCCAGGGCCTCGGCTTCCGGGCCCATGGTTAACCTCTCGAAAAGGGAGCCGCCCATGTGACCGGCCTATTCCTTGTCCAGCTTGCCCACGAGGGACAGGGTGAAATAGGCCCCCATGTACTTGAAGTGGGGCCGCACGGAAATGGTCACCCGGTACCAGCCCGGATCGCCCTCGACCTCATCGACCGTTATCCGGGCGCTCCTCAGGGGCCGCCGGCTGCGGGTGTCGGAACTGGGGTTTTCCTGGTCGGCCACGTATTGGCGGATCCAAAGGTTAAGCTCCCTCTCCAAATCCGTCCGTTCCTTCCAGGAGCCGATATTCTCCCGCTGCAAGACCTTGATGTAATGGGCCAGGCGGGAAATTATGAACATGTATGGCAGCTGGGTCGAGAGCCGGTAATTGAGCTCGGCGTCCTTCCCCTCCGGCGAGGTCCCGAAATACTTGGGCTTCTGGCAGGAGCTGGCCGAAAAGAAGGCCGCGTTGTCGCTCCCCTTGCGCATGGTCAGGGCGATGAATCCCTGCTCGGCCAGCTCGTATTCCCTGCGGTCGGAAATAAGGACCTCCGTGGGGATCTTCATCTCGATGTCGCCCATGCTCTCGTAGAGGTGGACGGGCAAATTCTCGACCGCCCCGCCGGACTTGGGGCCGATGATGTTCGGGCACCAGCGGTATTTGGCGAAGCTGTCGGTCAGCCGCGAGGCGAAAGCGAAGGCCGTGTTGCCCCACAGGAAACTGTCGTGGCTGCCGTCCACGTTTTCCTTGTAGACGAAGGCCTTGACGGGGTTATCCTCCGGATCGTAGGGCTGCCTGAGGAGGAAGCGGGGCAGGGTCAGGCCCACGTACCTCGAGTCCTCCGACTCCCGGAAGCTCTGCCATTTGGCGTACCTGGGGCCGCTGAAGATGTCCTGCAGATCCTTCAGGGCCGGGAGCCGCTCAAAGGTGTTCAGGCCAAAAAACGAGGGCTCGGCCGCCGCGATGAAAGGCGCGTGGGCTATGGCCGCGACGCTGGCCAGCGACTGCAGGAGCCTGATATCCATGGCCGTGGGGCCGAAATAATAGTTGCCTATCATGGCCCCGACCGGTTTCCCGCCGAACTGCCCGTACTCCGCCGTGTAGATCAGCTTGTACAGGCTCGACTGGGCTATTTCCGAGGCGTCCAGGAAATCGTCCAGGAGCTCGTCCTTGGTCAGGTTGATGATCTCGACCTCGATGTTTTCCCTGAAATCCGCCCGGTCGATCAAGAGTTTCAGGCCCAGCCAGGCCGATTCCAATGCCTGGAAGTCCTTGTCGTGGAGGATCTCGTCGATCTGCCGCCCCATGCGGTAATCGATCTCGGCGATCATCCTGTCCACCGTGGTTTTTTTGACCTTCTCGTGCCGATAGCCCGGTTTGAGCATCTCGGAAATGAAGGAGCTGATCCCCAGCCGGGCCGCCTCGTAGCCCTCGTCGGTGGGGGTCAGGTTGGTTTCCTTGATGATCGCCTCTAACAAATTCGGGGCGGGGACCGTTTCCCCGGCCGCTTGCTGTTGTTGCCGTTGGGACATGTAAAATGTTCCCTCCTATGAAAGAGATAGCTATGACGTTCGCGGCCCGACCGGTCGGCCCCGGTTCCCGCGAACCGCCGCCCACCGCCCAAACCGCCCAGGGTTTTGACGCGCCTTTTTGCCAAACCTTACTATCGGTATGGGACAAATAATTTTTTTACTTCCCAGATTAACCCACCGGTCAATGAAAGTAATGCCTCATCCATCCCAACCGAATCAACCGTCCTTACCGTTACCGTTCCCGGAACCGCCGTCGGCCAGGCCCAATTCCTTGATGACCTTGTCCCGCTGGGCCGCGTCGGTCAGGGTCTCCTCTATGGCCTTGCGGAAGGCGGGCATGTTGCCCAAGGGCCCTTTGAGCGAGACCAGGGCCTCCCGCAACTCCAATAGCTTATTGAGCTCCGGTACCTGGCGGGCCACGCCCTCGGGGGTAAAATCCCTCAGGTTGTTCAAGGACAACGAGACCGGCAGGTCATTGACCCCATCGTCGTCGGTCAGCCGATTGGGGACGGATATGCTGAGCCGCAAATTTTGCTTCCCAATCACGTCCTCGAAATTGTTCTTGTTGATGTTGATTGGCTTGCGGTCAATCAGTCGCCGGGGATCGTGGCCTCGGAGAAAGTCCCCCAAGACCATGACCTTCAAGGGGAGTTCGATTTCCTCTTGGGCTCCCCCGGTCGCGGGCTTAAAGGTGACGTTAATGCGCTCTTTCGGCGCAATGGAAGATTCCTTCGCCATGGATTTTTCCTCCGTTGAGGGTTAAAAAAATTTTCGTACGGATTGATCGCGATAAACCGAAGTGCTTCAAAAGAAATTTTTCTCAGTCTGGCCTTAAAGAATTCCTTTGAAATATCGATAGAACTAATTTGAGGGGCTTAAATTTTGATGTGCCTAATTCTTCAATTAAATAAATTTAATGTGCCTAATTCTTCACTTAAAGAAATTTGATATGCCTAATTCTTCACTTAAAGAAATTTGATATGTCTAATTCTTCACTTAAAGAAATTTGATATGCCTAATTAATGCCTTAAAAAATTTCACGTGCCTAATTCATGCTTTAAAAAAATTTTATGTCTCTTACTTATGCCTTAAAAAAATTTAATATGTCTAACTTATGCCTTAAAAAATTTCACGTATCTAATTCATGCTTTAAAGAGCCATCTTTTATCGCAACTCTCGCTTCCATAACCCGATATAGATTCACGCATTCATCCACATAGCCCGACCCGCCTTAAAAAGCGCCCAAGGCGGCTTCCATGTTGAACCAATAAAGCTTTTGCCTGACCATGTCGGGAACCTCCAGTTTCAGGAAGGTATAAACGTGGACGATTAGGGTCAAAATCTCCGAGGTGAGTTCCGGTTCCCACTCCAGCAGGCCCCATGTCTCCAAATTGTCAAACAGATCGCCGAGTAAATTCCCCGCGGCCTCGGGCCTTCCGGCGGCCAAACAATACCTGGCCGTCAATAGGCCGCCCCGTATCGAGGCCCTCGTCTTGGACGCGACCACCGGCCCCACCCGCCTCAGGCCGGCCTCGAAATCCCCCTCGCGCCACAGATCCAGGGCTTCCCTGAGCGCGTTCTCCTCGGCCTCGGAGCCGTCCCCCCTGGGGGCGCTCAATTTCACCGCGTTGGCCAGGCCCCCAAGGGTACCGTCGTCCAGTGAATCCAGGGATGCCAGCCAAAGGACCGTTTTGGGCGAGGCGAAGGCCGTTCCGTCAAAATACTTGTACCCGGTGAGCTCCGGGAACTCCCTTATGAAAAGCCTCAGGGTCAAGCGAAGGATATTCAAGGCGTCCCTGGCCTTGAGCCCCTCAAGGCATTTGTCCACCATCAAATGGCCGTCGAACCAGAAGGGCATTTTGGAGGCCGAGCGTTCCAGCTGGGGCAAAATCTCCCCGAATCTCCCCGCCTCCACGGCCGCCGCGTACGTCGATACCCGGTCGCCGGGAACGGGCCTAAGCTGGGTCGTCAAATCGGGCCCCGCCTGGGGCAGCTGGGTAATGGTCCCCCATAACGAGGTCCTGTGGAGCAAGTAAACCCGCCAGTCCGTCACGTTCCGGTTCAGTAAATGGGAGGCCAGGAGCTGCGATTGCTCCTTAATCGCCCTAAATACCTGGGGCAGCTGGTTTGAGGCGATTTGCCCGTCCGGGCTGACCTGAACGTCGAAGGGCTGGGCCGGTATGGCCCGGGCCGTCCCCTGCGAGCTCAAAATGGCCGTGGCCAGGGTGGCCTCGAAGTCAGGGGCCGGGGCTTCCTGCGCGCTACCCCCCTCCTGGCTGCCAATGGCCTTAACGATCCCGCTAAACGAAGGACTGATGTCGCGCAGTTTCTCGTCCAAGATTCGCTGCAGGGATTCCAGCGCCTTTTTTAGCCCATCGGCCACCTTCCCGTCGCCTTTGCCAAAGCCCATGGCCGGGATAACGCTTTCCAATTTCCCGGCCAACCAGGCGAGCGGCGCGGCCCGCCTCGGCAGCCTCTTTACGCCCGGGTGAATCTCGTCCCAATACGTCTCCAAAATACCGTTCAATACCTCCAAGGCCGCGACCAATGACCCCAACCCGTATTTCTCGTACACGGCCCTGACGCCGTAGCAAAGGACCCAGATGTCCTTACTCTGTTCCGTTAAAAATTTATGCGACCGCTCCAACACCAAATCCCAATTGGTTCCACCGTTTTCATGCAAAGATGAACTTTTATCTACTTCGTCTTTGATAAACTCATATTCTGGGCTAAAAGTTGCCTCTTCCCCGGAATAATAATCCTGCCCGATTGGCTCGCGCCACTTATAAATAAAATCGTACTCGCTAGTTTGTTCTTCGGGCATTTCGATTCCTTAGCGAAACCTATACATTATCTAATTCTCGATAATTATCTATACTTTAATTTATTTAAACAATTATTGAGGTAGATAAAAAGTGAATTATTCGCTTTCCGCTGCGGTAGATTCCTGGGGAGAAAACGGTTGGTTCTTTGTGACAGTTCGACTTTACAACCCAGTTATTAAGAACTTATTAAGTTTAAATAATTGAAAAGCAAAACCTTGATTGTCGCGAACCGGCTACCAAAACGACCCCCTCCCGCGCCAAACCGGCAAAATAATTTCCTCGCCTTTTCCCTTTACGCTTCGCCGCATCCATCCGTCCCCGCCTCCACGACCGGTTTTGCCATTTCGCCAATCCCACCCCAACTTCCCCCACCGTTTTGCCGGCCCAAAGCCCCTATTCGCTCCTGCGCATTTCTGAAAAAATATCCCAAGCGGCTTCACCTCATCGGCGCCAATTGACAACATTCAAAGAAATAGATACATTGAACAAGTCGTAAAAAACCCCACTTATTGGAACATTGTTTCTTAACTATCTCGTATTATTTTCTAAACTTTTCGTCCTCTTGAAAATTTCTGCCCTTTTGCAATGGCTTCATATAATTAAATGAAAATAAAAAATTAATAGACAGCTATATTGACTTTTTATATACTTAATTTTCGCAAATACTTAAATATTCCCTAATTAATTTTGTTAAGCTAATTTAATTATCTTACGGCTTAATTATCCAACATACGATGGTTTTATAACCAAAATATAAACTTATCGATTATATTAAATTAATCGACTAGGCCGGCCGCCGCAAATATACCGCCGAAATTATTAGCCTTCCCCGCTCTCGCTGTACTCGCCATGGGCAAAGAAAAAGCCCGAAAGCCTTGTTTTTGAAAGACTTTCGGGCTTTGTCGGATGACCTTGGACTATGGTTTGGTGGGGTTAAGGGGGCTTTTTCCTTTTGGGCTTAATCCGTAAATGCCAGAAATCGCCGAACATTTTTTGTAACTAGGCGAAAATCATAGATATTTCATCGGTCCCCCCTTCAGGTTAGGAATAAAAAAAGGGTTTACGTGATTTTGTCACGTAAACCCTTGATATTTCTGGTGGAGCTAAGGGGGCTCGAACCCCTGACCTCATGACTGCCAGTCATGCGCTCTCCCAAGCTGAGCTATAGCCCCAAAATTTAATCGGTCACGAAATGTCTTTGCGCTGAGGCAAATGGGCCATGGCACTAAAGTTGGGCCATGGCGTATTTTGCGAATATAATACTTTTCCGGGCTTGTGTCAATAAAAAAATCAATGCCCCTATGACAAAAACTAATGGCGAAATGATTGCCCGTTACGCTTAGTTTGATTCCCGCCGCCTTGGCCAAACATGTAGGTTAACCCCCCATAAAGTTTGGTTTTTCCCATGCTTGCCGTCGGGTCGCCTATCGGCCCGTCCCACCCGGTCAGGGAAGGCTTTGTTGGGCGCGATGGGTCTTTCGGGTCGCCCTTATGGGCCAAAACCCCGCCGCCGGGGCAAAAATAAGCCCGGGCCGACGCTCGTTCGACCCGGGCTCGTTGGTTGGGCGATATCGGTGGGCTGACGATACCGGTGGCCGATGGCCGTTATTTTTTATACTCGAAGAGGGGGATGGTGGCCCCTTCGAACTGTTGGATTATGAAGTCGGCGACTTCCTGGGACTGGTAGGACTCAACGAACTTCTTGAAGTTGGGATTGTCCTTGTCCTCATCCCTGGCCACGATGACGTTGGCGTAGGGGCTATCCACGTCCTCGATGTAGATGGAGTCCTTAAGGGGGTTTAGGCCAAACTCCGAGGAGAAGGTGTTATTGATGCAAACGATGGCGGCGTCGTCCCTGGCCTGGGGGGTCATGGGCGCTTCCACCTCAAGGATTTTCAGGTTCAGTTTGTTCTCGGTCACGTCCAGCGGGGTCGGGCTGAGCCCGGTCTCGGGCTTGACCGTGATGTAACCGGCTTTCTGAAGGAGCAGCAGGCAACGGCCGCCGTTGGTGGGATCGTTGGGGATGACCACGCTATCGCCTTCCTTGAGCTCATCGATTTTTTTGATCTTTTTGGAAAAATAGGCGATGGGGGAAACGTAGGTGATGCCTATGGACACCAAATTCGTACCCCTTTCCTTGTTGAAGTCATCCAAGAAGGGGACGTGCTGGAAGGCGTTTAGGTCAACTTCCTTGTTCACGAGGGCCTGGTTGGGCAAAACGTAATCGCTCAACTCGACTATCTCGACGGTGAGGCCCTTACCTTTGGCCACCTCCGCGGCTTTTTCCAGGATGGCCACGTCGGGCCCGCTGGTGGTGGCCACCTTGATGGTGTCCTGGGCCCAAACCGTGGCCGACAGGGCCAAAATGAGACCGGCTGTAAAAAGGCTTAGAAATCTGCGCATATATACCTCTCTCGAAGGGGCCCCTTTCGCTTAGGGGTCCACGGTCGGGGCCGGTCGCCTCAGTCCGGCTTTTTTCCGGCCCCGAGTTAAAAATGGATAAAAACGGAGACGTTTTCCAAGGGGATCGATAACGAAATCGAGCCTATATTCCTTACCCGCTTCTTTCGGCTCGCGCCTCGCCCATGGCCATCCGGACGATCCACCCGTGGTTCTCCCGGTCGATCTTCCGGTAGCGAGCCTATTTGCGGGTAAACCTTCTGACCAGGTAGTCACCCAGGACCTGGATACCCTGGACGAAAAGTAAAAGCATTATAACGGTGATGAACATTATGTCGGTCTGGTAACGCTGGTAGCCATAGCGAATGGCCAGATCCCCCAAACCGCCCCCGCCAACGGCGCCGGCCATGGCCGAGTAGCTGACGAGGGTGATGACCGTTATGGTCACGGCCATCGTCAGTCCCGGCTTTGACTCCGGCAGGAGGACGTTCCAGACGATCTGCCAGCGGGAGGCGCCTATGGACTGGGCGGCCTCGATGACCCCGAAGGGCACCTCCAACAGAGAGGTCTCGGTCAGCCTGGCCATGAAAACGATGGCCGCCAGGGTCAGGGGAACGATAACGGCCGTGGAGCCTATGGACGTGCCGACGATGAACCTCGTCAGGGGGATGACGAAAACTATAAAGATCGGGAAGGGGATCGACCGGGTGGCGTTGATTATGGCCCCCAGGATCCGGTACAGGACCTTGTTTTCCAGGATATGCCCCTTCCTGGTTATGACCACCAGGACCCCCAGGGGAATCCCGAACAACGAGGTCAGCAGGGTGGAAACCGAGACCATGTACAGGGACTGCCAGGTGGAATTCTTGAGCATTATCAGTTTATTGGCTGTTAAGAACAATTTAGCACCTTAAAGAACTAATTTAGGCTACGAAAATACCAAAGGGCCCATCCCAAAGCGGCAAGTTCCGCATGGTTTGGCCCATAATCACGTTAACGTTGGTCCGGGGGATGTCAGGTCCCAGGCCAAGCCGTCTGATAAGATTATAAACCAAGGGAACGGTCGCGGTACCGCCCACGAAAATTATCCCCATCGGGTTACCCTGGGGTTTAATCCCGGGCCCCAAAAAGCGCCCGCGGTTGGGCCTCGCGGCCCCGGCGGGGTTTTGGTCGACCGGGCCCGGGAAAACCCCCAGGGCCAGGGCCGGCCCCGTTCCGCTTGGGACGCGAGGCCATGCCCGATGATTACCGGGCGGGATTCCTGGGCGTTATCGGCTTATTGGCGCATTCGTTAATTTAGGACCTTAAAGATTAGGTTTAGGCCACGAAGGTAATCCAGGGCCCCTTCCAAAGCGGCGGGCCGGCCGCTTAAGTCAAGGAGCAGGTTCCCGGTGGTTTGGCCCTTGATCACGTCAAGGTTGGCCTGGAGGATGTTGGGTTCCACGTCAAAGCGCTTGATAAGGTTATAAACCAAGGGCTCGGTCGTGATATCGCCCATGAAAATTATCCTGATCAGTTTGCCCTGGGGTTTAAATTCGGGCCCCAAAAAGCGCTCGTAGTTAGACTGGGCGGCCTCGACGAAGTTTTTGGTCGTCGGGTGCTTGGGGTCCGTGAAAACCTCCATGACCGGCCCCAGCTCGACCACCCGGCCCGATTCCATGACCGCCACCCGATCGCATATCTCGGTGATGACTTTCATCTCGTGGGTAATCAGGATGACCGTTAGGCCCAGGCGGTGCTTCAGGTCCTCGATCAAGGACAGTATGGAGCTGGTGGTCTGGGGGTCCAGGGAGCTCGTGGCCTCGTCGCTTAAAAGTATCTTGGGGTTGTTGGCCAGGGCCCTGGCGATCCCCACCCGTTGTTTTTGCCCCCCCGAGAGCTGCGCCGGGTAGGCCTTGGCCTTGTCGGCCAAGCCGACCATTTCCAAAAGCTCGGCCACCCTGGCCTTGGTTTCCTCGCGGCCCTTCCCGGCCGCCTCCATGGAAAAGGCCACGTTGCCGGCCACGGTCCTGGAGGACAGTAGGTTAAAGGACTGGAAGATCATGCCCATGTTGCGGCGGAAGGCCCGGAGTTCCTCCCGGGTCAGCCCGCCCAGGTCCCGCCCGTCGACCACCACGCTACCCGATGTCGGCACCTCCAGGCGGTTAAGGCAGCGGATGAAGGTGGACTTCCCGGCCCCGGAAAGCCCGATGACGCCGAAGATCTCCCCGGCCTCGATGCTTAAATCCACGTCCACCAGGGCCTCGACCATGACCGCCCCTTTGGCGCCGAACGTTTTGGTCAATCCCTTGACTTCGATCATGGCCATAGGCTGAATCCCGTTTCTAGGCCCAAACGCCCTATACCATGGGGCCGGAGAGGACCTAACAAAAAAAATAGGCCATAAACCCTCTCTGACGGGATCATTGGCCTTCAGCTTCGCTGATCAGCGAGATAAAAAAATCTGAGATACTATCGCCGAATCCGATAAAAAATATACCCCTTCCGCCCGGCAAAAACAAGGCGAAAATGGCGGCAAAGGGGGAAAATCAAAAAATACCCAAACCTTGCCTTAAAATGTTAGGCTCGTCGTCTATGAGGGAGACCAGGGTCGAGGGCTCCCCCGGGACCGGCCCGCCGTCGATGACCGCGTCCACCATGCCCTTGAAGGCCCCCTCGATCTCCTGGGGACTGGTCAGGGCCCGGTCCATGGTGTCAAGCCTGGCCGAGGTGTTTATCAGGGGCCGCCCCAGGGCCCGCACCAGCTCGATGGCTATGGGGTGATTGGGTACCCTCAGCCCCACCTCGTGGCGCTTGGTCAGCATGATCTGGGGCACCAGCCGGGTCCCTGGGAGGACGAAGGTGAAGGGCCCGGGGAGTAGCCTTTTTAGGGTCCTGTAGGCGAAGTTAGAGATGATGGCGTACTCGGAAATATGGGTTAAATCGGCGCAAATTATACTGAAGGGACTTTTGGGGCTCCGCTGCTTTATCTTGTAAATCTTCTCGATGGATTTTTTCTGGGAGATGTCGCAACCCAGGCCGTATTGGGTGTCGGTGGGATAGGCGATAATGGCCCCGTCCTTTAGGAGGCTAGCCACCTTGGTCAGAAGGCGTCCTTGCGGGTTTATGGGGTTGATCGAGATAATCATCAAAAATACCTGAGAGCCTATTTCGGGTCCTATTTCGGGGCTTGATTCGGGTCCTATTTCGGGGGCTTGCTTCGGGGCCTATTTCGGGTCCCTAAAAAGGGCAAGGTGGGAAAAAACTTTTAGGCGACCCCGCCTAAGGGCATTTTCTGGCCCGTTAATGTTAAGGTGCTTAATCCTTGGAGATTTTAACGCAATTTCGACCCGCGGCCTTGGCCTCGTAGAGGGCCTTATCGGCCCTGGTCACGAAGGCTATCTCGTCCTCCCCGGGGATATAGTAGCTAATCCCGGCGCTTATGGTCACGGGGATGTTCTCGCCGCGGATGGTTATCTGGGTTTCCTCCAATTTCTTGCGGACGCATTCGGTCAGGTTGTGGACCTCATCCTCTTCCAAGCCCACGAATAAAATCACGAATTCCTCGCCCCCGTACCGGCAAGCCAGATGGCGCTCGCCGGCGAAACTTTTGATGATCTTTGAGGTCACGACCAAGACCTTGTCGCCGACGGCGTGGCCCCAGGTGTCGTTGATGGTCTTGAAGCGATCCAGATCGAATATGGCCATGCTCAGGGACTGGGTGCCCTGAAGGGTAAATTCCTGTAGAAGCTCCTTAAAACGCTGTTTCATGTAACGGCGGTTATAGAGCTGGGTCAGGTCGTCTATGTTGGCCTGCCGGGTCTTGTCCTTGAGTTCCTCGGTCAGGGCCACGATGACCTTATTGGAGGCCTCCATGAGGTCGGCCAGGGCGGTCTGGTTGTCCAGGGCGGTTTTCGTTTCCGACAAAAGGCTATCGACCAGGTTCTTCATCTCGTCGGCCTTCAGGTGGCCTTGCTCGATCTGGCTGACCGATTCGTTCAACACTTGCTGGAAACGTCCGGTGGAATCTAAACTTTGCCCCAGGTTCTCTTCCAGGGAAATGGAAATCGAGCCAAACCGTTCGCCCATCTCCTCCAAAACTTTAGCTTTTTCGGAGTCCACGTCATAAAAGTTTCTGAAAATCCTGGCGCTGACGGCAGGCGTGAAAAGGGACTCCTTCTGCAAAGCGTCGTTTAATTGACGGGTTAGCTCAGGGTTGGTTCCCAGGAAATAATCGTAAAACATTAAGTAGTTGTCAGGGGTAAGGGGGATACGCCTACGGGCCAAAAAAGGCAACAATTTTTTGGCCATATCGTACGAGAAGTCCATTAACTCATTAAATTCCGTTGGAAACTGAGTTTGGTCCCCGTTATTTTGCGTTGGTCTTTCCACGTTAAACCAAAACCATGAAATTTATTGGAAAATAGCCAAAAACAAGCGAGCGCGCTTGTTCGCCAGTCTTACGGCAAGACAATGAACAACAAAAGGCCAGAAGAGTCGGCAAAGAAAAAGCATTTTGACTAAAATATCTAAATAAAGGATCTAATTGGAGGGGCAAAAAATATTTTTTTCTATTAATATTTACCGATTATTTTAGATCAAAAACGCTCTACGCCATATATTAACTCAAGGCGCCGGGCTCTGTCAAGATCCCCGGTTTGACTCTGGGCGGTCAAATCCGTAAAAATATTATCTTCACCTTACTTTAAACAGCCGTAAATTTTATTAGAATATTCTAAAATTAAATCTTCACGTTATTTCATCCCTTTGTCGTTCCCTTAATACGAGGAGATCAAGAACCGGGAGTTAGCCTTCAGAATTTTTATTAGAATTATCAAGTTGATATTATTTTTCGCCTTGATTGCCAAGTACTTTATGCGAATTTATGGTAAATTTATATTTAAGAAACTATTAATTAATAGCCTAACAATGGGAAAAATTTAACAATAAATTTGTTTGTCAAGTAAATCGAATTTTATTTGCCGTTAAACACACAATTGAGGGGAAAACGTTCCGCGCTTGCATTGCAAAAATTAAATAGGCATATCGGTGGGATAGGCTAGGAAGGGATATATCGCGACGATTGACCAAAAACGAAATGGTCAATAAACGGGGTGGTTTTATGGTCGCCCGGCATGGGGGGCTTTAGATCCCACCCATTTTTTCCCCACCGGGAGCCCGGCGGGGCATGGGCAACCGGCCTTATCTGCCCTTGATTGGCTTGTCGGGTTGGGGCTCGCCTTTGGTGTTTTTGTCCACGTCCAGCTGGCGGATCTCCCTGTCGAAATCCTCAAGGTTCTTAAATTGCTTATACACGCTGGTAAACCGCACGTAGGCCACGTCATCGGTCGCCCTTAAGAAATCCGAGACCCTTTCCCCCAGCTCGGAGGTCTTGACCTCGTTGTAACCGGTCTCCTGAAGCTGCCTTTCCAGCTGATCTATGAAATGCTCGATCTCGGCCACGGGCACGGGCCTTTTCTGGGTGGCCGTGGTGATGCCCCTGGCCAGCTTGACCCGCGAGTAGGCCTCCCTTCGGCCGTCTTTCTTGATCAGCATCGGGATGTGCTCTTCTATCTTCTCGTAGGTGGTGAAGCGGCGATCGCAAACCAGGCACTCCCGGCGCCTGCGGATGGCCATGGAATCCCGGCTCAGCCTGGAATCTATGACCTTGTTGTCCAACTGACCGCAGAAGGGGCATTTCATGATAATCACCAAACGCGTCCCAGGTTTTCCGCCCTGGGAGATTTTTAGGCCGGCGGCTCGTTTTACCGGCCCGATGTGGTCTTTCGGGAAGGCCCCCGCGGGAGCCTTTCTCTGGCCTGATATTGTCAAGCCTGATTCATGACCTTACTCAGTGCCACTATTTGTTAGATTTAACTTGCCCAAACCGATAACGTAACTATTTATAATTAGTCCGGAATCCAACAACTCATCCACGCAACGTTCTTAAAGGCAATATATAACATCCGAGTGCGAGGTAAATTTTTCTCCTGATCACTCTCTAACTGGCCTTGAGCTAAATACCTGAGTATAATTTGATGTGCGGGCATTGGAATTCTGTCATTCGACTTTTAAATTATACATAATTTTGTTCGAAACGCAATCATTTTTTTTCTTACCAAAGACAAGTAAATCTATGGGCCAAATTACCTCCGTACTGCCTAATAACTTGATAGTTTCATAAAATCTTATTATCGCCATTAGCTGCCCTGCTTCTTTGATATTCGTTAAGGCCACAAAGATTTTTCCTATAAAATAATAATAGCTTGGCCTAACCAAGGCTTACGATATAATTAACTGGCCCGTATTTTTAACAACCTGCTAAAACTTGAG
>JAITKA010000186.1 GCA_031278635.1 Deltaproteobacteria bacterium | reverse complement strand
GATCGTGGCCCAGTGGGTCAACGAAAGTCGCGAAATCATGGGGCTTAAATTAGTTAGAGCCATTACCTTAATTTATCGTTTTAAGCGCCATAACATAGCGCTTAAAAAATTTTTTTAATGGTAGCGCTTTGATTATTTAGCCTTCATGGTCTTCGTTTCAACCCTCGGGTGTCCGCCTAGAACCGATTGGCCTCTGCCGTCGAAAATATGACCCCGCTGGTTAGACTTCAGCCTGCCAAAAGAGGTTAATTACATGTTTTTAACACTCATTGATCAGCAAAGAACTAAACAAATACAGGAAGAGGGCTTTAAGGAGGGATTTAAGGAGGGTCGTCAAGAGGCCAATCTTAAAGCCGCCCGCGGGATGCTGGCGCTTGGGATATCGCTTGAGGATATCGCTAAAATCACCGGTTTGCCCCTTGAAACGATTAAAGAAGTACAAAACCGACCTTCATCCTTGGGCTTTGCTGGCTAGCTTGCGAGGGCGAGCTTGAGGCAAGGGGCGGGCGTTAAATGGAAACGCCGCTCCGGTACCCCGGCCGATAACGTCCTTCGCGCGGCCTTGCGATCGGCCCCCGGCGCCGTGCCCGGGCTTGGTCAAAAGCCGTACGGCTTGGGTTTGATGACGACGCCGGAGGCTCTTTGGCGGTGGTCGTTTTTTTTTGCCCGCAAGGCATGCCGTCCAGGGTCAGGCCAGTCCGTAAAGCTGGAACCCGCGGATGAAACCACGACCCACTGGCTTAGGTTTTCCGCCGGAAACCCCTGCCCGCGGTCAGGGGTGGATGACATATAATGATAACCTCGCGATTGGGATCGTGGCCAAATGGGTCAGCGAATAGGCGTCAGCGAAAGTGGGTCAGCGAATGTGGGTCAGCGAATGTCGCGAAACCAAGGGGTTTAAATAAGTCAGGGCTATTAGCATAATCGATAGTTTTAAGCGCCATAAATTAGCGCTTAAAAATTTTTTTAATGGTAAACGCTGTGATTATTTAGCCTCCATGGTCGTCGTTTCAGCCCTCGGGTTTCCGCCTAGAACCGATTGGCCTCGGCCGTCGAAAACGGGGCCCCGTTGGCTGGGCTTTAGCCTATAGAAGGGTGGTTAATTCTGTACGTATATCAATATTCGAACTGTCTAGAGCCAAAGAAATAAGAAAAAAGTGTCAAAAAAAAAGAACTATCAAAAAGGTCTTCTAAGGGGCCGTCAAGGGTTTAAACTTAAAGCCGCCCGTAAGACGCTAGCGGCAGCGTGGTCGCCGGACTTAATCGCTAAAGTCACCGGGTTGCCCGTGGAAACGATTAAGGGATTGAAAAACCGGCAACAACCTTAAGGGCCACGGGAACCCAAAGTCGCCGGCGAAAATTAGGCCGGGTTTTTTTTGCCGCGGGCTTGGGGCGGGCCGGGGGGCGGGGGATCAGCGAAGGCTTGCGAATCATTGCGTTATATTCATAAGTTTGACAATTTTCTGGCAATGGGTAAAATTATCTGAGTCAAAGGTTGATCGCTAGCCGAAAACCACTAAAATGGCAAAGAGCCAAAAATTTTTGCCAATAAATTTAGTCCGTTATAATACCATTTAAAAAAATAGGCATTTTCGCCGTCCGGCCATGGCTATTTCCCGCCGAAAACGACCGCGGTTTTTTCGGGCCGACGCCCCATGGATGGGCGGGCCTTCCGGGCGAGGCCAAAATGCCTGTCCGTCGTTCGAACGATTCGCGCCAACGCCCATAGCCAGGGTTAGGCCCATAGCCAGGGCCAGGCCCCGATTTTAGGAGACCGTCTTATGTCCAAGGCCCCCTTCTCATTCCAGGAGGTGGTCCAGGCGCTTACGCAGTTCTGGTCCGAGCGTGATTGCCTCATACACCAACCCTACGATCTGGAAGTCGGGGCCGGCACGTTTCACCCGGCCACCACCCTCCGCAGCCTGGGGCCGGAGCCATGGAGGGTGGCCTACGTCCAGCCCTCCAGGCGTCCCACCGATGGCCGCTACGGGGAAAACCCCAACCGGCTGCAGCACTACTACCAGTTTCAGGTCATCGTCAAGCCCTCGCCGGTAAAATCCCAGGAACTCTACCTCGATAGCCTCAAGGCCCTGGGCATTGACCCCCTGGAGCACGACATCCGCTTCGTGGAGGACGACTGGGAGTCGCCGACCCTCGGCGCCTGGGGCATAGGCTGGGAGGTCTGGCTCGACGGCATGGAGGTCACCCAGTTCACCTACTTCCAGCAGGTGGGCGGGTTCGACCTGAGGCCCATTTCCGTGGAGTACACCTATGGCATCGAGCGGCTGGCCATGTACCTTCAGGGCGTGGATAACGTCTACGACCTGAACTGGAACAACCAAATCCGTTACGGCGACGTCCATCACATGGGCGAGGTGGAGCACTCCAAATACAATTTCGAGGTGGCGGACGTCCAGATGCTTTTTAGCCTGTTCGACATGTACGAGGCCGAATCGAACAAGCTCTCGGAGGCCGGGTTGGTTCTGCCCGGTTACGACTATTGTTTAAAATGCTCCCACGCCTTTAACCTCCTGGACGCCAGGGGGGCCATAAGCGTGGCCGAGCGGACCAGATTCATCGGGCGGGTCAGGAAGCTAGCCAGGAACGTGGCCGCCCTTTACGTGAAGCAACGCGAGGACATGGGCCATCCGCTCCTGGGGCGCTGGGAGGTGAACCTGTGACCGGCGGCGACGGCGCGAGGGAGGTGTACCCGTGACTAGGGGCGATTTCATCCTGGAGTTGGGGGTCGAGGAGATCCCGGCCAGCTACTTTGGCCCGGCCACGGCCCACATAAGGGAGCGCCTGACGGCGGCCCTGGCCGCGGACGGCTTGACCTTCGACCGGATCATGGTCTGGGGCGGGCCCAGGCGCCTGGCCGTGGGCCTGTGGGGCCTGTTGATGCTCCAGCCGGACATCGAGGAGGAGATCACCGGGCCCCCCCTCTCGGCGGCCTTCGATTCCAACGGCAACCCGACCAAGGCGGCCCAGGGCTTCGCCAAGGGGCAGGGGGTCCCGATAGGTGACCTCTATACCCAAAATACCCCGAAAGGGCCTTACCTGGCCGTGAAAAAATCCCGCAAGGGCCAGGCCACCCAGGACATCCTCTCGGGGCTGATACCCTCGATCCTGGAGAGCCTGCCCTTTCCCAAGGTCATGCGCTGGGGCGACGGGACCTACCAGTTCGTGAGGCCCGTCCACTGGCTGCTGGCGGCCCTGAGGGGCGAGATCCTGCCGCTCACCTTCGCCGGCATCCGCTCCGGGAAAGTCAGCTACGGCCACCGCTTCCTCCACCCGGGGCCCGTGGTCATCACCGGGCCCGACGAGTACCCCGAGCGCCTGGCCGAGGCCCACGTGCTGGTCGACTTCGAGTCCCGCCGGGAGCAGGTCAAAAAGGAGATCGCCCGGGTGACCGAGGAGGCCAACAGCGACCTCAAGGTGGTCATGGACGACGAGCTGGTCGACGAGGTGGCCAACCTGCTGGAGGAGCCGTTCGCCATTTTGGGGCACTATGACTCCCAGTTCCTGGATCTGCCCCTGGCGGTGGCTTCCACGGCCATGAAAGAGCACCAGCGCTACTTCCCCATCACCGACGGCCAGGGCCGCCAGGCGCCATATTTCGTGGCCGTCAACAACACCAAGGCCAAGAACATGGACGTGGTCAAGAAGGGCCACGAGAGGGTCCTTCGGGCCAGGCTGGAAGACGCCCGCTTTTATTGGCTGGAGGACAGGAAGGTCAGGCTGGCCGACCGCGGCGAGGCCCTAAAGGACGTGGTCTTCCATCACCTGATGGGCACCTCCCACGATAAGGTCCAGAGGTTCAAGTCCCTGGCCCTGGCCCTGGCCGCCCAAAACTCCCCCGGGGACGCCGACACCGTCGAGAGGGCGGCCAACCTGTGCAAAAACGACCTGGTCTCCGGCATGGTGGGCGAGTTCCCCTCCCTCCAGGGGGTCATGGGCCGGGAGTACGCCCTGGCCGACGGCGAGCCGCCGGAGGTGGCCGAGGCCATCCGCGAGCATTACCTCCCGATCCGTTCCGGCGGGGCCCTGCCCCAGTCCACGGCCGGGGCCATCCTCAGCGTGGCCGATAAGCTCGACACCATAGTCGGCTGTTTCTCGGTCGGCCTTTTGCCCACCGGGGCCGCCGATCCCTTCGGCCTTAGGCGGCAAGCCCTGGGCATTATCCTGATCATGCTGGACCGGGGCTGGAACTGGTCGCTTGAGCCCTACGTGGAGAAAGCCATGGCCAACCTCGGCGCCTTGGTCAAGCGGCCCCCCAAGGAGGTCAAGTCCGAGACCCTGGATTTCTTCAAGGCCCGCCTGAAAAGCCACATCCTGGGCCTGGGCGTCTCCGGCGACGGGGCCGAGGCCGTTTTGTGCCTTTACGGGGACAACCCCCTCTCCTCGGTTGGCCGGGCCGTGGCCCTGGAAGGGGTGAAAAAGCGCGAGGGCTTCAGGGATCTGGCCCAGACCTTCAAGCGCGTGGTCAACATCATAAAAAAATTCGGGCCCCGCGAGGAGAGCCTGGTCAAGACCGAGCTTCTCTCCCAGGAGGCGGAAAAGAACCTCATGTCCGCCATATCCGACCTGACGGCTGAATCCAAGGGCTACCTGGAGCGGGGCGACTACGCCGGGCTCCTGGAGCGCATAGTCACCCTCAGGCAGCCGGTCGACCAGTTCTTCGATAAAATCCTGGTCGACGACCCCGACCCCGACCTGAAGAACGCCAGGGTGGCCCTCCTCAAGCGGGCCAGCCGCCTTTTCGAGCTGGTGGCCGACTTCTCCCGGGTCAGCACGTCCTAAGGGCCCCCACCCCCTTCCCCCAAAAAACCGGGGGGGCCGTCCGGCCCCCCCGCTTACCTCTCCAAGAAAGTCAACCCGGCCTGGCCCGGCCCCGCCGCCAGCTCGGCCTCCTCGCCGTACCACCACGGGCTGTTTATCTTCCCGTGGCCGAAGGGCGCCCCCCTGACCGCGGGCACGTCGGGCAGGCACTCCCGGGCGAACGCGGCCAGGAGTTTCTTGACGTTGTCCCTAAACCCGCAGTTCACGAACTCCCCGAAGACCAACCCGGCTATGTCCTTGAGCTTCCCCGAGAGCCACAGGACGGTCAGCTGGCGATCGAGCCGGTAGTTCTGCTCGTCGACGTCCTCGATCATGAGGATGGCCCCCTTGAAGCTCGGCAAGTGACCCGTGCCCAGCAGGGAGTTGATCAGGGTCAGGTTGCCGCCCATCAGCGGGCCCCTGGCCAGGCCCTCGCGCAGGACCTCCCGCTTGGCGAAGGCCCAGTTATCGGGGCCGCGCCCCTGGAGGGCCATAACCGTCTCCTCCCTGCGGTTGGGCTCGAAATACGTGTAGCTGCTGACGACCGGGGCGTGCCAGCCGCCCTCGCCCGTATGGGCCAGGCGGGACATGTGGAGGGCGGTCACGTCGGAGAAACCGATCATGGGCTTGTTTTTGGGCAGGGTCGCCCAATCGATCCGGGGCAGGAGCCTAAGGCAGCCGAAGCCGCCCCTGGCGGCCAGAACGCCCTGGGTCTCGGGCGACCGGAAGGCGGCCATGAGCCCCTCGAGCCTTTCGTCGTCGGTTCCGGCCAAATAGCCCTTTTCAGTTAAAGATACCTCGCATTTAAGAATACTAAAATTAAAAGCCTCAAGTATGCCGAGCCCTTTTTTCAGCTTGGTTTTGGGCACGGGCGAAGCCGGGAAAACCAGGCCCAAAGTGCTTGGGGGCTCAAAAAAAATAGGTCTCAATAGGCCCTCTCGTCATATATTATTTTTAGCCCTTCCATGGTGAGGTTCGGAAGGATCTTCTCGATAACCTTGGCCTCGCCGGCGATCAGGGTGGCCAGCCCCCCCGTGGCCACGACCTTGGCCGGGCCCATCTCGGCGGAGATCCTGGAGACCATGCCCTCGACCAGGCCCGCGTAGCCCATGACCAGCCCGGAATTCAGGCTGCTCACCGTGTCCCTGGCTATGGCCGCCTCGGGTTTGTAAAACTGCTCGAGCCTGGGGAGCCTCCTGGCCCTGTCGAACAAGGCGTCGGCCGAGAGCCTGAAGCCAGGGGAGATGGCCCCGCCCAGGTACTCCCCGGACTGGGAGACGCAATCGAAGGTGGTGGCCGTCCCGAAATCGACCACGATGGTCCTGGCCTGGTAATGCCGGTAGGCGGCTATGGCCCCCACTATCCTGTCCGTCCCCACCTCCCTGGGGTTGTCGTAGAGGACGGGCATGAGCTTCTGAGTCTGGACCTCGACTATGATGGGGGGTTTCCCGATGTAGCGGCGCCCCAGGCGCTCTATGGCCGGCCTCATGGGCAAGACCACGCTGGCCACGACCAAATCCTCTATGTCCTTGTAGCCGTAGCCCTGGAGGCGCAAAAAGGTCTCCACCATTATGCCCAACTCGTCACCCGAGGAACTGAGCCTGGTGCTGATCCTCCAGGTGAAATCCATCCTGTCGCCGATCCAAAGGCCGAATTTTATGTTGGTGTTACCAACGTCCATGGTCAAAAGCATGATGGTTAAACGTCTCCCGCCTCCTTAAAAGAGATATAACCCCCCGCCTGCCGCCTTGGGCGAAAAACGCGCAAGGCGGCAATGATCCAATCACCAAAGTCATTCAACGGCGCTCAAAAGGCCTCCAACGAAGTAAAAGGATATAACGTTTTTGCCCCTTATGATCTTATTCGAATCCTTACCGTCCGGGTCCACAACCTCGACGAATACGTTCCTGTCATAGGGCACGTTAAAGTGGAGCCGCTCGTAGGGCCTGTCGGAACCCCCGGTGCCCCGCTCCAGGGGCGGCCCCAGGATCCTGACCAGCTCCGTGGGCGTGGTCTTGCCCAGGGTGACCTCGAGCTTATGGAGATCGCGCCCCCCGTGGCCGGCGCAGGCCGCCGCGAGGGCCGCCAGAACCATGGCGGCCAGGGCCAGGAGACCCAGGCGCCCCCAAACGACCGGCCCCGCGGCCATTTCGCCTTTCCCTTCCATTTCCCGCCTCCCCGGCGACTTATTTGGCCGCCAGTTCCTTGGCCAGGCGATCGGACAGATCCTTGATTACCTTCGCCGCCTCGGAGCCGGCGTCGGGCTTGGGGCCCGCGTTCTGTTTCTGCCGAAAGCTCACTATATCGTAATCCAGGACCTTGCCCTCGCCATCGATATCGAACAACAGGAGCGGGGCCAGGCCCGTCGCCCCCTTGACGTTTATGCCCGAGGCCGTGGCGAAATTGCCCAGCGAGTAGGCTATCAAGTGGCCCTTGTAAACCTCCAAGGCCCTGGGGACGTGCGGCCCGTGCCCGATGACCGCCGCCGCCCCCGCGTCGATCAGCCGGTGGGACAGGTTAATCAGATCGCCCCTGTTCTCGCCCAGGTAAGTCTCCGGGCCGTGGGGCAGAACCATGTGGGCCGTCCCCTCCGCCCCGCCGTGGAAGGAAACGAACACCAGCCGCTTGGGGTTTTCCCTGAGCGCGCCCTTGACCAGGTCCACGGCCCCCTGGATGTCGTTTATGTTCTGGCAGCCCCTGTTGGGGGCCAGGGCCAGGAAGGCCACCTCCCGGTCACCGGCCCTGAAGACCGTGACCTGGCCGGGGGCCCCGGCATGGGCTATGCCGAGGGATTCCAGGACCTCGATGGTCTGGGCCCGGCCCTCGGGCCCGTAGTCGTTGGCATGGTTATTGGCCAGCGACATGGCCGTGAACCCGGCCTCCTTGAGGAAGCGCCCGTAGGACGGGGGCGTCCTGAAGCAGTAGGAGCGGCCGGGCACGATGGCCTTGGTCGGGGCGCCCCTGTCGGTCAGGGGCCCCTCCAGGTTCCCGATGACAAGGTCCCGATCCTTTAGGTAGGGGGCCACGTCCTTGAAAAAGCCCGCCCCGCCGTCCGGGGGCAAAAGGTTTTCCGTCCCCATCATGATGTCGCCCACGGCGGCGACCCTGAGGCCCCCCTCCGGGGCGCCCTGGGCGGAGGCGCCGCCCTGGGCCGAAAGCCAAAAAACCAAGGCCAGCCCGAGGGCCAGGCCCAGGGAAAACCGCTTGTCCCGAGTCATGCTCAAACCACCTTTAATCGCCGTATTTATTCGCCCGGGCCGTTGGCCTGGGCGGCGTATCCGTCCCTCGCCCTGGCGAGGCCGGCCAACTTGACGGCCAGGGCCCCCAGGGCGACCTTATCGGGGGCCATGCCGGTCAGCACGGACCTAAGGGAGTCCTGTATGGCCGAGTGGGCCTCGCCCAGGGACGAAAGGGTCCAAAAACCGATCTGTTCCCTGAAAAACCTTATCCTGAACGTGTTCACGCCCATCTCGGCGGCCAGGGCCTCGTCGGCCGCGTGGCCCCCGCTGGCCTCGATAATGACCTTCATGTGAAAAAGGTGCCTGAAGTGGGTAGCTATGACGTTAATTAGCGTAACCGGGTCGGATTTGTCCAACAAATCCATCATGATGGGCACGGCTTTTTCCAGACGGCCCAGGCCCAGGGGCGTCCCCAGGTCGTAGACCTCCGCCGAGGCGCCCAGCGACACGTACAACCGCACGTGCTCGGTGGTGATGACCACGTCCGGGCCCGGGTAGACGCTCAGTTTCTCGATCTCGCTCAGCAATACCCCGAGGTTCGGGCCGGCCCGCTCGATCATGAGCCTTGCCGCCTCAAGCCCGGCCCTGAGGCCCTTTTCCTTGAACTTGGCTATGACCCAGTTGTGAAGGTTGTAGCGGTTGGGCGCCTGGCAATCGACCATGACCCCGGCCTGGCTCAATTCCCTGAAAAACTTCAGCCGGGAGTCGAAACCACCCATCAAAACCAGCGCCAGGGTGGCGCTGCGCGCGATCTTAGGCCTGATCTTGCCGATTATGGCGTAATGCTCGGCCTTGAGCTTCTCGGCCTCGGTCAGCGTGACCACGACTATCCTGGGGGGCTTCCCGAACGGGTTGGTCGTGACCTCCTGGGTCAGCCTGGCCCAGCCCGAGGCGTTGTCCAGGCCCTCAAGCCCGTACTGCCTGTAGTTCAGCTGGATCAACTCCTGGCTCACGGCCGCCCTGGTCGCCCCCAGGCAGCGGCCCACCGCCGAGGGGTCCCCGCCGGTTATGAGATAGAACGGCTTGCGCTGGGGCGAGGCGATCTCGCTTTCGAATGCCTTGGGGTCCATGCGACCCATTTTAGCCCAGCCCATGGGTTGACGCAAGCGAACCGAACAATCGGTTCGCTTGCGCCCAACCCACGCGATTAACCCCTTTTGCCGGCCAAAATAACCAATTAAAAACCCACCGGGCCCACGAAACGACCGTCGCCACCCATTTATGCCAATCGCGCAACCTTTATCCGATTCGCCGTAAAAAAATCCCGATTAATTTTTTTGCCGCCGATTCAATACACGTTCCGACCTCTCAAGCCAGATTTAATTGTCCTTCGTTATCGAAACTATTTGAACTTTATAAACAATAAAATTGCCATATATAAAAATTAATACCCCAAAATATTAATTCCATGCCCATTAAATTTGCTTATTAGTTGTTAAGTTTTAAAAATAACCTTAAAAAATTTTCACGTCCGTTCTGGTTTGGTTTGCCAAGGGCTTATGAATAAGATATAATGGCCAAACTTGGCGACAAACTCTGATAAGGGACCAAGCTCGCGACATCAGGGTACCGGAATCAAGTCGCCCCCGACGCGCCAAACGACCGCGTTTGCCGCCCATTCGCTTTTTTCGTTTTTACGCTTTCCCGAGGAAAAATGGCCATCCTGCCCATCCTGAAATACCCCGATCCCGCCCTGAGGCAAGTCTCCCAGGACGTGACGGTCTTTGACGACGAATTGGCCCAACTGGCCGCCGACATGCTCGAAACCATGGCCGACGCCCACGGCGTGGGCCTGGCCGCCCCGCAGGTCGGCAAGAACATAAAATTGGTCCTGGTCGACGTCTCCGGCGAGGACGAGGAGCATGGCACCTCGGTCCTGACCCTGGTCAACCCCAAGATAGTCCAACACGGCGGCTCCATGGTCTTTGAGGAGGGCTGCCTCTCGGTCATCGACCTCAAGGCCAACGTCACCCGGGCCAAGACCGTGAAAATCGTGGCCCAGGACATAAAGGGCCAGCCCCTGACCCTGGATCTTGAGGGCTACCGCTCCGTGGTGGCCCAGCATGAGCTGGATCACCTCTCGGGCATCTTATTCATCGATCACTTGTCCAATTTAAAAAGGGAATTATACATAAAGCGTCTCAAAAAACTCCAAAAGGCACAAGAAGAAGAAGAAGAAGAAGAAAAGGAAAAACGCCAAGAAGAACCCAAATCGAGGATCGCCCTCAAAATAGGCAAGATTTAACCAACGGGAAGGCCCCATAACGACATAAGCTCGCCCGATCTGACCCCCCGGACGATCGCGCCATTCGTTTTAACTAACCTTGCCCCTGGCGGGAGGCCTTTTTTAATTACGGTATCGCCTAACGAACCACCCTTAGGCGACCGGCCGAGATTGGAACGCCAAATCCATAAAACGATACTTTTTGCATCTTTTTATTAATTTATAACACCATAATCATAGTATCCTTAAACGCCAATGATAATTTATTATTTATTTTCATGCACGAATAACGGTTCGAACCCTTCAAATTTACGCATTTACCTCGGAAGCCCTGAACCGGCCAGCCACCCGACCCGCTTTTCGCGGGCGACGGACGCCCCCGGGAAAAAATCCTTGGATCGCCCCCATGGCTCCGGTCCGTGATGCCTACCGCCCCCCGGCCTGGGCCCGGTAGGCCCCGGCTTCCGGGACGCCAATGATATTCCCACGGTATTGACGATCGATTAGACCAGGCGCGAACGGCTTCGCCCACGAAAGAAAAAATTTATGAAAGGCCCCCCTTCCCCACTGCGGATCGTTTTCTTCGGTAGCGGCAACTTCGCCGTCCCGGCCCTCAGGGCGCTGGTGGACAGCCAGGACAAAGTCGTGATGGTCGTGACCTCCCCCCCGGCCAAGGCCGGCCGGGGCCAGACCATCACCAACACCTCGATCGCCAAGATGGCCGAGGACTACGAGCTTAAGGTCGTCGAGACCTCCTTCGTCAATAACCACGACACCCTCGACGCCATAGAGCGGGCCCAGCCCGAGTTGTTGGTGGTCGTGGCCTTCCGGGGCTTTCTGGGCCCCAGGCTCCTGAGCCTGGGCTACACCCCGCCCATCAACATCCACCCCTCGCTCCTCCCCAGGCACCGCGGACCGGCCCCCGTGAACTGGACCCTGATCAAGGGCGACCAGCTCTGCGGGGTCTCGATAAATTTCGTGGACCTCAAGGTCGACGCCGGGGCCGTGCTGGCCCAGAACGCCATCCCCGTGCCCGAGGCCGTGGGCTCCGGGGAGATCGAGCACGAGCTCTCGCAGATAGGGGCCAAGCTCCTCCTTCAGGTCATCCAGCAGATCAAGGACGACCGCCTGACGCCCGTGCCCCAGAACGAGACCCTGGCCACCATAAACCGCCTCCTGAAAAAAAGCGACGGCCAGATCCGGTTCGACCAACCCGCCTCCACCCTGGCCCACCTCATAAACGGGGTGGACCCCTGGCCGGGGGCCCAGGCCATGGTGGGCGACAAGCTCATAAAACTCTTCAAGGCCGCCTCCTGCCCCGGCAAGGCCGAGCCCGGCCAGGTCCTGGGCCTGGACGACAAGGGCCGCCTTAAAATCGGCACGGGCAAGGGCCTGCTGCTGGTCTCCGAGCTCCAGCTGGAGGCCAAGAACCGCCTCGCCGCCATCGACTTTTGCCGCGGCCAAGCCGTGGAGCGTTTGGTCCCCATCCCCAACGGCTAAACCCTAAAACCCGGGGGGCGGGGGGCTCCCCGGGGCACCCCACCGCCCCCGGGCTCACGGGACCCCCAAGCCCCCAGCCTTGCCCAAAAACGCGAGCGACAGCCGTAATAATTCCCTTACGTAAACCTGCAAATGATTAATTTTGGAAATATTCTGGAAAGCTGCATGTTGGTGACCTTCGGCTTCGCCTGGCCCGCCAACATCCTCAACTCCCTCCGGGTCAAGTCAAGCCGGGGCCGTACCCCGGTCTTTTTGTTTATAGTCAACCTGGGCTACGTTTTCGGCGTCCTGGCCAAGGTCGTTAACCATAACGTAAACTACGTGGTTATATTTTACCTGATAAATATGGCCATGGTTTCTTTCGACACATACCTATACTTCCGTTACAGAGCCATGGACAGAATCAGGTACGGAAAGGCCTGACCATGCCCCAAACCGGATTAAACCCGGCCCCCGGGGTTTTGGTGGCCATGAGCGGCGGGGTGGACAGCTCCGCCGCGGCCCTAATCCTCCAGGGCCGCGGGCACCGCGTGGTCGGGGTGACCATGAAACTGATCGGGGACGGGGAGAACGACCCCACCGACGCCTCCCTGACCCTCTCGGGCCGCTCCTGCTGCTCTTTCCGCGACATCATCGACGCCCGCTCGGTATCCCAGAAGCTCAACTTCGATCACCAGATCCATAATTTCAGCGCGCTTTTCAGGAAAGAGGTCATCGAGCGCTTCGTCATGGCCTACGTCCGCGGCCGGACGCCCAACCCCTGCGTGGACTGTAACCGCAGGCTAAAATTCGGGCCCCTCTTCGCCAGGGCCTTCCTCCTTGGCTGCGAGAAACTGGCCACCGGGCACTACGCCAAGATAGCCAAGGACGGGGCCACCGGCCGCTACCTCCTGAAAAAGGCCCGGGACCAATCCAAGGACCAAAGCTATTTCCTCTACGGCCTGAGCCAGGAGGAACTCGCCCGGACCCTCTTCCCCCTGGGTAATTTCCTCAAGGGGGAGATCAGGGCCATGGCCACCGAAAGCGGCATAGTCAACGCCAAAAAACCCGACAGCCAGGACATCTGCTTCGTCCGGAACGGCCGCTACGACCTGTTCCTGGAATCCTTCGGCATAAAGGACAATCCCGGGGACGTGATAACCCCCCAGGGTAAAATCCTGGGGAAACACCGGGGCATCCACCGCTACACGATCGGCCAGCGCCGGGGACTTGGCATCCACTCGCCCAGGGCCATGTACGTCCTCCGCCTCGACCCCGACTCCAACACCGTCACCGTGGGCGACGAATCGGGCCTCTACTCCGACTGGGCCATCGCGGACGACCTGAACGTGATTTCCGGCGAGCCCCTGACCCATCCCCTGGAGGCCATGGTCAAGGTCAGGTACCGCCAGACCGAGACCCCGGCCCTCCTCGAGCCCATGGCCCCCGGGCGAATTAAAATTTCGTTCCAAAGGCCCCAGAAGGCCGTGGCCCCAGGCCAGGCCGCGGTCTTTTACCAAAACGACGTGGTCATCGGCGGGGGGACCATCGTCTCGGCCGGCCAGGCCCAAGGCCCCCCCGCCTAAACCCCACCAACCGGCTCGCGCCCCCACCGGCGCCGGCAAAGGATCAAAGGATTACCGGTACGCCAATGCCAACCCAACCAACCATGGACAAGGAAGCCCGGCTCAAAGGGATCTTGCGCGATCTCGGGAGCGTGGCCGTGGCTTTCTCCGGAGGCGTGGACTCGAGTTATCTCTCGGCCGTCTGCGCCGACACCATACCCGGCCAAACCGTTCTGGTCACCGGCTGCTCGGCCAGTTTCCCCGAAAGGGAGAGAAACGCGGCCATCTCCCTGGCCCGGCGGCTGGGCCTCAAACACCTCCTGGTCGACTCCGAGGAGCTCAACATCAAGGATTTCTCGCAAAACCCACCCAACCGCTGCTACCTGTGCAAACACGAGCTCTTCGGCAAGATCATTTCCATGGCCCGGGCCGAGGGCCTGAGCCACGTCATCGAGGCCTCCAACATCGACGACGAGGGCGACTACCGCCCTGGCCTTCTGGCCATCAGCGAGCTGGGCGTCATAAGCCCCCTGCGCCAGGCCCGCCTGGGCAAGGACGAGATACGGGCCCTCTCCAAAAGGATGGGCCTCCCCACCTGGGACAAGCCCTCCTTCGCCTGCCTCGCCTCGCGCTTTCCCTACGGCGAGATGATCACGGCTGAGCGCCTCTCCCGCATCGACAGGGCCGAGAGCTTCCTCCTGGGGCTGGGCCTGAGGCAGGTCAGGGTCAGGTTCCACGACCAGGGCGAGCTGGCCCGCATCGAGACCGACGACGAGGGCATGGCCATACTCATGGAACCTGGTTCCCGCACCAAAGTGGCCGAATATTTTCGCTCCCTCGGCTTCCTCTACACCGCCGTGGACCTCCTGGGCTACCGCACCGGCAGCATGAACCTGACCCTGCCCATGTCCCGCCGCGGCCAGCTCGACTGACCCCCCCAGCCCGTCTTTCCAAGCCCCAGCCATCCCGGCCGGTTCTTGGAAAGGTAGGGCCCCCAAACGGAAAAAAGATCGCACCCTCGGCGATCTTTTTTCCGTTGGGGCGGGCAATCACTCCCAGTCGCCCCGCTCGTCGCCCCTAAACTTTTCCGCCACCACGGCGTTTGTCCCATTCGGGTCAGCGCTCCTACCGGTTATCGTCCAACGAATAAATTATTTTGATAAATACATACGCAACGCATTTATCAAAAAATTTATTCGATTCAGATTTACGGTTTAATGACACTAAATAATTTTTTCTACCATCTTTTGTCGTATTCCTGGAAACAATCCAGGCAGAGCTTTTTGCCCTCCTGGAGCCTTAGCCGGTGCTCGCCCGTGGGCTCGCCGCACCCCTGGCAGACGTCCGTGAGAAAGACCCGCTCCATCCCGGGGACCGGCCGCGTGGGCCTTTTGCCCTCAAAAAGATCCGACGGCTTGGAGTTCAGGATTACCTCGATCCTCTCTTCCATGCCCAGATCCGGGGCCAAATTGCTATCCCTGGCCACGAGCCTGAGCGAGCGGCCGGTTTCCCGGTCGTAAAAACCAAAGGCGTGCTTGCCCGTGTCCCTGAAGACGAGGTTGCCCTTGCCCAGGGTGCAACCCAACACGACCTGGATGGCGTCAACCCCGCAGGCGTCGTTCTCGGTCAGGCAAACCAGGCGCCCGTAAGGGAGTTGCCCCACTTCCGGGCTTTCCGAGGCGGCGGTGGCCGCCATGAAACCAAAGGCCAAGCCCGGGCAGGCATGTCCATGGAAGGCCACGGTTTTTTCCCAAAGTTCCCGATTCATGAAATCCCCTTTCAATTTTTTTCCCAAATATCGTTACCTAAAATAGGTAATAAAAAAAGGCCTCAGCCCAATAATGGGAGCAGCCTTCAGACTGTAACATATATTTCTAGGTCATAATTAGTGTTCTTCATGAAACACCAGCAAAATTTTCAAACTTTTAGATAC
>JAITKA010000181.1 GCA_031278635.1 Deltaproteobacteria bacterium | reverse complement strand
GCGTTGGCGGGATAGGCGAGCCAAAGGCCAAGGGCCAGGGCCAAGAACATGGCCAGGGTTTTGATAGCCGCCCCGGCGCGTTTGTTTGGGTAATGTTTGGCCGGGATAAAATAATTTTTCATCATTGTTCGATCCTCCTAAAACCATCTAAACAGAAATTTTTAGACAATATTGCTATTTAACTATGCTACAGTATATATTTATGAAATTGTTTTAAGTTAGTTTGACATATAATTTTGAAATTTAATATTCTCGTATGTATTTTGGATAATGTTTTGTATGATACAAATAATAACTTTTAATCGTAAAAATGTTTTCGTCAAGCCAATTCGTGATAGAATTTAACAAATGATTTAGTCGTTAAATAAATTAAGCGGCTGTATTTCTTACATTTGATTCAGATAGTTTGCTTAAATGGCCTTTTTGGGAAAGTTAATTAAACCTAAAAAATACTTCTACGCTATATAATCGTTCACTAGATTAGACTTTATCAACAATTTTGAACAATTACAATCACAAAATCTGGGGATTGTATTGTTTTAGGATACAATATAAATGTAAAATCTAATATTTTTTTGGCAAGTTCTAGAAAAAATTTGCTTGAGACTGACACGTGTTAATAAAATAATAAAATTATTGATTCAACTAGCTTAAGGCATTTAATAGATTTTCTTGGGATGTCTTTTCTAGATGATTTATGGTTTTATTTATATTTAAGATTTATAGATTCTAAAATATCATGACCACTTATTTAATATTAATTTTTAGTTAAATTGTGTCTAATGATTTTTTTGATAACTATTTACCTATGCAAATGAACAGCTAAAAGGCATTTCTATTCCTTTTCGGCTGAATAGTCTGGCATAAAAAAAACGCTAAGGCGGAAAACGAAAGGGGGTGGGATTTGGGGCGGTAAGGGCTTAAGGCGATTCGGGGAACGAATTATGGAAGGAGGGCATTGGGATAAGAAGGCAAGGGGGGAAAGGCGGTGGGACAAAAAAATACCCGGCCAGGGTAAACCCTAGCCGGGTGTTGGTTTGGGGCGCGTCAGGCGCGGCCGGCCCGGCTTGGGGCCGGGGAGGTTCGCGCCTGGGTTAGGTTTTCTAGTCGACCTTCACGGTCACGGCCAGTTTCTTGTGGGCCCAAATCTGGTAAGCGATTACCGTTGGGACGAAAATGACGGCGACGACCAGCATGATGCCAAGGGTCTTGCCGGAGGAAGAGGCGTTGACCACGTTTAGGCTACCCGAGGCCACAAGCCTTGAGGGGATAAGGTTGGGGAACATGCCCAAAACGCCGGTCAGGGTCAGGGTCAGGATGCCGCCGCAGGAGGCCAGGAGCGACTTTCCGACCTTCGTCTTCCAGTAGAGATGGAAGCCTGAGAGGACGAACAGTATGGCGCACAGGAGAGGCAAGGCCAAGAGAAGCGGCGAGGAGAAGTAGTTTTTGTAAAGGCCGGCCCAGGCGAAGGTCAGGACCACGTAAAGCAGGAAGACCACGAAGAAGATGGGCCAGACGGCTTGGGTCAGGTAGATGGCCTTTTTGCGCAAGTCGCCCTCGGTCCTCCAGCCCAGGTACAGGCCGCCGTGGACCAGGAACATCAAAACGAACAGTATCCCGCCCAGGAGGCAATACGGGTGCAGCAGGTTCAGAAGGTTGCCCCTGAACATGAAGAACTGCGTCGCCTCGTCGTACTCGAGGGGTAAACCCCTAAAGAGGTTGGAGAAGGCCACGCCCAGAAGGATGACGGCCACAAGGCTCCCGGTCACGACGGCGCCGTCGCAGATAAACCTGTACCAGCGGTTATCCCACTGGAACCTCAGTTCCGAGGCCACGCCCCTCAGGATCAGGCAGAACAAGAGGATCATCAGCGGCGTGTAGAGGCTTGAGAACAAGACCGCGTAGGCCAGGGGGAAGGCAGCGAAGGTGACGCCGCCCGCGGTGATTAGCCAGACCTCGTTACCGTCCCAGAAGGGACCGGTGACCCTGTACATGGCGGAGCGCTCGACCTCGCTGGAGGCCCCTATCAGGGGAAGCCACATGGCGATGCCGAAGTCGTAGCCATCCAGGATGAAGTAAACGGCCCAAAGGACGCCCCAAAGGACGAACCAGATTACGGACAAAACATAAGACGAGTCCATGGTAGTTGTTCCTCCTTAGGGTTATTAAGCGTAATGCTCGGCTGTGTCATCGGGGCCTTTGATGGCCGCCTTGATCATCAATATGAAACCGGTGATGGCTATGAGGGCGTAAATGCCGGCCATGACCACCAACGTGCTTAAGATTTGATACCAATCGACGGGCGGGCTCCCGGCCGCGGATGTCTTCATTAAACCGAAGACGACCCAAGGCTGGCGCCCGATCTCGGTCACCATCCAACCCAGCTCGGCGGCCAGGTACGGTACCGGGATCAAGAGGATGTAAATCCACAGGCCCCAGCCCAGGCTGGGCACGAAGGATTTGATGATGTACGTCAATATGGCCACGGCCAGGAGCAGGCAGCCCAGGCCGACCATTATCCGGAAGGAGGCGAACACGGGCCAGACCGGCGGCCGCTCCGAGGGATCGATGTCGTTCAGGCCGGTGATGGTCTGGTCGAACCGGTTGGTGGCCAGGAAACTGAGGGCGCCCGGGACCGGGAGGGTCTGGACCAGGTTCCCGTCCTCGGTGAGGTTGGGTATGGTCAAAAGATACATCGGCGTGTTCGGCTCGGTCACCCAGACCGACTCCATGGCCGCGAACTTGGACTTCTGGTGCTCGGCGGTTACCTGGCCGAGTTGGTGGCCGGCGATGGCCGAGCAGATGGTAAAGATCAGGGCGAAACCGGAGGCCGTCTTGAAGGCCATGTGGAAGAATTCCACGTTACGGCCCACGAAGAAGTGCCAGGCGCAAACCCCCATGATCAGGAAGGAGGACAGGACGAAGGCGCCGCAAACGGTGTGCAGGTACATGTGCCAGCCGTACGTGTTTGTCAAGACGTCCGTGAAGCTGGCCAGCCTGGCCACCCCGTCCACGACCTTGTAGCCGACCGGGTTTTGCATGAAGCCGTTGGCCAGCAAGATCCACAGGGCGGAGATGGTGCCCGCGAACGCGACCAGCCAAATCGAAAAGCAGTGGAATTTCTTGGAAACCCTATCCCAGCCAAAGGCCCAAACCGCGATGAAAGTGGACTCTAAGAAGAAGGCCACGGTGGCTTCAATGGCCAATAAGGATCCGAAAATGTCACCGACGTATTTTGAGTAATTGGCCCAGTTGGTCCCGAACTGGAATTCAAGGGCAATGCCGGTAACCACGCCAAGGACAAAGTTAATTAAAAAGATCCGTCCCCAAAACTTGGCTTGTTTCTTATATATCTCTTTCCCGCTTCTGACATACTTGGTCTCCATCCACGCCGTGTAGAAGGAGAGCCCTATGGTCAGGGGAACGAATAAGAAGTGGACGGCGGTGGCCAGGGCGAATTGCAACCTGGAAAGAATTACAGGGTCCATCAGGATCCTCCACGCAGGGAATAAAGAACGTTAAGCGACCTCCCCCAACCTGACGTCGGGGATACCTTAAGACTATCTAAACGGGCCCGGAGCCCCATCGGTTACCAACGGGGAAAATCCCTTAAAAACCAATGTGTTCCGAGTAACTGATTCTATCATGCGTATGGCCCAAAGAGAGAGACGGCTTAGGGGGGCCAACGAAACCAGTTAGACCCCTTCCAGGAGCGCCCGGTCGGTTGACTAAAATTCTATTGAGCAATTATATGCCGTTTTCCAAAGCCAGTCAACATAAAAAACAATTGATTTAAAGGCCTTGCCTAACATCCGCCTATTTATTGACAAAATTAGGCTCAAACGGGTCGGCGGCGGGCCCGCTTCGACGGCATCGGGGATCGGGAGGGCCGGTTAATGGCCAATATTAAATGATAAATTGAGAAAACGAAATCCCGGCCTGGGTAGCCTTTAGTTAACATTGGGGAAAAACAAGTAATTATCTGGCCCGGCCTGTCTTTCGAAGCCCTTTCGGGCCCCTTGGGGCCAAGATGGGCGCGTTTGGGCTACCCGGCAGCTAAAGCGGCCTTCCTGGGGCGCTGGCCATTGGGCGAAATGACCCCGGCCATGGGCGTTTTAAAAAAGCCATGACCGGGGTCGGTAATTTGGATATAATCGGGGTATAGCGTTTGACGGCCCCTCGTCCGCCCAGACTCAGTTTGTCAAATCAACCGCTCCATTAGCTTTTTATAATAACCGTATCAGCTATAGTTTAAAATATAGCTAAAACATGAAAGTTAGCAATGTATTTTGAAAACTTTCAACAATCGAAGGTAGTATATGACTAAAGACTTGACGGATACAATTGTTTTACTGGGCGACAGTCTTACCGAGTTTTGGAACTGGTCCGATCTCGACCAAAGGTTCCGGGCCGTCAACCACGGCATAGCCGGCGACACCAGCATGGGGCTCCTGTCCCGGGTCAGGTACGCGACGGAACAAAAGCCGAGGCTGATTTCGCTGCAGGTGGGGATAAACGATCTGAGCCAGGGCATACCGCCCGCGGAGGTAGCCGACAATCACCTGGCCATCTGGAGGGAAATCAACCGGCAATCCCCGAAAACCCACCTGATCGTCTGTTCCCTGATGCCCATCAGGCTCGACAAGCTGGGCTGGGTCAGCGTCACCCTCGATAACGCCAAGGTCAGGCAGACCAACGAGGCGCTTAAGGCGAACCTCGAGGCCGCCAAAGGCGGCGCCATCGAAGGGCTCCCGTTCGAGGGCGGCATCAGCTGGCTGGATCTGTACGGGCTATGCGCGGACGCCGAGGGCGAGCTCCCGGATCACATGACCGACGACGGGGTCCACCTCACCTGGTCGGCCTACTGGGCCTGGACGGAGGCGCTGAGGGAGCACCTAAAAAGCGTGGTCGATTGAAAAGCGAAAGGCCGGCCCCCGGGGGGGCCGGCCTTTTCCGTGAGGGCTAACCTATGGCCACGAGGTCCGGCTGGCCGGTCCTCTCAAGGACGCTGCTCCAGAGCTCGCCCTTGGGGTCGACTTTTTTGCGCCTCGAGACGGCCATGGCGATGGGCACGTGGACGAAATGGTCGTTCCACTGGCCGATCAGGACGTCGGTCTTGCCGGCCATGGCCGCGTGGACGGCCTTCTGGCCCAGGAAGGAGCAAAAGACCTGATCGCTGGAGTTGGCCGGGGCGCTCCGGATGATGTAGCTGGGATCGATGTATTTCAGGTTCAGCTCCTGCTTGAGCCCCTTGAAATACCTTTTGATCTCGTCCACGAGGTAGGTGCCGATGTCCTTGTAGCGAACGTTGCCGGAGGCGTCCTTGGCCACGTCCTCCCGCTCGAAGAATTTCTGGCCCGCCCCCTCGGCCACCACGAGGACGGCGTGGCCACGGGCTTTCAGCCGCTCGTGGAGCCTCGCCAGAAGGGCCCCGGGGCCCTCGATGTCGAAATCGACCTCGGGGATGAGGACGAAATTGGCGTCCCCCCTGGCCAGGGCGGCGGTGGAGGCGATGAACCCGCTGTCCCGGCCCATGAGCTTGACCAGGCCGACGCCCCAGGGCGCCCCGAGGGCCTCGGTGTGGGCGCTGCGGATGACCTCGGTGGCTATGGCCACGGCCGTCTCGAAGCCAAACGAGCGGGAGACAAGGCTTATGTCGTTGTCTATGGTTTTGGGGATGCCGATGACGGCGATCTTAAGGGAGCGCTTCTTTATCTCCTGGCAGATGGCGTGGGTGCCCCTCAGGGTGCCGTCCCCGCCTATGCAGAAGAGGATGTTCATGTTCAGCCGCTCCAGGGAGTCCACCAGTTCCTCGATCGACTGGTTGCCCCTCGAGGACCCCAGGATGGTCCCGCCGAACTGATGGATCTCGGAGACCTCGTTGGGGCTCAGCCTGATGAGCTCGTGCCCGAAGGAGGCGATCAGGCCCTGGTACCCGTATTTTATGCCCAAAATGTTCCGGACCCGGTAGCGGTAATAGAGCGTCAGGACCAGGGAGCGGATGACGTCGTTCAGGCCGGGGCACAGGCCGCCGGCGGTCAGGATGCCGGCCCTGACCTTGGAGGGGTCAAAGTAGATCTTCCTCCGGGCCCCGGCCTGCTCGAAACTCGGGGGCACGGTACCGTCGGCCTTGTAGCGTTGGAAGGTATCCAGCGTGGCCTCCATGATGACCCGCTGGCTGTCATCGGTAAAGGCGTCCCAGGATATGGTCTCGTCGTTTTCCTGGACGTCCGTCATGCTGAGAAGCGGCGAGGGGATCTTCGTGGGACCTAAGCTGTCCACTTCCAACACGGTATTTTCCAAAGCGTTTTTCTTTGCCATTTTTCACCTCAAGGTCTTTTGCTTTGACTAAGCCTCCATAACTAAACAAACCGGTCCCCATCATAACCCGCAAAAACAAAGTCTTCAAGCTAAAAAAATATATAATAATTAGCCTTTACTTAAAAAATATAGAAGCATAAATCTAATATTTTCAAATAAATTTAAGTCTTATCGTTATGTAATTCAAATAAAAGAAATTACTACACAATTTTGCGTATGACAGAAAAGTAATAGTTTAGCTAACCTGTTTATTTTAAACTATCCGTACGATATAAAATTAATTATCTATTAAAAGTCTATTAAAAATTTCTCTTTTAATCCGAGGAATCCGAGGAAGCCGAGGAATCCGAGGAGGCCGAGGGAGCCGAGGAACCCGAGGGAGCCGTCCCGGGCGGGGCGGCGGGCGCGGCCCCGGCGGAGGCGGCCGTCGTCCCGTCCTTATGCAGGGCCAGATAGTCCCGAAGCACGCCAAGCCATATCAGTTGCCCCTCCTTGGTCAGGTGGAGGCCGTCAAAGGTTAGGTTCAGGGGCAACCCGGAGTCGGGCCCGGCCATGGGCGAGTACAAATCGATGAACTCCAGGTTTTCCCCGGCGGCCTTGGCCGAGAGGAGCTCGTTCACCTTTTGGATTTTCTGGTTCGTGCCTGGCTTAAGGTACTTGTTTTTTTTCTCGTTTGTGGGTATGAGGGAGCAAACGATAAGCCTTAGGTTGGGCAAGGCCCGCCTGAGCTCCCCCCAAATGGCCACGTGGCCGTCCAGTATCTGGCCCAAATCCCTGACGTGGCTCAAATCGTTCACGCCCACCTGCAAGAAAACCACGTCGGGCTTGGCCGCTATGGTTTGGTCGAGCCTCGCGAGTATCCGGGAGTAGCCGTCGCCGGACACCCCCTCGTTGATGACCGTCGCCCCGGTATCAAGGGCGTCCCACTCGCCCCCCGCGGTCAGGCTGTCCCCCAGCATGACGATCGTCCTCCCGGCGGGGCCCGCCGGGGCCCCGGGCCCCTGGCCCCGGGAGGGCGGGGCCGGCCAAGCGACGGAGAGAAGCAAAACCAATAACCCCGCCAATAAACCAGGCCGGGCCAACCGGGCCCTCGCCCGGGTGAAAAAATCGGGTCCAGTCATAAGCTCTCGTTCAACCTATCGGGGCCACAAGGGGCGTTTAACGCGGGGTCGGTCGCCCGCTCAGGGCGCCCCCCCGCCCGCCGGGCCATCGGCATTCGGCGGATCGTTCGGGGAAGGGCCCTGGCCGGGCCCGCCGTCGGCGGGCGGCCCGGAGGGCGGGCTTTCGGTAGGGGGGCGGGCGTGGTTCTTGCCGTTCGCGCCGTTGGGCGAGACCTGGAGAACCTGCCGGTAGAAATAGACCGCTATGGGGACGCCCAGGAGCATGCCCCAAAGGCCCATGATGCTATGGGCGATGTACAGTATTATCAGGGTAAGGACGGGGTTAATGCGCATGACCGCCGAGATTATCCTGGGGTTCAGGACGTAGGCCTCGAGCAGGTGGATTATGACGATCAGGATCAAAACGGCCAGGACCATCTTGGGGCCGCCGACGTTCAGGGCCACCAGCATGATCGGGACCGAGGAGATGATGACCCCCAGGACCGGTATGAGCCCGAAGAGGAAGACCGCGAAAGCCAGCAGGGCCGTCGTCCCCGTGCCGATGATGGTCAGGCCGATGAAGGTCAGGCAGGTGTTTATCAGGGAGATCAGTATCTGGGCCCTGAAGTTCTCGCCGACCACCTGGGAGAACCTGACCACGCTGTAGGCCGTTTCCTTGTAAATGTTTCCCAGCCTCGAGTGCTTCAGCGCCACGAACTTCCTCATCAGGTTGGGCAAATCCATCATGATAAGAAAGCTGAAGAGAACCGAGAGGAAAAACCAGGTCACGTAATGCCAGGCCTGCTCCAGGCCCACCAGGGCCAGGGAGGCGGCCTTGTTGATGACCTTCTCGAAGGTCAGGGCGTCTTTGATCCTCTCGACCGGCTGGGCCAGGTTGGGGTTGTCCTCGGTTATGTTGTCCAGGAGGGACTCGACGTAATTGAGGGTATTGGGCAGCTGGCCCGTGAACTGTTTGGCCTCGCTGTAAATCTTGGGCAGCCCGTAGACGAAAAAAGAAATTATGGCAAGAAGGAAGATTATATATACCATTAATACAAGATATTTACGCTTTTGTCTAGTGAAACGATGTATTTTACCAATGATTCCATGCGTAATGAAGCACATTACAAAAGTCAGAAAAAAGAGACCGAACATCTCTCTCATCATGTATATAAGTGCAAAAAATGCCGCCCACGTCAGGATAACCCGATTTGTTCTAGCAAATTCTATGATACTAAAATTCATTCTCAAGCCTTTGAACAATAACTTATGCGCTAATGGGACAAGGCCCAAGGTCATGACCCAATTAGACGGAGTGAGATGCGCTACTCTTTCACTCTTCCAAAATATAGCAGCAAATTATTTAAATTCAATAGGCAAATCAAAGGAATTATATTGGGGAAGTCTTTGGCAAGGGGGCAGCTTGATGGGGGAACTTATTGACAAAAAAGAAAGCCCAAATTATAAACGGACGTTTCCGAATCAAACTTTAATTCCTATTAAATTTGTCAGCTATATTTTTTTTACTATATCCAGTATATATTATGTCAAATATGACATTTAATTAAATGTTTTCCCTCTTTGTCAATGAAGAGATCCACCAAGGTCATTCAGGGGCCTTAGGCGCCTGGCGCCTTAGGCGCTAAATTACCCGGTTGATGACCACCCCGGCCGAGGCCTGATCGGCGATCTGGGCCACCTGGCCCAGGGCGTTGTAGTTCTTGGGCAGGTAGTCGCCGGCGTGGTAATTGCTCTGGGCGTCGGCCAGGGCGCTGTAATTTTGCTTGGTCAGGTCCGGGATATGGCCGTTAAGGTGGCGGCCGACCGAGACCGGGGCGATCTGGTGCGACAGGTAGGTGGTCCTCTGCATGGGCCCCACGGAGTTGTGGGCCATGGCCTGGGCCTCGCTGCGGGTCAGGTACTGGGTTACGTTGGTCCTCTCGTTGTGGAGGGCCGTTTTGTAAGTACTTGCCGCCCAAATGGAGGCTATGTTGCCCCTGTTTACCGGTCCGATCACGTTGGTCGCCCCCTTCCAACATAGATTTTAACACATCCGGGCCCGAAAAACCTCGCCAAAACGTCAAATATCCATTAACGCTTGCCAAAATCCCGCCGGCGCCCGGGGGAGGGCACGGTTTGGGGCCACTTGGGGGTATTTTAACCGGCGGGCGGGGGGAAAGCGGCCCGGGCCGGCGGCTTGGCCACCGGCCCGGGGGTTGGGGTTTTAGGTTAGCGGGCGGGGGTCATCTCGGGACGTCGCCCACGTGGAATTCCACGCGCCTGTTCTTGGCCCGGCCCTCCTCGGTGTCGTTGGTGGCGATGGGCCTGGATTTGCCGTAGGACTCCACGATCAGGCGGTCGGCCGGGGCCCCGAACTTGACCAGCAGATCCTTGACGGCCTCGGCCCGCCGTCGGCCGAGGTCCATGTTATAGGCGTCGGTGCCTTTCCCGTCGGTATGGCCGGCTATGGTTATCTGGCCCATGCCCGGGTTCTTCACGATCAGATCGGCCGCGAACTTAAGCCTCGGCTGGAAGGCCGACTTCACCTCGGCCTTGTCAAAATCGAAGAACTGCGAGTAGGCGGCTATCCAGCAGCCGCGCTCGTCCACCGGCGCCCCGGTCGGGGTGGAGGGGCAGACGTCCCGGTCGTCGCAGACGCCGTCGCGGTCGGAATCGGCGCAGGGCGGGAGATCGGCCGGCCCGAAAATCTCGTTCATCATGGCCTCAAAGGAGGCGTCGGAGGTCAGGACGTCGCAAACGTTATAGTCCTTGCCGCCCCCGGCCTTGGCGATGTCGCGGGCCAGGCGCTCGGCCGCGGCCTGCCTGGTGATAACAAACGTGTAGATTTTCGTGTCGTCCCCGTATTTCCGGCGAATGGCCTTGGCCTTGTCCACCGGGGCCCCCGAGTCCGTGGTCTCCTCGAAGTCGGCGAACATCAGTATGGCCCGGGGGTTGTCCATGGCCGCGAGTTCCTTCTCGCTTGAGGTCAGGGCGTAGCCGAACGGCGAGATGGAATCGGCGGCGAAAAGCCTGCCGATGGCCTCCTCCATGGCCGACCGGTCATACTTGGCCGGGCCGAAATAAAGGGTCGTGTAGTCGTTCCTGGTCCAGGCGTTTTTGTAACCGAAGACCCTTAGGGCCGCCATGTAAGGCTGGCTGGGGATCCGGTGGTTCATCTTCCTGAGTAGGGTATTCACGGCCTCCTGCTTGATCAAACCGCCGGGGCAGGCCGAGATGCGCCTCATGCTCGAGGAAAGATCGGACAGGACCTCGAAGCCCTGGATTTTCATGGGCCCTATGGGCTTGGGCGGTATGACGGCCGGGCGGGCCCCCTGGCCTGGGGGCGCCTGAGCCTGGGCACCCTGGGGGGGCAGGACGGGCACGCCAGGCGGGGGCTGGGCGGCACCCTGTGGCGGAAGGACGGGCACCCCCGGCGGGGGCTGGATGGCCCCCTGGGCCGACGGGGCCAGGACCGGCTCGCCGGGGGCCACAGGCGCCTGCGCGCCCTGGGGCGGCAAGACCGGCACGCCGGGCGGGGGTTGGAGGGCCCCCTGGGCCGACGGGGCCAGGGCGGGCTCGCCGGGGCCCTGGGGTATGGCCCCGGGGACGACCGGCACGACCGGGATCACGGGCTGGGCGCCCTGGGGCTGGGCCTGGGGCTGCCCTGGGGGCGGGGGCCAGGCCTGCTGGGCCGGCTGGGCCGGCTGGGCGGGCTGGGCGGGCTGGTCTTGCCCCGGCAGCGGCGGCCAGTACTCCTGGCTTTGCTGGGGGGAGGCCTGGGCGGGGGGCGTCTGGGCCGGGGGCGGCCAGTACTCCTGGCTTTGCGGGGCCGTCTGGGCCTGGGCGGGCGGCGTCTGGGCCGGGGGCGGCCAGTACTCCTGGCTTTGCGGGGCCGTCTGGGCCGGGGCCGCCTGCTGGCCGGGCGAAGGGGGCCAGTACTCCTGGCTCGGCGGGGCCGTCTGGGCCGGGGCCGCGGGGGGCGCGACCTGGGCCGCCGGGGGCACGGCGGCGTACTGGGAGGCGGGGTCGCCCCTTACGATGTATTCCTTTATCAGGCCGGAGCCCTTGAGGGCCTCGGCGGCCCCGGTGGCCTCCTGGGCCGAGTCGAACGGGCCCAGGTAGACCCGATACCTAAGGCCGATGCCGGTCACCTGCTCGGCCCTCTGAAAGGAGGGCACGCCCTGGGCCATGAGCCTGTTGACCTCCCCGGCGGCGGCCGCCTGGTCGGTCACGCTCATGACCTGGACTATGGTGGAATCGGCCAAAGCGGGGCCGGCGGCCACCAAGGCGGCCATGGAAACAAGGCCCACAAAAACGGCCCGAACCATCGTCTTCAAAAAAACCATTTCCGGAAGCTCCCATAGGGGTGAAAAACGTCGCGCTTAAAGCCCGGCCAGATCCGGGTGAGTGCCAAAACTTCGCTCAATATCGTTAACGATTGGCTAGCCTTTTAACAATATGATAATAAATTATAATAGAGAAGTCAAATAAAACCCAGATCTAAACCGAGAATTAAAGAGGTAAAAATCATTCCCTGAAAGTAAGCTAATCTGTAAGTTAACTTTTGAAAATATAATGCTTGATAGCCATGCAAAAACCCCGAAATCAGTAAAACGACGAAAATTTAGCAAATAAATTCTGCTAGTTAACTAAGAAGCTTTCAAAAATTAGGGGTTTTTGCAGCTCGATCAATACTTATTGTCTACCTAACAACGGTTGAAAGCTATCTCTTAGGGATAAAATTTCACGGCCCAAGGGCGGCCGGCCCGTGGGGGGCCATTTCATTTTACCCAAATATATGGGGAAAAGAAAAGCCCAAACGGAAAGGCGTCCCGGCCGTTTGGACGGGACGCCTTGGAAGGGGTGGGATGGTTGGGCTACTTGGCGCTGGTGGCCTTCATCCGCTCGGCGTGGCTGAGCTTGGAGAGCTCGATGACCTTCTTTTCGTCCAGGCCCAGGGACTTGGCCAGGTCGGTCCCGTATTTGGGGTCGGCCAGGTAGCAGTGGGCGGCGTGGCGGGCGCGGACGTTCTCGCTGACCCCCGACATGTTGCGGGTGGTGTTATCGATCAGGATGTCCTTTTGCCCCTCGGACATAAGGCGGTAGAGGTCGCCCGGGTACTTGAACAGATCGTCGGTGGCGTCGTCCTTGGGCTCGTAGGAATCCATGGCCCCGGCCAGCTCGAGCGGGGGCTCCTTGACGTCAAGGCGCTCGGCCCACTCGCCGTAGCTGTTGGGCTGGTAGGAGGTGGTGGCCCCGTAGTTGCCATCGACCCGCATCTGGCCGTCCCGGTGGTACGAATGGTAGGGAACCTTCGGGGCGTTGACGGGGATCAGGGAGTGGTTGACCCCCAGGCGGTAGCGCTGGGCGTCGCCGTAGGAGAAGAGCCTGCCCTGCAGGAGCTTGTCGGGGGAGAGGCCGATGCCCGGGACCACGTTGGCCGGGTTAAAGGCGGCCTGCTCGACGTCGGCGAAATAGTTCCCGGGGTTGCGGTTCAGCTCGAGAATGCCTATTTCCATCTTGGGGAACTCCTTGTGGCGCCAGATTTTGCTGATGTCAAAGGGGTTCTCGTAATGGGCCTTGGCCTGGGCCTCGGTCATGAGCTGGATGGACACGGTCCACCTGGGGAAGTCGCCCCTCTCGATGGACTCGAAGAGGTCCCTCTGGTGGCTTTCCCGGTCGTTGGCTATGATCTTGGCCGCCTCCTCGTCGGTGAGGTTCTTGATGCCCTGCTGGGTGGCCAGGTGGAACTTGACCCACACGCGCTCGTTCTTGGCGTTGATGAGGCTGAAGGTGTGGCTGCCGAAGCCGTGCATGTGGCGGTAGCTGTAGGGGATGCCGCGATCGCTCATGGTGATGGTCACCTGATGCAGGGCTTCCGGGAGGGAGGACCAGAAATCCCAGTTACTCTGGGCGTTTCTGAGGTTAGTTTTGGGATCCCGTTTGACGGCATGGTTCAAATCGGGGAAGCGCAGGGGATCCCGGAGGAAAAATACCGGGGTATTGTTGCCGACCAGATCCCAGTTGCCCTCATCGGTGTAGAATTTCATGGCGAAGCCGCGGATGTCCCGCTCGGCGTCCGCCGCCCCCCTCTCCCCGGCGACCGTCGAGAAACGGACGAAACATTCCGTTTTCTTGCCGACGGCGGAGAAAATCTTGGCCTTGGTGTATTTGGTGATGTCGGCCGTGACCGTGAAGGTGCCGAAGGCGCCCGATCCCTTGGCGTGCATGCGCCTTTCCGGGATGACCTCCCTGTCAAAGTGGGCCAGCTTCTCTATCAGCCAGGCGTTCTGGAGGGTCAGCGGGCCCCTCTCGCCGGCGGAGATGGAATTGGTATTGTCGGGCACCGGTGCCCCGACGGAGTTGGTAAGATTCTTGTCATGACTCATAAAGATTCTCCTCGATTTAGAACCATTGGGACCGTCTTAAGAATTAAAAGAAAAATCCTGGCGCTTTCCCTTTCCCAAGGCGCAACGAAAACGGTACACAGAGAACGGGCGCTCGTTAGTATTTGGTATAGATAGGGTCCCCTAAGTCAGGCTTCGGGAACGTTTACGACACTAAACCATAGAATGGTATTGGGCTATGTGTGTTGGAAATCTATTTTGTGTTTAATAAAGTTTTGATAACGCAAAAGCGTTTTTCGTTTCAATTAGCATTGGGTGAATTCGATGGGGCTGGGAAAAGTCCCAAAGGGGGTTTTAGCGGGCCCATCGATAATAACGTGTCAAAGCTTGCGACTTTGTTGGGACCGTATGGTTTGTTTAGGCGCCAGGGCGACATAGGCGCCAAGGCGACAGGCGCCAGGGTGAAGGGACATTCACCGTTATTTTGGGGCCGGTTTAACCAAAGACGGTATCAAAGTCGGCTTGCGTAACAGATCCTACTTCAAAAGCCGCGATAAAAGCAAGGGATAACCGAAGGGTCGCGAAAACCATGGAAAATATTAACGGGTTTTTCCACGATCCATAAAAATATCGCCCCTTTAGGTAACGTGGCCTAAAGGGGCGAGGGATAAGGGGCGTTGGTTTACTTCAGTAGCTGGTAGGCGATGATCGACAGGATCATGGCGAAGGCCAGGTTAAAGAAGAGGCTAAAGAATAGCCACCGCCAACGGGCCGTCTCCTGCTTTATCATCATCAGGGTGACGAAGCAGGGCGAGTACAGGAGCGTGAAGACCATCAGGGAAACGGCGTTGGCCACCGTCCAGTGCGGGTCGTTACGTATGCGGTCGGCGAGGGAGGTGTCCTCTTCCGGATCGACGCTGCCAAGGGCGTAGGCCGTGCCCAGGGTCGAGATGACGACCTCCTTGGCCGCTATGCCGCCGATCAGGGCGATGTTGGTCTGCCAGTTGAAGCCCGCCGGGCCGGTCACGGTCTCGAGGGCCGTCCCCAGCCTGCCGGCTACGGAGTGCCGCAGGTGCAGCTGCTGCTCATCGTTATCGACGTCCAGGTTCTTGGCCTCGACTTCCTCCTCGGTGAGGGTCCCGGCCTCCTGCTGGGAGGTGATGGCCGCCCTCTGCTCCTCGAAGGCGACCTCGTCCTCGGGGGTGGGCGAGGGGAAGGTCATGGCCGCCCAGATCAAAACGGAGATGGCGAGGATGACCGTCCCGGCCTTCTTGATGTACTGCCAGGTGCGTTCCCAGGTGTGGATGACCACGCCGGAGAAGGTCGGGTAGCGGTACGGGGGGAGTTCCATGACGAAAGGCGTGGCCGCCCCGCGGATCAGCGTGGAGCGAAGGAGCCTTGAGACCAGGAGGGCCGCGGCCCAGCCGCACAGGGTGATGGAGAACATGACCAGCGGCCTGTGGGCGTCAAAGAAGATGCTGACGAACAGGAGGAAGACGGGTATCTTGGCCCCGCAGGTCATGAACGGCGCGGTCAGGATGGTGGCCAGCCTCTCCTTGGGCGATCTGAGCGTTCGCGTGGCCATGACCCCCGGGACGGCGCAGCCGCCGGCGATACCGCCCGAGATGATGAAGGGCATGATGGAGGCGCCGTGCAGGCCGAAGAACCTGAAGACGCGGTCCATTATGTAAGCGACCCTGGCCATGTATCCCGAGTCCTCAAGGACCGAGATGAACAGGAACATGATCATGATCAGGGGGACGAAGCCAAGGACGCCACCGACGCCCGCGATGATACCGTCCGTTATGAGCGACTTCAGCGGGCCGTCCGACATGACGTCGCCGACCACCCCGCTGAGCCAATCGAAGAAATTGGCCACCCAGTCGTTGGGTATGGCCCCGAGCTCGATCGTCACGTAGTACATCAAATAAAGGATGCCGAAAAGGATCAGTGGCCCCAGGACTTTCTGGGTCACGATGGAGTCGACCTTGTCCGAGAAGGCCACCCTGTCGTCGGGGGCGATATCGTCGGCCCCCTTGAGGACGCCGTTTTTCAGGATGGAGTGGATCCAGCCGTAGCGATAGTCGGCGATGACGGCCTCGGGGTAGGTCTTCAGGGTCGATTTCAGGTGGGCGGCCAGGGCCTCGCCCCTCGCCTGCATCTTCGCGGACAGCTCGGGGTTGGCCTCCGTCGCCCGGCGGACGATTTCCTCGTCCCGCTCCAAAAATTTCATGGCCAGCCAACGGGCCGGGTAATTGGCCGTCAGGAGCTTGGCCTCCTCGATCTGGGGGGTCATTTCCTTCAGGGCCAAGTCCACGTCGGTGCCGTAGGAGATCTCGAGCGGCTTAACCTTGCCGCCGGTTTTCTTGGCCAGCTCGACCGCCGCCCGCAGGGCGTCGTCCAGGCCCTCGCCCTTCCTGGCCACCATGGGCACGCAGACGAGGCCGGTGAGCTCGGCCAGGCGATCGACGTTTATGTTCAGGCCATTGGCCTTGGCCTCGTCCATCATGTTCAGGGCCAGGACCAGGGGCATGCCCAGCTCGAGCAGCTGGACCGAAAGGTACAGGTTACGTTCCAGGACGCCGGAGTTGATGACGTCTATGACCGCCCCCGGGGGTGGGGATTCCTCCGAGAGGACCCGCCTGGCCACGACCTCCTCGAGCGAGTAGGCGGTAAGCGAGTAGGTGCCGGGAAGATCGACCAGGGTGATCTCTATGCCGTCAAGGTGGGCTATCCCCTCTTTCTTCTCGACCGTGATGCCCGGATAGTTGCCCACGTGCTGGCGGGCCCCGGTGTAACGGTTAAAGGCCGTGGTTTTGCCGGAGTTGGGATTACCGGCTATGGCAATCCTGCTAGAATCATTTTGCATATTTGGTCCTTATATAATTTAGCTGTTAAAGGATGGCTCTCAGGCCTCCATAAAATTAGTTTTCTGGTCGTAAGTTTCGCGCCTGACCCTCCCAAAAAACCATTTCATTTCCTTGTCACAATAGTTTTTTACTTTTATCCATCCATTATATGCCCATCAGGTCCCAGAAGCCTGAACGTCTATGAAGTCAGCCTCGTTGTTGCGAAGGGTCAGCGTGAAGCCCAAGAGCCTCAGGGCAACGGGATCCTGCAGGGGCGCCCGGCCCATGCACTGGATTTGGATACCGGGGACCAAACCCATGTCCCGAATGCGTCGACCCATCTCGCCGTCGGCGGAAATGTTTTTTATGATGGCCTTCTGGCCTTTCTTTAAGCGGCGTAAAGTGGTGATACTGATGTCTGACATTATTGCACTCCGAAATAACGTTAAATCTCAAGGACTATCCTTAATGGATCAGCCCATGCCCGCTTGGCCGATATTTAAATCGCCAGAGATAAACCGGCCAAGCGAACGGGCCGTAACCCCCATCGGACCAGGCGGGCCGCGCGTCCCGCCGCCGTCCCCCGGGGGTCAGCCATGAATCATTCGGCCAAGGGATCCGGCCTCTTCTCCCCCGACTTCTTGCGACCATGCATATGGCACCCGCACCCGCAAGAGGGCTTGAAACCTATACGATAGATCGCGACGCCCAAGGCGACCGCGACGATGACACCCACGATAATGTATTGCAGCATACGATGCCTCCGCTGGTATATTTTTAACGACGGCTATCTTTTGTGAAAGCTTAGGTCTTGCTCGCTTTGGGGGCCCAGCGACCCCCACCGAGGAAAAGGCCGATTCCCCGGCGCGCCTGGGAATCGACGGGTACCCTTGGATACCGCTCTTTCGTATAAATTCAGCGAAAAAGCCGCTAAACCCGGCCCGGGCCCGCGTCAGGCCCGCCGGGCAAACCCTGCCTTACTCTCTCAGATAAGAATGACTCTTATCGTTATTGAGAATAATTTGCAATATATCACAAAACAGAACCTTGTCAAGTTTATTTTTCTTGAGGTCAGCTCAAGGGTTAACCCGACTAGGCACCTGGACCGTAATTACCTTCAAATATTGATTTTATTTGGGAAATGGCAACCCGCTGCCGGACGATTCGCGAGGTTAACGGCGCGATGGCGGGAAAAACCACCAACATAATATAAACTGGCGTAAATCCTAAAAAACAATGGACAGGGCCACCCAAGAACCCCTCTCTGACCGCGCCAAAAAAACCCCCCGCCCATCCCTTACGGCCCCTTGGGGGCCCCAAGGGGCCAAGATACACAACATGGCGAATAACGGGCCTTTTTTTGGCCGGCTCTCGCCCGCCCTCTCCAACCTAACCGTATGCTTTCAAACCGTTCCGGCCATAGGATCGGCGTGAATATTGATAGTCTTACCGTAATTGAATTCGTTATACTGTTCTTTGCGGTATAAAATATACACGAAGCCACCCCATCAATCTCACTTTGGTGGGGGGACGGCCCTCAGCGGCACCTTGGAGGCCCCAAGGGGCCAAGATACCCAACATGGCGAATAATGGGGCTTTTTTTGGCCGGCTCTCGCCCGCCCTCTCCAACCTAACCGTCTGCTTTAAAACCGTTCCGGCCATAGGATCGACGTGAATATGGATATTCATACCGTAATTGGATTCGTTATACTGTTCTTTACGGCATAAAATATACACGAACCGGCCCCATCAATCTCACTTTGGAGGTGGGAGGGACGGCCCTCAGCGGCCCCTTGGAGGCCCCAAGGGACCAAGATACCCAACATGGCGAATAACGGGCCTTTTTTTGGCCGGCTCTCGCCCGCCCTCTCCAACCTAACCGTCTGCTTTCAACCCGTTCCGGCCATAGGATCGGCGTGAATATGGATATTCTAACCGTAATTGAAGTCGTTATACGGTTCTTTACGGCATAAAATATACACTAAGCCACCCCATCAATCTCACTTTGGTGGGGGTGGGGGCGGCCCTCAGCGGCCCCTTGGGGGCCCCAAGGGGGCAAGATAACCAACATGGCGAATAATGGGGCTTTTTTTGGCCGGCTCTCGCCCGCCCTCTCCAACCTAACCGTCTGCTTTAAAACCGTTC
>JAITKA010000107.1 GCA_031278635.1 Deltaproteobacteria bacterium | reverse complement strand
TCAGGCCCTGGGGCCCTTGCGGAGGGTGATCACGTCGATCTCGGGCCAGGCGAAAAGCCTGTAGGGGAGGCCCACCGAGGCCAGGCCCCGGCTCACGTTCAGGTAGCAGTCGTGCTCGGAGTACAGGCCGCTCGAATAGCGATAGAAATAGGCGGCGAGGTTGTCCTGGGAGTCCCAGGGGGCCTGGTACTGGCCGCCGTGGGTGTGGCCGGCCAGGAAAAGGTCGAAGCCTTCCCGGCTGGCCTGGCGGTAGCCCTCGGGGCGGTGGTTCATGAGGACGGAAAAGTCCCCGGGCCGCCTGGCCGGGCCCCTGAGGCGCCCGAAATCGAGGATGTCGGGGTCGGTCTCAAGGCCCCGTTTCTTGCGGGAGGTATAGAAGCCCATCCAGGAGCCGGAGTTCTGGTCGTCCAGGCCCACCAGGGTTATGGGGACATCGGGCAGGCAGTGGGTTTCCTCGACCAGCATCCTAAGGCCGTAGCCGTTGAGGAGTTCCGTGACCCTGGCCGCCCCGGCGTAGTGGTCGTGGTTGCCCAGGACGGCGAAGACCCCGTGGGGCACGCCAGAAAGAAGCCCCAGGGGCTCGTGGTAGAGGCGGGCGTTCTCGGGGTCCCTATCGACCAGGTCCCCGGTGATGAGCACCAAATCGGGCCGCTCCCCCATGGCCGCCTCCAGGGTCGAGCGCAGCTCGGAGGCCGAGGACCACATGCCCAGGTGAAGGTCGGTCAGCTGGCAGATCTTGAAGCCGTCGAGGCTAGGCGGGAGCGAGGGAAAGAAAAGCTCCTTGCGGGCGAAACCGGGCCGGATGGTCTGGGCCAGGACCCCCACGCCGCAGAGGCCCGCGTAGGCCACGATCCCGGCCGCCCCGGCCTTTTTCAGGAAACGGCGGCGGCCCAGGCTCACCTCCCGCTCCCTGTCCTCCTTTAGGCGCCTTAGGCCATAAAGCATCCAGCATATTACCCTGTAAACGAGATATATGGCGCCCACAAGGGTTATGGGGATTATCAACAGGACGCAGCTTAGTTCCCAGGAGAGGGCCGGCCGGCCCACGAAAACCCACCACGGTCCACCCATAGCTTGCCCATAGAGGAGGAAAACGCAGACGGCCCACAGTAGGTTAAAGAAAAGGAAGCTGAATTTGATGACCAGTTTGGCCGCCTTGGACTCGAAAAGTTTGAGGCAGACGGCGAAGGAGACGAGCTGGCTCAGGAGGCAGGTTGTTATCAGGTAAAGCCAAAAGTTCATGTGTGGGTACCGCCCGGGCCCGTGGCCCCCGCGCCTCGCTGTTTGGTGTGAAGTCGCCAGAAACGAAAATGCCGAGGCCCGACCCAGGGCGAGGGATTGCCCTGAATCGGCCGTGTCGGCGATTTGGGTGGGTTCGGGGCCTTGGCGGCAAAAAACGCGTTTTCGCTAAAAAAGGGGCCGCTTTAGTGCTTCTTTTTGTTGTTGATTCGGTCCAGTTCTTTTTTGATTTCCAAAATCTTGATGACCTGGGCCGGTTTGGTATCCGGCGGTAGGCCAATCCTGGTTAAAAAATCGTTTCGGATGTTTTTGAAGTATTCCTGGCGGTCCAGTGGCTCCGTGTCATGGCCGTTAGACCTGGGAACGGGGGTCTTGTTCTTGCGCTCGCTCACGATTAATCCTCCAAAGTCAGGCAATTTCATGTTTCGGGCCGGGTCGGCCGGCCGGTTTGGAAGGGGCGCCCGAGGGGTCAAAAATTTGGCCGCCTCCTTTGGCCGATTAAATGACAGCAAGAATGATACCACATTTCATGAAAATGGAAAAATTTTGTGGCTTTGGCCGATTTTAGTTTTCAGCTCCCGATAATTGGGGCCAAGGCGAAAGCCTTGGCCCGGATATGCGATAAAGGATAAGCCCTTGAAACCATTGGCGAAATAATCCGCCCCCGGTCACGGCGATTTGTCGAGGGCCTCCCGGAGCCGGCCCGAGGCCGTCACGGGGTCGAGGCCCGGGAGGCCCGAGTGGGCCAGCTCGGCCAGGAAATCTTTGACCAGGGCCTCGGAGAAGACCTTGTGGGCGTTCTGGGCGGCGAAATTGCCCAGGACGATGCCGGCCGCCTTGTCCCAGGCCCTGGGCCTCGGGGGCTCGAGGTCCCAGTCCAGGCCGAAAATGGCCACCCCGCCCTTCCCCGCGGCCAGGAGGTGGGAGCCGTCCCGGGCGAAGCTCAGGTGCCTGATGGCGCCCGCCTCGACCCGCCTCGTGGGCAGGAAGGATTTTTGGCCAGGGTCCGGGGCCAGGCCCAAAAGGAGGCGCCCGTCGGCCAGGGCCACGGCCAAAAGGCGGGCGTCGTGGCTTATGGCCAGGGCCTGGGCCGGGGAGCCAAGGTCACCGGGGTCGGCCCGCCAGTCGGTGTCGAAAAGCGGGTGGAAGGTCAGGCCGGACTGATGGGCCGCCAAAAGGTAACGGTTGAAGGGGTCGGGCACCAGGGCGGAAAGGAGCCTCGGCTCCTGGCCGGGGGCGGACATGGGCATGGCCCGGACCGGCCCCGAGGCCTTGTCGGCGGCCAGGCGGTACTCCACGTAGCCGTCGCTCACCGACACCAGCCGGCAGTTGGGGGTCATGGCCATGGCCAGGAGGGGGCGATCGGAGAGTTTTTTGACCAGGAGCGGCGTCCCCTTGTCCAGGTAGCCGTGGGATGTGTCCCAGGTCTTGAGCTGGCCGTCGTCCCCGGCGGTGAAAAGCCTTTTGCCGTCGGGCCTGAAGCGGGCGCAGCGGCCGGCCCCCGCGTGGGCCAGGGCCTGCCCGGCCCCGGCCCCGGTCCGGGGGTTGAACAGCCACAGGTGGCCGTCCTCGGTCAGGGCGGCGGCTATGGAGCCGTCCGGGGCCATGTCCACCGCAAGGGGGGGCGACGAGAGGCGGACCTCCGTCGAGGCCGGGGCCTGGCCGACGGGGTTTGTGACGAACCTGAGGGTCTTGCCCTCGGCCAGGGTCAGGATACCGGCCTCGTAGCCGGCCACGTCCCCGGAGAGCCCCCCGGCCGCGAGGCGCTCCTCGTGGACGTCCTTGAGATCGCCCCGGCCGAGCCTCCCGTAGAGGGATTTCCACAGAACGGCCAGCTCCGGGGAGCGGGCCTTGAGCCTGAGTCCCCTCGCCTCCCTGAGGGCCGCGAGGGCCCCGGCGTCGTCCCCGGACTCGATGGCCAGGGCGGCCCTGGAGAGGAGCCCGGGCAGGAGTTTCTCGCCGGAGTCGTCGGGCGGTTTGGGGGCGATCATCGAGAGCCTGGGGTGGGCCGAGCGGGAGCGCTCGGCGGCCCCGGGGTTTTGGACCCTGCGCTCCAGGATTTCCCTAAGGCGCCTCGCCTCGTAGCTCATGGCCGGGCCCGCGTAGGCGTCCAGGGCGGCCTTGGCCTCGGTCAGGTAGCCCAGGTCCAGGTAGGCCCCCGACAGGGCCAATGGCAGCTCGGGGACGCTCCGGCCCGCGGCCATGCGGGCCAGGTCGTCCAGGGAGCCGTTAAAGGCCTCCGGGGAGAGGTTTTTGGCGTGGAAGCGGTGGAGGGCCAGGTTGTGGAAGGCCCAGAGGTGCCCTGGGTCCTCCCTGAGGGCCTGCCGCCAGAGCCTCTCGGCCTCCTCGGGCCGGCCCAGGTCCAGGAGCGAGACGGCCCGGTTGTTCAGGTTGTCCGCCGAGTCCGGGGTGGTGAAGGGCTTGCGCCTGGGGTAGTCGGCCCCGAAAAGCTCCCGGTGCAGGGCGGTCAGGGCCATGGCCATGTCGGCGGCCTTGGCGTACCTCCTGTCGGGGTCCGCGGACAGGGCCCGCCGCAAAAAGTCCTTGACCAGGGGCGGGATCGGGGTCACCGGCCTCACGGCGGCCAGGTACTGTTCGAAGGCCGCCCCCACCGACCCGCCGTACTCCCAGGGCCTCAGGCCCAGGAAAAGCTCAAGGAGGGTGAGGGCCAGCGACCAGAGGTCGAAACCCACGGCCGGGAGGCCCCGCTCGGAGGCCTCGGGGGACATGTACTGGGGGGTCCCGAAACCCCCCTGGCCGGGCTGGGTCCCGGCCGTCATGCCCTTGGTGTCGGGGGCGTCCTTGAGGTCCCCGGGCCAGAGCGAGGCGCTGTCCGAGGGGACCACGGTCTCCCGGGCCGCCCTGGCCAGGCCGAAATCGGTCACCAGAAGCCTCCCGGTGTCCTCCTCGATCAAAAGGTTCTGGGGTTTTATGTCCAGGTGGAGCACCCCGCGCCCGTGGGCGTATTCCAGCCCCCAGGCCGCCTGGATGGCCAGGTCCAGGTTCCTGGCCACCCGCTCCGGCTCGTCGCCCTGGAAGAGCGGCGGGGTGGCCGCGCCCGAGGCCTCGGACAGGGCCTTGACCGAGCCGCCCGATATGTACTCCATGAAAATGGCCGGGACGCCCATCATGGGCCTGACGTAATGGCACGTGACCACGTGGGGGTGTAGGCCCAGGGCCACCCAGGTCTCGGCCTCGTTCTTGAGGGCCTGGAAATACCTGGGCTCCATGACGTTGCGGTAAGGCAGCTTAAGCGCTAGTTCTTTTTGCCACTCCTGGTGCCGGACCTTGAAGACCTGCCCCAGGCCGCCCCGGCCCAGGATCTCCTGGACCACGTAAACCCCGAGGGCCACCTGCCCCACCCTCAGGTCGAGCCCCTTTTCCCAGACCCGCTCGGCCAGCCTGCGCAGCGCCGCCGTCGTGTCCATCCAGGCGGTGTCGGCGGCCTCCGAGGCCGGCAGCAAATGGAAATTCTGGCCGCACTTCACGCATATGGAGCGGTGCCCGAGGTTGTCCGCGTTCAGCCTGTAGGCGGTGCCGCATTTCGGGCAAACGGCCGTCCCCAGGCCCGCGTCGCCGGATCGCTCGGTCACGGCTCCGGCGTCCCCGCGAGCAGCCCGTCCCGGTGGGCCGCCGCGACCAGGCTTTTCTTCAGGCTCGCCGCCGACTGGTGCAATATGACCGGGTTATCGACCAAGGCCTCGTCGATGGCGAAGGCCAAGTGTGGCGGGACTTGGCAGCCCCTTCTCAGTATGGGCACCGGCGGGCGGTTCAGGACCACCCGCCAGGGGTCCTCGTTCTCGGGGAAGTCCCTGGGGTACTCCCCGGACAAAAGCTTGTAGAGCGAGGCCGCCGCGGCCCAGATATCGACCTCGGGCCCGGCGCCCTTGAAATTGAGGACCTGCTGCCTGGGCATGGTGGCCGGCGACCCGGCCACCGACCCCGTCCGAGTGTTACTGAAGGTGTCGCCGGTGTTGTACAACTTGCCCACCCCGATGTCGGCGATCTTGGGCACCCGCCCGTCCGGGCCGCCCAAAAAAATGTTGGTGGGCTTAAGGTCCCTATGGACCAGGCCCTTGGACTCCGAGGCCATGTCGCTGTTGGCCCTCAGGGCCGCGAGCTTCACGTTGTGGATATAGTTGAGCCCGTCCAGGACAGGCAGGACGATGCCCAGGGCCGCCTCGGGCGAGAGCTTGCCCCCGGCCTCCAGCCGCTTCTCCTCGCTGTTGCCGCCCTGGCAATATTCCATCAGGTAAAAGTAGGCCCCGGCGTAATAGCCGAAACTGTACAGTTTGGTGACGTTGGGGTGCTTGAGGGCCCGCCCTATGGCCACCTCCCGCAAAAAACTCTTCCTGGCCCAGTCGTTCTCCGATATGGCCGGGGACATGACCTTCAGGGCCATTTTCGTCCTGTCGTCCTTGCGTTCGGCCAAAAACACCGCCGATGTCGACCCCCTTCCCAAGGTTTTGGTGATCCTAAGCCCCTTTAACGGGTCAAGGGTCTTAATGCGCCTGTTAAGACCAGTTTTAAGCAGCTTGAGCGAGGCCAGCGGGTTGGGCCGGCAATCGGCGCACAGGACGTCCGCGTACTTGGAAAGGGGCACGGGGTCGTGGACCCGCCCGCAGGACGGGCAGCGCTCGGAGACCTCGACCATGGACTGGCCCTTGGCCCCCGGCTCCAGGGACGAGTCGTCCACCAGCCCGACCCTGAAACTGAACACCCCGGCCAGCGTGATGACGTCCCCGTCGGCCAGCTTGACCCCGAAGCCGCTCACGGCCACGCCCTGGATCCTGTCCTCCTCCCGCCTGCTGACCAAATGGCCGTTGAGGAAGGTCCCGTTGAGGCTCCCCAAATCCCTCAGGTAAGCCCTGTTGCGGCTCAGCTCGATCACGCAGTGGTAGCCCGAGACGGACCTGTACTCCTCGGTATCCGGCAACCTCAGGCCCGACCGCGAGCCCCGGCCGATGACCACCGCCCTGGGCCCGACGAACTCCCACACCCGCAACGGCCCGAAGTCCGAGGACAAAATCAGCCGCAGGGCCGCCCCCGGCCGCTCGGAAAGCGTGCCGAAGGCCGCCCGGATCTTCGCGGCGGAGGTACCGGTGGATGAAATGACGGGTATGGACATCGGGTTAAATTTTGGCGACAAAAAAGAACATAGGCGGTGATACGGGACCGAAACGGGATCATGGTGGGGTAACGGCCCTTCAAAAGGGACCCCGTTACCGGCTAAGGGTAAACGAGAAAGCCATCGTCCTGGCCCGATACGTCTAAGCCACGGCGAAAAACACCTAAATTTTACGAACCAAAGGCAACCGTCAAGCGCTTTCGGCTAAAAAAAACCCACGAAAACCCCTAAACGTCACGTTTTCTACCAATAGCCACAAACCAATAATCAGCGCACAAATTAAGGCCAAACGATATCGGCCCTTAGGGCGACGATCGACTACCGGACCTATGGCCCAGGGTAACCAAGGCGACCCTTACCATGGCCTAAGGGCCCAGGCCCATGGCCATGAACGGGCCACTGACCCATAGGCCCTAAGCCCGCTCCCTACGGGGAATTTCGTTTCCCAGACATTGTACCCGAAATTGGCCAGCAAATCCAGAAAACCATTCAATCCGGTTGAATTGATAAAAAAATCAAATCTTTTATGCCGTATGATACCCTAAAATTACCTTCGCCGCCATACCGGAAAGGCCCCTCCTTCCCGGCCCGATGGACCCGCCCATAACGCCAAAAATCATGAGATAACCCAACTAACCTCAAGCGATACAACCACCATGCTAAATTTTACTTTAATTATGACTAAACATGCCCCCCTCCCCGGCCCAATCCGGCCAAAGCCCTTTACCGGAATCTCTTCCATGGCCCCGTAGCCGTTCCCATGCGACCAAACCATGACCCCTTCTGGCCAAAGCATCCCCCCACCGGGCCAAAGTACTGTCCCACCGGGCCAAACCATCCCCCTTGCGGGCCAGGGCATTGCGCCAACGGGCAAGGGCATTGCCCCATCTGGCCAAGGTATCGCCCCACCGGGCCAGGGTATTGCCCCAACGGGCCAGGGTATTGACTGTTCGGTCGGATCTTTGGCGAAGGTTCATGTGTTTAACCCAGCCGATAAATGAGCCCGCCCGCGGCTAAACTTAGGCATCCTACCTGTTCATAAAATCAATCGATTAATGTGAGTTGTAGAAAG
>JAITKA010000091.1 GCA_031278635.1 Deltaproteobacteria bacterium | reverse complement strand
GAGGTGGAGGGGATGCCGAAAGATCTGGGGTCGGCCAGGGAGTTGGCCATGGGGAAGCCGGACGGGGGGTATCGGTTCCGGTGCTGGGCGTGTTCCCTGGTGGGCGCAAGGCCCGTGGGGGAGACCAAGGAAGGGGCTTACGGGGGCATTGACGGGGTCATGCGTTTCGGCGACGGGGACAAGAAGGACAAAAAAATCGTTGTCACGGTTAAGGGCGGTGACCTGGGGGACCCCATGGTGGGGGAGCTCCGCGGCGCCGTGGAGAGGGAGGGGGCGGCGATTGGGCTCTTGGTGACGCTAAGCGAGCCGACTTCCCGGATGTTGGCGGAGGCGGCCGAGGCGGGCTTTTACGAGTCGCCCGGGGGCGGCAGGCACGCTAGGATACAGATCCTGTGGGTGGGGGCTTTATTGGACGGTATCGGGCCCGATTTGCCGCGGGATTGCGCGTGGGGCGAGGTGACGCCCAAGGGGAACCGGCCGGCCATGCGCGGGCCCAGGTCGCCTCGGTTGTTTTAGGGGCTCTTAGAATATGCCAAAAAAATATCAATTACGCACCAACGACTATTTTTTTAAACGTAAGGGTTCTGGCTGGGGGATTGTCAAGGGAAGGGACCATGGGAAGCGATGGGATGCCCCGCGGCTGAGATGGCGGGTTATCCCGGGAGATACCGAAAAGCGCTTTCCCATGGTCCGTTCCAGCCAAGGGCGGGTTTTTTGCCACAAAAATCACCCCGGCCCAAGTTTTGACCGACTGGCCAGGGACACTAAAACACCGTTTTTTCTTTTTTTACAACACCTAGTAAAAGTCCTTGTCACTGGACGCAAGGGGTGGTATTTTAGCCGTGGTCATTACCCATCGAAGCAAACCCTGAGCCGAAAAACTCGGCCGTCCCGTTTCGGCGACTTTTTTCGATGGGCGGGCTTTTTTGCCGCCAAGGATATTCCCAAAGATATCCCTTTGGGACCTTTTAATCCGCCGGCCAGGGGGGCGGATTAAAAGGCACGTGTAAGGACGGTTATCGTCAATTGTGAGGCGCCAATTGAACGGTAATAGGGACATAAGTTTCACTTGAAGGCCCACCAAATAATTTATTTGGGCTTAATATTAACGCCAAAAATTTTTTTGGCGTATTTTCCTTGTAGCATGAGGAACTAAATGGCTAAAGCCGCAGACAAAGAAGTCAAAGCCCCAAAAAAGGAAAAAGAAAAGCCCTTGACCCCGGAAGAGGCTAGGGTTAAGGCATTGGAGACGGCCGTGGGACAGATCGAAAAGAGCTTCGGCAAGGGCTCGATCATGACGCTGGGCGGTGAGCCCGAGAAATTCGCAATCATTCCCACAGGATCCATCAGCCTCGACGCCGCCATCGGCATCGGGGGCATCCCCAAGGGCAGGATCATCGAGATCTACGGGCCCGAGTCGTCGGGCAAGACCACCTTGGCCCTGCACATCGTGGCCGAGGCCCAGAAGCAGAAAAACCACCTCGGGCAGGCCGGGGTGGCCGCCTACATCGACGCCGAGCACGCCCTGGACGTGTCCTACGCCCGTAGGCTCGGGGTCAAGACCGACGAGCTTCTCATAAGCCAGCCCGACCATGGCGAGCAGGCCCTGGACATAGCCGAGATTTTGGTCAGGAGCGGGGCCGTCGACCTCATCGTCGTGGACTCCGTGGCCGCCCTGACCCCCGAGGCCGAGATTTTGGGCGACATGGGCGACGTGCACGTGGGGCTCCACGCGAGGCTCATGAGCCAGGCGCTCAGGAAGCTGACCGGGGCCATCCACCGCTCGCAGACCTCGGTCATTTTCATAAACCAGGTGCGCATGAAGATCGGGCCCATGAGCTACGGCTCCCCCGAGGTGACCACCGGCGGGCAGGCCCTCAAGTTCTACTCGACCCTTAGGCTCGAGATCCGCCGCTACGGCTTCGTCAAGGGCAGCGATGAGGGCAAAATCGGCTCCCAGGTCAGGGTCAAGGTGGTCAAGAACAAGATCGCCCCGCCCTTTAAGGAGGCCACCTTCGAGATCCTTTACGGCCGCGGCATCTCGAGGGAAAGCGAGCTCATCGATTTGGGCGTGGTCATGGACGTGGTCGAGAAGAGCGGGGCCTGGTTTTCCTACGAGGGCGAAAGGCTCGGCAACGGCAAGGACAACTCCAGGCGCTTTTTGATCGAAAACCCCGAGGTGGCCCAGAGCATCGAGGATAAGCTCAAGGGGGCCTACGGTCTCCTGGCCGAGCGCGTCTCCGAGACCATGAGCACGATAAAAGAGGAACCGCCGGAGGAACCGGCACCGCCGGCCGAATAGCCCCCCGCGGGCGGGCATGGCCGTGACCGCGTATGGCGACGCGGCTTTCGATTGTCGGGATCGAAAGCCGCGTTTTTTTTGGGCCCTCCGGGGGCGGGCCCTCCGGGGGCGGGCCCTCCGGGGGCGGGGGTCATGGCTGGGCGGCTTTCTCGATTTCTTCTCCCTTCCACCCCATTTAAGCTATAATGTTTTCGGTTACGAACGGGCTATGTTTCTTTTCCGCGCCCCCGCGGGCGGGGCGGGTTTGGCCGTAAGGCAATGTCGCCATTGTGGGCCGATTTTTCGCCTGGGCGGATGTATCGTCTAGGCCAATGGAACGCCAATGGAACGTCCGGGCGGGTAATGGCCCAGTTCTGGTAACCCCTGGACCGATTCGATTGCTTCATTCGCTTTTTTTCTCCCTTTCAGGAATAACTCCATGGACTCCAAGATCATTCGAAATATTTTTACCGACTTTTTTGCCGATCGCGGGCACCGTCGCGTGCCCTCAAGTTCCCTTGTGCCCCATGACGACCCCAGCCTCCTGTTCACGAACGCCGGCATGGTGCAGTTCAAGCGCATCTTCACGGGGGAGGAAAAACGCGACTACGACCGGGCCGTGACCTTCCAGAAATGCGTCCGGGCCGGCGGGAAGCATAACGATCTGGAGAACGTGGGCTACACGGCCAGGCACCATACCTTTTTCGAGATGCTCGGCAATTTCTCCTTCGGGGATTATTTCAAGGAGCTGGCCATCGAGTACGCCTGGGAGCTTCTGACCGTCAACTACGGCCTCCCCAAGGACAGGCTCTACGCCTCGGTCTATAAGGACGACGACGATGCCTTCGGTCTCTGGGCCAGGATTGCGGGCCTCCCCAAGGACCGCATCCTGCGGCTTGGCGAGAAGGACAATTTCTGGGCCATGGGCGACACCGGCCCCTGCGGCCCCTGCAGCGAGATCTACATAGATCAGGGCCCCGAGCTAGGCTGCGGCAGGCCGGATTGCGGCCCCGGCTGCGACTGCGACCGCTACCTGGAGATCTGGAACCTGGTTTTCATGCAGTTCGAGAGGGATCAATCGGGGAAAATGAAACCCCTGCCCAAGCCCTCCATCGATACCGGTTTGGGCCTGGAGCGCATGACGGCGGCCCTGACCGGGGCCCACAGTAATTTCGAGACCGATTTGTTCAGGCCCCTTTTGGATAAAATATCCCAGCTTTCCGGGCGTCCCTACGAGTACGGGGGCGCCGTGGGGCCCAACGAGCCGGCCTTCCAGACCAACGTGTCGCTGCGGGTCATCGCCGACCACGCCAGGGCCGTGACCTTCCTGATCGGCGACGGGGTCAGGCCGGAAAACCTGGGCCGGGGCTACGTCCTAAGGCGCATCCTTCGCCGGGCCGTCCGCCATGGCCGGAAGCTGGGCCTGACCAAGCCCTTCCTGGCCGAGATGGTGGGCGCGGTGGTCGAGAACCTGGGCCACGCCTTCCCCGATCTGGTGGATAACGCCGTGTATATCGCCAAGGTCGTCTCCGGCGAGGAGGAGCGCTTCATCGAGACCCTGGGCTCGGGCCTCTCGCTCCTGACCGAGGCGATAGAGGGCCTCAAAAAGGCCAAGGGGACCACCATCCCCGGTTCGCTTACCTTCAAACTCTATGACACCTACGGCTTCCCGGTCGATCTGGTGGCCGACGTGGCCAGGGAAAACGACCTGGCCGTCGACGAGGCCGGTTTCCAGGAGGCCATGGAGGAGCAAAGGGCCAAGGGCCGGGCGGCCTGGAAAGCCGGCTCCAAGCAAAACGACAAGATCCTTGAGGCCATAAACGGCCTCACGGCCCAGGGCCTGACCCAGAAATTCATCGGCTACCAAAGCCTCACGCTCCAGGAGGCCAAGGCCCATCTCCTCTTCAGGGGCGAGGAAAAAACCGATCTGGCCAGGGAAGGGGACGAGGTGACCCTGGTCTTCCCGGAAACCCCCTTTTACGCCACCAGCGGCGGGCAGGAAGGCGACGTGGGCTCCATAGCCTTCCCCGACGGCTCGGTATCCATTGCCGAGGTCTCCAAGGCCCCGGGCTCGGGCTTTTTCCTCCACCAGGGCCTGGTCGAGAGGGGGGAGATAAGGCCCGATCGGGCCGCCACCCTGACCGTGGACGAAAAGAGGCGAAAGGCCACCGCCGCCAACCACACGGCCACCCACCTTCTCCACCGGGCCCTGAGGCTGACCCTGGGCGAGCACGTCCGCCAGGCCGGCTCCATGGTGGCCCACGACCGGCTGCGTTTCGACTTCACCCACGATAAGGCCGTGAGCCCGGCCGAGCTAGACAAAATCGAGCTTTTGGTCAACGCCGACATCCGGGCCGATTTCACCGTCTCGACCGACCTCATGAGCATGGACAACGCCGTCCGCTCGGGGGCCATGGCCCTGTTCGAGGAGCGCTACGGCGAGGAGGTCCGGGTGGTGACCATGGGCCCCTCCAGGGAGCTCTGCGGCGGGACCCACGCCTCCGTCACCGGGGCCCTGGGCACGTTTATCATAGTCTCCGAGTCGGCCGTTTCGGCCGGGGTCAGGAGGCTTGAGTGCCTGACCGGCGGCGAGGCCATCCTGGAGATCCAGGGCCAGAGGGAGCAAAGCCGGGAGCTCTGCCAATTCATGAAATCGCCGCCCTCCGAGCTCCTGGAGAGGATCAAAAAACTCCAGGCCAGGGTCAGGGAACTGGAAAAGGGCCCGGCCAAGGTCGAGCGGGCCTTCAACCCCTCCGAGCTGACCAAAAAGGCCGTCAAGGGCGACGGGCTCTCCTTTCTGGCCGCCCGGGTCCAGGCCGAGGCCCCCAAGGATCTGCGGGAGATCGGCGACGCCGTCCGGGACGCCCTGGGACCCAAGGCCGTCGTGGTCCTGGCCGCCGAGGGCGCCGACAAAAAGGCCCTCCTGCTGGTCATGGTCGGGAAGGATCAAATCGGCAAGCACAAGGCCGGCGAGCTCGTCTCCAAGATCGCCCCCGCCGTGGGCGGTAAGGGCGGCGGCAAGCCCGATCTGGCCCAAGCCGGGGGCCCCGACGTGTCCGGCCTGGACAAGGCCCTGGAACTGGCCAAGGAAATCGTTTTGGGCTAAGGCCCCCGCCTAGGCGGGGGCCTTAGCGCGAATGGCATATTTGCGTCTTTTGACGCACCCGATGGCATGACCGCGATTATTTGATTCTCTTTCGCGCTGACCATAGCGATAATCTTCGATACGAATAAAACAAAAAACCAACGGGGGATTCATTCGGGCCCAAGTTGGTTACCGTGGTGTCTTATGAGAGTACTATTGATCGGATCGGGTGGCCGGGAACACGCCCTGGCCTGGCAGCTACGAAAAAACCCAAAGGTCACACTGATGTCGGCCCCCGGTAGCACGGCCCTGGCCGAGCTGGGGGAAGTCAAACCCATAGCCGTCGATAACGTGGAGGGCCTTACGGCCCTGGCCAAGGACATGAGGCCGGATCTGACCGTCATCGGCCCGGAGCTCCCGCTGGTGCTTGGCTTGGCCGATTCCCTCAGGAACCTGGGGCTGGACGTTTTCGGCCCTTCGTCCGAGGCGGCCAAGATCGAGGGCTCCAAGGTCTTCGCCAAGGATTTCATGATCCGGCATAACCTCCCCACCGCCAACTACGCCGTCTTCTACGACCCCGCCGAGGCCAAGAACTACATAAAGGACGCCTCCTACCCCATCGTCCTTAAGGCCGACGGCTTGTCGGCGGGGAAAGGCGTTTTCGTCTGCGGCAACCTCGAGCGGGCCAAGGCGGCCCTGGCCGAGCTCTCGAAAATGGAGTCGGCCAGCCGCATCATAGTCGAGGAGTACCTGGCCGGCGAGGAACTTAGCTTTTTCGTCATAACCGACGGCCGGACCTTACTCCCCCTGCCCTCGGCCCAGGACCACAAGCCCATTTTCGATAACGACCGCGGGCCCAACACCGGCGGCATGGGCGCCTACGCCCCGGCCCCCCTGTGTACCCCGAAACTGGAAAAGATCATCATGGAGACCATCATGAGGCCCGCCGTGGAGGGCCTGGCCGCCGAGGGCACGCCCTTCCGCGGGCTCCTCTACGCCGGGCTCATAGTTTCCCTGAGCGGCCCCAAGCTCCTGGAGTTTAACGCCCGCTTCGGCGATCCCGAGACCCAGGCCCTGATGCCCCTTTTCAAGGGCGATCTGGCCAAAACCCTCCTGGCCGCCGCCAACGGGACCCTCCACGAGATCGACCTCCAATGGCACGACCGCTACTCGGTCTGCGTGGTCATGAGCTCCAAGGGCTACCCCGGCCCCTACGCCACCGGGGAGGCCATAACCGGCCTGGACGAGGCCAACGCCATGCCCGACGCCATCGTCTTCGAGGCCGGCGTCTCGAAGGTGCCCCGCAAGGTCGTCACGGGCGGGACGGAGAGCTGGGTGGAGACCCCCCTGACCAACGGGGGCCGGGTCCTGGGGGTCACCGGCCTCGGCGACACCATAGGCCAGGCCATCGACACGGCCTACAAGGCCGTCTCGGCCATAAAGTTCGAGGGGGCCCACTACCGGACCGACATCGGGGCCAAGGCCGTGAACCAGGGCCCGCTCTACGATCCTGATTGACCGCACGGGCCTGGCCTCACGGGCCGGGCCCTTTTTTTTAGGCGCTTTTGGCCTCCCTGGGGATTTTTTGGGGGTCTATCCAGCGGCCCAGGGCCCCGAACAGCTCCTTGACGTTTATGGGTTTGGTCACGTGGTCGTTCATGCCGGCGGCCAGGCTCGCCTCCCTGTCGCCGCTCATGGCGTGGGCGGTCATGGCCACGATGGGGAGCCCGGCCAGTTCCGGCACCTCCCTTATGGCCCTGCTGGCCGTGAGCCCGTCCATTTTCGGCATCTGGATGTCCATCAGGACCAGGTCGAAATCCCGCCCCTTGACCATCTCCACGGCCTCCAGGCCGTTCCCGGCCACCTGGACCGAAAAGCCCGCCTTGTTCAGTATCCTGGTCGCGACCAGCTGGTTGACCTCGTTATCCTCGACCAGGAGAATCCTCGCCCCCTTGATTTTTTCGAGGCCGGCCAGCTCTTTGGCCCCGGCCTCCCGGCCGTCGCCGGTCCCCTTGGGGGCCGCCTTGAGGCCCAGGGCCTCGCCCAGGCTCCCGATAAGCCCCCTGACCGTGACCGGCTTGGCCAGGACCAAGGCCCCGCCGGGTTTTTTGGCCCTGGCCCTAAGCTTGGCCGCGTCCTGGGCGGCGGTCAGTATCACCCGTGGCTTGGGGCCGGGCATCTTGGCTATTTCGGAGGCGAGGCCAAAGCCGCCCAGGCCCGGCATGTCCGCGTCGACGATGGCGGCGGTCAGGCTCTCCCCCAGGGGGCCCTTGACCAGGGCCAGGGCCTCCTGGGCGTCGGTCGCCTCGGTCACCTCGATGCCCAGATCCCTTAAGTCTTTCGAAAGCGCCCTTAGGGCCGGTTCGTAATCATCGACGGCCAAAACCCTGAGGCCCTTAAACGGCGCCCTGGCCGCCTCCGTCGCCCCGTAAGTCTCCCCGCTTTCGAGGCCAAAGGTGGCCGTGAAGGCGAACCGGCTGCCCTTTCCATGCTCGCCCTCGGCCCAGATCCTCCCGCCCATCTGCTCGACCAGGCCGCGGCTTATGCTGAGCCCCAGGCCCGTCCCCCCGTAGCGCCTGGTGAAGGACGAGTCGGCCTGGGTGAAGGCCTGAAACAGCTTGCCCCGCTGCTCCTCCTCTATGCCGATGCCCGTGTCGATCACGGAGAACTCGAGGCCGACCCTCGTGGGGTCCCCGTCCCCGGGGACCGGCCGGACGGCGAGCTCGACGCTGCCCTTGGCCGTGAATTTTATGGCGTTACCCATCAGGTTGTTGATCACCTGCCCCAGCCTCAGGGGGTCGCCGATGAGCCTCGTCGGGGTTTCGGGGTCGACGGACAGGATGAGCTCGAGTTTCTTCTCCCTGGCCCTGAAAACGAACAGGTCCACGGTCTTCTCCAGGGTTTCCTCGAGGCTGAAGGGGATGATTTCCATGGAGATCTTGCCGGCCTCGATCTTCGAGAAATCCAGTATGTCGTTAATTATGCCCAAAAGCGAGGCCGTGGCCCCGACTATTTTCTCCAAATAATCCCTCTGGACCTCGTCCAGCTTGGTGTCCAGGGTCAGCTGGGAGAGCCCCAGGATGGCGTTCATGGGCGTCCTGATCTCGTGGCTCATGTTGGCCAGGAGCTCGCTCTTGGACTTTGAGCTATTCTCGGCTATTTCCCTCGCCTCGGCCAGCTCGATGGCCTTTTTCCTGAGCTCGGTCACGTCGGTCAGCCAGTACACGTAAGAGAGCTGGCCCTTGAAGTCGCAGGAAAAGCAGTTCAGGAGGGCGTCGCAGATATCGCCGTCGGCTTTTTTGAGGCTGATCGGCTTCCAGTTGCAGGAGCCCCCGCAGGCCAGGATGTCCAGGTATTCCTTGGCCATCCCCTCGTCCAAAAACGAGTCCGACCAGCGGTCGCCGACCTTTTTCCCGAAAAAGTCCATGGCGAAGGGGTTTATGAAAACTATGTCGTCGTCCTTGGCGATTATCAGGCTGACCGGGCACGAGTCCAGGATCTTGCTCAGGAGGCCCTTTTCGTAATCCAGCTCGTTTTTGGCCTTGACCAGCTCCCCGGTCCTGACCGCCACCAATAACCCCAGGTTTTCGTTTAGCCTGCGGTTTCTTAGGTTCATGCGGATCAGGGCCACTAACCAACCCAGTAGGAGGGCGACGAATATGACGCAAAGGGGCATAACGTCCTTTAAAAACATTTGCCTGTAGTTAAAAGTCTTGTTGCCCCACTGGGTCCTGAGCCTCCCCATGTCGGCGAAGCCCATGGCCTCGTCCATCAGGTCCCGAAGCTCCGGCTTGCTGGCCGCGAAATGAAAATACGACAGCTGCTCGTCGTAAAAAACCAAGGCCAGCTTATAGTTAGGCTCCTCGTTGAAGTTGGTCAGCTTGCGCAGGAAATTTATCGAGGCCATTATGTAATCGACCTCGCCCTTGTCCAGGGCCTTCTTGGCCTCGTCCATGGTCGCGAACTCGGTCACGTTATGGGGGTCCGAGAACCTGGCCCTGTAGACCCTGGAATAATTGTGGACGTCGACCAAACCCACCCGGACGTAAGGCACCTGGCTGATAAACAGCTCCGGCGTTTGGCCTTTCCCGATCAGGGCGTAGCGATCGACGCTCAGGGGCACCTTGCCGGTGATGAAATCGACCGAGTCGCGCGGGTGGTAGTGGACGCTCGTGGCCATGTCGGCCTCGCCGCTTCCCAGGAGGGTATCGACCCCCTCGTCGTCGTCCCCGCCGGGGTTGACCATCTCGAATCTCAGGCCCGTGAACGACTCCAGCATTTCCAGGGCGTCCGGGGCCAGGCCCTCGTACCGGTCGCTCCTCGCGTTGTAAAAACTGACCGGGTAGTTATCGGGGTCCATGCCCACCCTGATGGGTTTACCCATGGCCCGTAGGCTTTTCAGGTAAGCCATCTGGCCCGGGGACAAATCCTTCTCGAAATATATCTTCCGGTACTCCTCGAGGCTAAAATCGTGGAGGTTAAATAGATACTCGCTCCCGCCGGCGTCCAGGAATTTCTGCGCGACGCTTATGATGGAGGCCAGTGACTTGTCGCCGGTCATCAGGTAATTATAACTATCGACTTGGGGGAAGAAATATTTCCCCTCTATCTCCCTTAGCCTGCCAAAAAACACGAAGGCGTTGGGCTCATCGTAAAAGGCCTCCACCTCGCCCGCCAAAAGGCCCTCGGCCGCCGACTCAAAGTCCTTGTAGTACACGGGAAGGACTTCCTGGGAGTCCGTCCCCAGGACCATGCCCATCACGGTCGAGTTTTCCAAAAACCCGTAGCGGACGGGCTCCCCATCCTCCCCCTGGCCCTCGCCGTTGCCCAGGGCCAAGGCCCCCTCGCCCTGCCCGGCCAGGTTTTTCCTGAAGACCGTCACCTGCCTCTTGAATATCGGGCTCTTGGTCTTGATGAGGCCCCATCCCCTTCTGCCCTCCAGTTCGCAGGCCAGATCCACCGTCCCGTCCCTAAGCCCCCGCTCCAGATCGTCCGGGCCCATGAAAACGTGCCCTATCTCAAGCCCGAACGTGCCCGACAAGGCCTCGATCAGCTGGATCAAAAATCCCCCGGCCTTGCCCTCGGCCCCCTCGAAGGCCTTGCCGCTCCTGAGCGTCCCGAATACCAGCCTCCTGCCCCTCAGGCCCTCGATGTCCCTGACTTCCCCGGCCGTGACCCCCGGGATGGCCCGAAAGTCGGCCAGGTATTCCATCACCTCGGGCTCCAGGTCCTTGGGACTCGGCTCAACCTTCGGGATCAAAACGTAGATCGCCCAAACCACCCCGAGGAGGGAGGCGCAGGCCAAGCTCGCCATCAAATAGTTCCCGTACCGCCGCATTTCTTTCACGTTCATGGATTTCTCGCGCCTCCACATCAAACGGCCCTTGCCCAACGTCAGACCAGCCTTTCTTCCTTCCCCTAAAACCCCCGCTATTATTTTATCTTGTCTATTTATGCATTGCAAAACTTTATTTCTAGCCTAATGATACCAACTTTGTTTAACGATATCAGCCATTAACCTAAAACTTCCCCCATCCGCGGGCCCAAAAAAAACCCCGGACGCAGGGTCCGGGGTCGTTTTGGCTGGCATCCAGGCCGGCCTCGCCTCTGGGGGCGGCTAGGGCAGGGACTCGAAATCCAGGGCGAAATTGTTCAGGTTGATTTTGTGGATGTCACCCTTGCCGTTCTCCATGAAGAACGTGGCCAGCTGGAGGCGCTTGTCGCCGGCCGGCCACTGGCCCTTGTAGGCCAGAAGGGAGGCCATGTCGTCCTTGCCGAGCTCAAGCCCTATGGCGATGGAAAGCAGGGTCGGCTGGTCGGCCTCGGCCCCGTAGAGGATATTCCTAAGCTCCACGTTCCTAAGGTTGGACCTCGCGGCCAATTCGCTTTGCTTTACGCCCTTGGCCGTCATCATGTTGGCTATCTGGGTGCCCAGTTGCTCGTCGAAAGGCTTTTCGTCCGGGCCGTGATCCAGGGCATCGATTTTATAGATGTTGGCGAGCAAGTCGTTGTCCACGAACTCGCCCTTCGGGCCCAGGATGATCAAATAGGCCAGCATGTCCGGGTCCTCGGTCAGGTAGTTCCCTATGGCCTCGACGGCCACCTCGGCGGCCAGGTTCCTGGGGTAGCCGAAAATCCCGGCCGAGAGGAGGGGAAAGGCCACCGAGTCGAGGTCGTTTTGCCTCGCCAGCCTAAGGCTGCTCCGGTAGCTTGAGGCCAACTGCTCCGGCTCACGGGACTTTCCCCCGTACCAAACGGGTCCCACGGTGTGGATGATTTTTTTCGCCGGGAGCTTGTAGGCCCCCGTGATGACCGCCTCCCCCGTCTTGCAGACACCTATGGCCTGGCATTCCTGGGACAACTCGCTGGCCCCCGCCGCCCTGAAAATGGCGCCGCAAACCCCGCCGCCCATGGCCAACTGCGTGTTGGCCGCGTTAACCACGGCACCAACGTCCATGGTCACTATGTCCTGACTGACCAGTCGTAAAGGCACCTCATCCTCCTTTGATGCGATTAAACCTCAAAATAAATTTTACTATATTCTTCTATAACATAAATATAGCAAAAAATCTAGTCATTGAATTGCGTCAAATACCATATTGTAAGTCAAATACATCCAGCCAAGATTGAACCTTAATTGAACCTTAATACGGATATATTCAGCAAAGTATAAAGTTACGCAAGCCAATCCCTTAAATTAAAACACAAAATATTTATAATTTTTTAACACTTCCCTTACACCCTTTTATCTTTTTTCACCAATAGACAATTTATTTCCCAAACAAATACCAACCTTTTTCCAAAATAATCAACATAAACAATATGGTATAGGCAATCAATCAAACAATAATCATTTTGACTTCCATTACTACTCCATTAATAATCGCAAACAATTAAGCGACTACTTTATTGATAATCGCAAACAATTAAGCGACTACTCTATAAATAATCGCCGAGGTTAAGGTTACCAACGTAAAGCCTTGCTAGGACGACAATCCCCGCGGCGCCAAACCGCCCCGGTCAAAGGAAACCACAATCCAACCACAATCCAACCACCATCGTCGCGGCTAAGCCAACGACGAATCGAACACCTTAAGCGCCTCAACCACCTTGCGGCCCAGGATCTCGGTCATGTCCCGCTCCTTGACGAAATAATCGCTCAGCGTATCGTCGAGCGTGTCGGCCACGACCCGCAGGTTAAACCAGGGCACGTTGGCCAAACGGTTACCCACGTAACCATAGACGCCGCTCTCCATGTCGCAGGCGAGGCAGCCGAAAAGCGAGCCGAGCCTCAGCTTATGGTCCTTGCCGCTGACGAAGGCCTCCGAGGTCAGGAGGTTGCCCCGCAAAAAGCCCCCCTCCCCCCCGGGCAGCTTCCCCATGAAGCCGGTCACGAGATCGTCCTGGCACTCGATGGTCATTTTCCTGACCTGCTCCGGCCCCGGCGCCCGGTAATCGAACCAGCCGTATGGGCCCACGGTCACCTCGTCGCCGTTTTCCATGCGCCAGTCCGATATGACCGCCGCGTTCGAGGCTATGACGTCGCCCTGCTTGAGGGCCATGGAGAGCGAGCCCGCGGTCCCGGTGCCGACCACGGCGACCGGCCGCCTATCCTCCGCCAGCCTGGGGACCAGTTCCCTGGCCGCCGAAAAGGAGGCGTGGATCCTCCCGGGGCCGCAATCGATGACCGAGCAGGAAATCCTATCGAAGGCTTCCCGCCCCACGCGCTCCCTCACGGAGCGAAACTCGTTGGGGGTGGAGGTGAAGATCAATACCTCCCTGGCGCTTGCGGCTGACAACTGCGTCTCCTTGGCTTTGGTTAAACGGTGGGCGGAAACCCTTGCATGAAAAAAGGCCCATCCCTTATGCTCAGAGCCTTCCCTATAGAGAAAAGCGCATGATTCTGGGCACGATAGCGCTTGCCCAAAATCGACTTGCTTCGTTAATGGTTATTATACAAGATCTTTAGATATTTTTGCTGTAATTCTTCCGCCCCCGGCCCCCGGCCGATCGGCCGGGGCCCCGCGGCAAGGCCACGGACCGGACTTCTACGGCCCGGCGACCGGCGCCCCCGCGGGCCCCGGGAGCCGCTCGAAGGCTATGACCGACGGGAGGGAGGGGTTTAGGTCATCGACCAGGAAATTGCCCAGGAAATTGTTGGCGTACTTGCCCAGCCGGACCTCGATGCCGTTTTTGCCGTTGAAGGCCAGCTGGGTCTCGAGGCCCCCGTCCAAGCCCAGGGCCGAGACGAGGCCGAGCTTCGAGGTCAGGAGGGCCAGATCCGACATGGTGATGGCCCCAAGGGCGGCGACGCAAACGACCCGGCCCTCGCGGTCAAAGCCCAGGACGGCCCGGCTGGCCAGGCGCTCGGATGTCTTGACCCTGACCCGGCCCAGGCCGTCAAGGACCATGTAGCTCTGGATGACCGTCCCGTAACCGTCCGGCCCCAGGTCCCCCCCGCCCTCGAGCTCCCTGTCGACCAGGGTCGCGGGCGGCAGGCCCGGGCCCCCTGGCAGGGGGTCCTGGACCCAAAAGCCCTTGAAGGTCTTGTGGGCCGGGCCGCCGATGTCCTTGCCCTGGCGCCTCAGGGTGCCCATGTAGCCCCTGTTGGGGTAATACTGCCCGCCGTTTATCAAAAACGGCGAGTCCGGGAGCCTTTTGGCCCAGGCCCGGATGGTGCCCGGGGCGTCCTTCCAGTCGTCCCGCTCTGACTCATGGTAGGGGGCCAGCCTGAAACGGTCCGGCGAGGCCCTGACCAGCATGATTTCCTTGGGACCCAGCCTGGGCCCGTACCTGGCCGCCGTCCTGGCCCGCCACAGGCCGGGCTCGAGCTCCTCCCATTCGAATGGCTCGAAATAGGGGCCCGCGGACAGGCCCGCCCTGGCCTGGGCCAGGCAGTTTTCCAGGACCCTTTGGCCCTCCCCGGGATCCCCAGGCCCGCCTACCGGGTTTTTCAGGGTTTGGTTGTCCCGGCCGAAGGGCCTCGCGTCCCGGACGGTGAAAACGGCCGGGGCGCCGTCCGGCCCCTCGCCCTGGCACTCGACCTCCAGGGCCATGGGCCAGGCCGAGAGGCCGTCGGAAAAGCCCATGGCCACCCGCAAGGGGGGCGCGCCCTCCCCGGCCGGCACGAAGGCCTCCCGCCAATAGAGATCCCCCGAGGGCTGGTCCCCGGCGGAACGGGCCTGGGCCGGGCCCAGCCAGCCGGCCAGGCCCCAGACCTCGGCCCGCAGGGCGCCGTCCCCGGGAAAGTCCGAAACGCCCGGATCGGGCCCGGAGGCCAGGGCCACGCAGCCGGCCGAAAGGGTCGCGCACAAAACGGCTAAATATAATGTTTGGCAAAAGTAGCGGATCATGGTAAAGTGCCAAAAATGATAAATAATGCCGACGGCCAAAGGCTACCCGGCCAAGGAAAACCCATGGACGCGGCCTGACGCGGATTACCCGCGGGGCGCATTGATCGGAGCCACCCAGGCCCCGGGGGGCGCCCCCCGTCCCAAGCCGATATCATTCTACCACAAGGCATATCTTGTCAGCTAATTTTGACAAAAATGCCTTTCTCTAGTAAACTGCTATCTCGAAACAAATTGACCCCCTTCGCTATCTCAGCAAAACAAAACCCCCTAAAAATTCCCTGGCCTGCCTGAAGAGGGCTAGGCATATCAACCCTATTATAAGGAGCTAAAATGACGGCACAAATCATCAAAGGCCTACCGGTGGCCAACGCCATTCGCGAAGAACTCATCCCCAAAGTCAAAGATTTGGTGGCCAAAGGGATACAGCCAAAACTGGCGGTCGTTCTGGCCGGCGGTGATGACGCCTCCAGGGTCTACGCCCAGTCGAAACAAAAAATCGGGGACAAGCTCGGCATCCAGGTCGAGATCCACGTCCGCCCCGACGAGGTCACGGAAGGGGAAATAGTGAAATTGATCGACGAGCTGAACGCCGATCCCAAGGTGCACGGCATCCTGGTCGAGCTCCCCCTGCCCAAGCACATCCAAAAAGAAAACGTCATGAACCGCCTCGACCCCAAGAAGGACGTGGACGGCGTCCACCCGGTCAACCGCGGCTACCTTTTGGGCGGCCAGGAGCACCTGGCCCTGGTCCCGGCCACGCCCCTTTCCTGCATCGAGCTGATCCAGCGCAGCGGGGTCGAGCTCAAGGGCAAGAGGGTGACCCTGGTCGGCAGGGGCGATACCGTCGGCCGTCCCCTGGCCAGCCTCCTGATTAAGCGCGACGCCACCATCACGGTCTGCCACACCAAAACCGTGGACATGGGCGCGATCTGCAAGGCCGCCGAGATCGTCGTGGCCGCCGCCGGAAGCCCTGGCCTCGTCAAGGTCAGCATGCTGTCGCCTGGCCAGATCGTCATCGACGCCGGCATCAACCAACTCCCCGACAACTCCATCATCGGCGACGTCGAGCCGGGCGCGGCCGACGTGGTCGCCTTCCTGACCCCGGTTCCCGGCGGCGTGGGCTCGCTGACCACCAGCATCATCATGAGCAACCTTCTGAAGGCCATCCAGCTTCAGGGCCTCGCCTAGCCCCCGCCCCCAAGGGCTCGCCCCAAGGGCCCGCCCTTAGGCTTAAAATCCCCCATAACCACAAACGGTTAGCCTAAATGGTTACCCTTGGCCCCGGCCGCCCAAGGCCGGGGCGCGCAAACGATCGCCCCTTGGCAACAAGAGAGAGGAAAGAGACACTATGTCCCACAACATTAGCTACGACATGAGCATAAACGATTTTCTCGCGGTGGCCGCTTCCAACGCCCACGTGCCCGGCGGCGGCAACGTCTCGGCCGTGGTGGCCACCCTAGGCGCCTCCATGGGGGCGATGGTGGCCAGCCTGACCAAAGGCAAGAAGGGCTACGAGGAGTACCAGGAACAAAACGAGGCCATCCTCAAGACCTTCATGGACGGCATCGAGGCCCTAAAGGCCATGACCCTGGCCGACATCCAGGCCTTCGACGAGTACATGGCCACCTTCAAGCTGCCCAAAGACACCGACGAGCAGAAAAAGGCCCGGGGCGAGGCCATCCAGGCCGCCGGCCAAAAGGCCACCCTGGCCCCCCTTAACGTCTGCCGCAAGTGCCTCGAGCTCATGAAGGAGGCCCACAAGCTGGCCCCCTTCGGCAACAAGGGCGCCATCAGCGACTGCGGCGTCGCGGCCATCATCCTCGAGGCCTCCATCAGGGCGGCCATGCTCTCCGTGGACATCAACCTGCCCAGCCTCAAGGACCAAAAGTTCGTCGGCGACGTCAAGGCCGAGCGGGCCCTGATCTTCACCCAGGCCGAGGAGCTCAAGGTCGATATCCTCTACCACATGAGGGCCCGCTGGTAGGGGTCCCCCCTACCCGCCTGGGCTTTCGCCCCCCCCGCGACCGGGCGCCTTTTGGCCCGGTCGTCTTTTTTTGCCTCAGCCGGCAGCCACGTTATTAAAATATTGGGCAATGTATGCGTCCATGCTGGTTACGTTTCACTATATCATAATGACAGCGGCAATCGATGAAATTTTGGCCGCCAAATAACCATGCCCAAAGCGACGCCCCGAAACCCCCAGCCCGCCGATAAAACCATGTACGCCCCAAAATTAAAAATTTTTCCAAAATCACGTATTGACAAACCAAGGTTTGGGTGATTAAATTATAGATTGCGCTATTGGCATAGGTTAGCCCTGGCCGATGGACTTTCCCTACCCGGCCCGCCCACGCCCCCCTCGGGGGCCTGGCCCGCGGGCGATATCTTGGCTCCAGGAGGCCGCCCCATGCGGGCGGGATGGCTATGAAGAAAGAAATTCACCCCAACTATAAGGAAATTACCGCCGTTTGCGCCTGCGGGAACGAGTTCACCACCGGTTCGGTCCTGGACGGCATCAAGGTCGAGATTTGCTCGGCTTGCCACCCCTTCTTCACCGGCAAGCAGAAGCTCGTCGACACCGCCGGCCGCGTCGAGCGCTTCCAGCGCAAGTACGCCAACACCCCGAAGCCGACTTCCAAGAAAAAGAAGTAAGCCCCGTAGGCCGAACGCGACACCCGAGGCTGTATCCCCAATGACGACCTGGATTGAAAGAGCTTTGAAAAAAGCTCTTTTGGTTTTACCCAACGCGGTTTTAAGCGCCCAATCGGCGCCCCCCGGGGACGCCCCTCCCGCGCCCCCCGGGGTCGCGGACGGCCAGCCCGAGCCCCAGAAAAACGTCGGGGGCCAGGCGGTCATCGAGGGGGTCATGATGAGGGGCCGCGACAGCTGGGCCGTCATGGTCAGGGAACCCGACGGTGGCATTACCGGCCAGACCAAGCCCCACAAGGCCTGGAACCGCCGGGCGCCCTGGAAGTACCCCTTCCTCCGCGGCCTCGCGGTCCTCCTCGAGTCCCTGGTTCTGGGCATCAAGGCTCTAAATTACTCGACCGAGGTTGCCGTCTCCAGCATAGAGGAGCAAGAAAAAGCCAAAAAGGCCGAGAAAAAAGCCCTAAAGGACGCCAAAAACGGCATCGTTTCCCCGCCCGAGGCCCCGGACTTGGCCAAGGCGAAGCCCGGGGCCGAGGCCAAGAAGTCCCATACCCTGGAGATCGTGCTCGGGCTGACCGTGGGCATAGGCCTGGGCGTGGTCCTTTTCGTGGCCTTGCCGCACGTCTTGAGCTTCTGGCTGGGCCAGATTGGCGGCTTCGACGAGTCGACCTTTCTCTTCCATCTACTGGACGGCCTGTTAAAGTTCGGGATATTCCTGGCCTATATTTACCTGATCGGGCTGATTCCGGACATAGCAAGGGTTTACGCCTACCATGGCGCCGAACACCAAGCCATACACGTCTACGAGGCCGGGCTCCCGCTGGAGCCAAGCTCCGCCAAGGCCTTCCCCACCTGGCACCGCCGTTGCGGCACGGCCTTCCTTTTTTTGGTCTTGGCGGCCAGCTTACTCTTTTTCGCCATTGTCTTTCCCCTCCTGCCTTCCTTTGACGGCTTAAGCCGCGTGCCAAGGATTTTGGCCGGGGTGGGGATAAAGATTTTGCTTACCCCGCTTTTGGCGGCCATGGCCTACGAGGTCACCAAACTGGCCTCCAGGCCGAACTCGGGGCCGGTATGGCGGGCCATGGTTTGGCCGGGGCTCCTCCTGCAGCGCCTGACCACCCGCAAGCCCGACGATTCCATGCTGGAGGTGGCCTTCAGGTCCCTTACGGCCGTCTTGCCCGGCAAAACAGCCCCCGGCGCCTAGCCCATCGGGCCAGGCCCGCCCGGAACCCAGCCAATTTGGTGATTTAACGGACCACAAAATAATTTTCACGGATCTGCCATGTCTTTCGATGCAACGGAATTAAGCGAACTCGAAACCCGCTACACGTCCCTGGAGCAAGAGCTCCAGAGCCCGGATTTGGTGCGCGACCAGAAGGCCTACGCCGCCTCGGCCAGGCGTTTCGCCGAGCTGGGCCGCATCCTGGAGGTATGGCATAGGCTAAGGAAAATCGAGGACGATATCGTCGGGACCAAAACCCTGCTGGCCGACCCCAACGGCGAGGTAAGGGAGATGGCCCAGAGCGAGCTAAACGAGCTCGGCGAGAGCCTCCAGACCGCCAGCCAGGAACTGAAATCCCTTTTGCTGCCCAAGGATCCCAACGACGAGAAGAACACCATCCTGGAGATCAGGGCCGGGACCGGCGGCGACGAGGCGGCCCTGTTCGCGGCCGATCTCTTTCGCATGTACAGCCGCTACGCCGAGACCAAGCGCTGGCGCTGCGAGACCCTGAGCTCCAACCCCTCCAGCGGGCCCGGGGCCGGTTTCAAGGAAATAATATTCCTCATCGAGGGCGACGGGGTCTACAGCAACCTAAAGTACGAAAGCGGGGTCCACCGGGTCCAGAGGATCCCGGCCACCGAGTCCCAGGGCCGGGTCCACACCTCGACCGTCACCGTGGCCGTCCTGCCAGAGGCCGAGGAGGTTGACGTGGATTTCAGGCCCGAGGACATCAGGGTCGACGTTTACCGCTCCTCGGGCCCAGGCGGCCAAAGCGTCAACACCACCGACTCCGCCGTCCGGGTCACCCACCTGCCCTCTGGCCTCGTCGTGGCCATCCAGGACGAGAAATCCCAGCTCAAAAACAAGCATAAAGCCCTAAAGATCCTAAGGGCGAGGCTCATGGACAAGGCCAACATGGAGCAGAGGCAAAAAATCAGCGACGAGCGCCGCGAACAGGTCGGCACCGGCGACCGCAGCGAACGGATTCGCACGTACAATTATTCCCAGGGGCGGGTCACCGACCACCGCATAGGCCTGACCCTCTACCGGCTAGCCGAAATCCTGGACGGTGACCTCACCGAGCTCATCACCCAAATCGGCATCCATTTTCAGGCCAAGCTTTTGGCCAACTCGGGCTTATCGAATGGCTGAACGCTCCTGGACCGTGGCCGAGATCCTGGTCACCACGACCGATTATCTCGCGAAAAAAGACCCCTCCTGCCCCAGGCTTGAGGCCGAGCTGCTCCTTAGCCGCGTCCTCAAGCTAAACAGGGTCAACCTCTACGTGAACTTCGAGCGGGTCCTCACCCCCCAGGAGATAACCGCCTACCGGGAACTGGTCCGCCGCCGGGGCTCCCACGAGCCCGTGGCCTACATCCTTGGCCATAAGGAATTTTACGGCCTGGATCTCGCCGTGACCCCGGCCACCCTGATCCCCAGGCCCGAGACCGAGCACCTGGTCGACGAGGCCCTAAGGCTCCTGCGCAGGGGCACCAAAGACGAGAAAAAGCCCTCCCAGGGCCTCGACACCGCCCCCAACGCCGAGGGCTTCGCCAACCCCGAGGCCCCGCCCGAAAGCCCCGCGCCGGCGGACGAAACCCCCGCCGCCCCGGCCCAACCCTTGGCCGCCGACATCGGGACCGGTTCCGGGGCCATCGCCCTGGCCCTCCTCTCGGCCCACCAAACCCTGCGGGTCTTGGCTACCGACGTAAGCCCCGAGGCCCTGAAGGTGGCCCAGGAAAACGCCAAAAAACACAACCTCGCGGACCGGGTCTTTTTCCGCCAGGGCAACCTGGCCGAGCCCCTCTCCGGCAAGGCCTTCGATGTCGTTTGCGCCAATCTCCCCTACATCCCCGACGCCGACATGGCCACCCTGTCCCCGGACGTGGCCAACTTCGAGCCCAAGCTGGCCCTGAGGGGCGGCCCCGAGGGCCTCGACCTCATCGCCCGGCTCATCTCCACGGTCAAGCCGGCCATAAAACAAGGCGGCCACCTCCTCTTGGAGATCTGGCCCGACTCCGTGGCCAAGCTAAACAAGCTGACCCAGGCCGCGGGCCTCGTCCCCCTGGAGCCGCTCCTGGATTTCTCCTCGAAGGCCAGGATATTCGTGGCCAGAAACCAAGCCTAACCCAAAGCCCTCGCCGCCAAACCCATACCCGGGCGGCGAATGCCCCCGTTTTCAAAAGCCCCCAACCCGACTGCCCAAAAATAAAGACGAAAATATCCCCCCCCCCAAAAGCCTATATCGCTTGCCGATATCGCCGATAACCACTTCCGGGGGGGGCGGATCAAACCAGGAGGGCCACCATGACCCTTAACCCGAAGGTTCAAGTGCCGGTCCCGGCGAAAGGCGTCGTCGTTCGCAGGTCAGGCGCCTACCCGGCCGTCTACAAGGTCCTGCGCTCCTATCGAAACGGGAAAGGGCAACCCACCAACGACAGGGTAAACATCGGGAAACTGGATTTAACGACCAACAAACTTATTCCCAACGCAAGGTACTGGGAATATTATGGAACTTCCCAACAAAACCCCAATTTTCCGCAGGCGGGCGGCGCTTCCCAGGAAAACCCCGCGATCCTGCCCGCGAGCGACTCGATCCGCTCTTTCGGGGCCGAGTTCCTGTTTGGGCGCGTCATGGCCTCCCTGGGCCTGGGCGAAATCCTTAACGAGTGCCTTGGGGCCCCCGAGCCCATCCAAACGGTGGCCCTATACATGGCCGCGAGGGGCAACGACCTCGAGGGATTCCCCGACTATCGCCAAGGGTTCACCCTGTCGCCGGAGCCTCTGGGGCCAAGCGCGGCCCTTGGCCCCTTCGCCTCCGTCACCCCCGGCAAGCGGATGTCGTTTTTCGGGAAGTGGGCCGAAAGAAATCCCCCGGGCAAGTGCCTCGCCTACCACGTACCCGTCTTTTCGCGATGCCCGAAAGACGTAATCGATGGCGAATGGGGCCGCGGCGGGGACGGGGATCGCCCGCCCCGATTCGGCCTTGGCTGCTTTTTTTCCCAAAATTCCGGCCTTCCCGCCTTCTATCTCACCTACCCTGCCACAATCGTTGGCAAATTGCCCCCACGGGACATTCTGGCTCACAATCCCGGGCTGGGCGTTTCGGGCGCGCCGATCGTTCTTGGCCCAAGCCTCTGCTCCACCCCAAACGTCAAGTCCTTGGCCGCGGAAAACCATGCCTTCATCCTGGGGGTTCCGCCCCGGGGAGAGACGGCCCGGGCGGCCATAGAGCCGGTGAGGGCCGGCATATTATCGAGGCGCAATCGCATCGCCCCTGGGCTCTATGCCGTCTCGCATAAGGGTCGCTTCCATGGAACGGCGTGTACCATGAATATTTACCATTCGCCAGAATTGGCCGCCCTTGAACGGGAGGATCTGTTTCGTTCCATCGAATCGCTGGAGCAAACCCTCTCGCGGCTCAGGGAATCGCCTGGGCGAGGGCCTAAACGGTACGGGGCCTTTCCATCGGTTTCCCTCGATGGGGATGGTTCCCCGATATTTAAGCGCGATCTTGGCAAGATGGAAGAGGCGGTCAAGGACGCCGGCTTCTCCTGCCTCCTAACCAACTCGGACCTCGGCCTCGCCGGGGTCCTGGACGCCTACCGCCGCAAAGCTTTGATCGAGAAATCCTTTTCCGACGTAATGTACCGCATAGATACGGCGGAAATGACGGATTTTGGACCCCCGCATGGCGACACGACCGAGGGCAAACTGTTTTGTTCCTTCATTTCGCTAACCGTAGTCTCAGAGATTGGCAACAAACTGGCGGATTTAATGAAAAAGCGTGACTGGGGCATAAACAACGTCATGACCGAGATGGAGAGAATTCGGCTGGTCAAGGCGCCCGGCGGCAAAACGCTCATGACCCCGCTGACCGAAACCCAGCGCGAAATACTTAAGGCCTTCAAACTCGGCGAGGAAGACGTCAAGGACTACGCCGCCAAGAAGGCCCCCTGACCACCGGCTTCGCTTGCGAAAAAAACATCGGCTCAGCCCGTAAAGCCGCGGCTTTACGGGCTGAGCCGTGGCGCTTTGAAAGTTGGTTGGAAAGCTTTTCCGTTGACAGCGCTTTACAAAAAGAGTTAAAAAAAGGCATCCCGTCCAAGCCGGTTTTGTGGCCGCTATAAATTTTCGTGGAGGATGTAACCATGAGTGACGTTAAAAAGGCCCTAAATGCCGAAACGAAAATATTACAGGGCCGTGTTAAAGAGCTATATGAAGCTTACTATGCAAAAATTAAATTTATATTGGATAATGATGTCAATACATCTACGATATCTACCGTTGAAGAATTGGCAAGTGAGCTAAACGATAAAGTAACGATGTTAGAAAAGGATTATGTAAAAAAAGTGATCATAATTTTAGGAAAAGAGCAGTAAAAATTAAACTTTATCGTAAAGTGGGTAAGCTTTGCGCAGATTGGGCATGGCACCGCCTGGCAGGCGGTGCCACGCTTTTTTAAATGTTCCCTTTAAAGCGTATGACCCAGATACTTTTCCCTGAGCCGGTATAGCTCCACCAGTCGCTGGGCCAGTTCGCTCCCGCCCGTCAGCGTGGCAACCACTTCCGGTCTCTCCTTGCCACCGTAAACGGTCTCGACCGCCTTTACCTCGGACATTTCACTTATCAATTGATCGATACCGATGTCAATGCCTTGCGTGGCCAGGTCTTTGATCAAAAGGGCGCGCAGGCGGTAGGCGAGGACGCAGGTAAAAATATGTAGCTTGATCCTTTTGTCGGTCCAACGGAACTTTTGCCGGGGCTTCAGGCGCTTGGTGTCTGCCATCCGGGCAAACTCTTGCCCCACATGCCTTGCGGTTAGGTAGGCCGCAACTATTTCCTCGTTTGAGTAATCGTGCCTGTTAGTGTATAGCGCCGTTTTGCCTAAAATATCGCGACTGATTAGCTCCAATGATTGTTCGGATGTGGAATATTTCAGAAGCACGTTTTTGTTTTTTTCGAAAATATCGCATTTGAGGATGTCTTTCACGTATTCGTCCTTCAGGATATTCTCGACGCATTCGCCAACGCTTTCAACGGTGGGCTCCGTCCCTTCGGCGTCCCCTCCCTTGGCCCGTCTCGTCAGCGCTTCTTCCAGGTCTTGTAATTTCGCCTTCGCTTTTTCGACGTTAATTTTTATTTCCTCAATTTGTCTTTCCTTCAACCCAGGGTCGTTGAAGATCAGGCCCGTTAGCCGTTGCCCAAAAAACTCAACCTCCATACGATAGGCGCTCAGTCCCGTAAACCGGTCGCCAATCAGCGGGACGTATTCCCCTTTGGGGACCGCCCATAAACTTTCCGCCTGGGATTTCCTTAATAGGCCGAGGTAGTGGTAAATATCTTTCTCCGCGGCTGGTATATTTTTTAAGGCGTTCCCGCTTACCAGGACCCTAATGTCGTCATCGCCGCAAAAATTTTCCCGATCAAGAACCAGCAAGACGGTATTCGTTTTACCCACAATCGGCTTACAGTAACGTTGGCGGCTATCCACGTGAAGGGCGAGTTCCTCTGCGTAATTCGTGGCGCCTGGGTCCCCATTATGGGTAATGGGGATGCAATAATCCGTACTTACCTCGATGTAGAAGGTCTCGACGTGAGGTTTCTTTTCCTGTGGCATGTGACCGCCGGGCGCGGTGAGTTTGCCATCATCCCTCCCGCCGACGTAGGCGAAGGAATTCGTCGGGCAGCAAATCACGTTGGAAACGTCGATGTCGTAAATGTCTTTCACCCTGGATAGGATGTCCTCGTCAATGGACCATATGGAGTCCACGGGTACTCTCCCCAAAAGGGTGGCCCGTAAGGTATCCCTGTCGATCTTGCTCGCCTTGGCCCAAAAGTTTTGAAGCGAAAACCTGAAGCCGCCGATGCCCGTCATGAGTGGCAGACACGTTTTCTCGAACCACTCCTGGGGATCGCCCGAGGACGATGGGGCGACCGCCAAGTATATGGCCACGGCAACCATGTATGAGCCAACCGACGGGCCTGTGCGGACATTGGTGGCATGGCGATCGATGATGTCAACCAAATTTAGCTTCTTGGCCAGATCGTACATAAGCGCGACCGCCCCAAATTCAAACTCTTCCGAGAAAAGCTCCTCTTTCCGTGACAGCATTGCCGGGACCTTAATCTTTGCGGCCAAGTCTTCGACCGCGCCAAGGCGTTTTTTCCTGACCACCGTTGGTTTGCCGTCAATTAACTCGGTTTCCTCATAGTAGTAATAATCGATGCCATAGACCGTTTTTATGGTAATATCTTTCATAATAAATCCTTTTATAGGGCGCAAATATAATTTATATGAGAATATGTATGCCCTATTTGATAAAAGTAAATTTATAAAGATAAAATGACTCTGTTTTATGATATGTGGCGCTAAAAATTAGCCCGTTGGCTTTAACGGTCAACCTTTCGGGGCTAACCCCGAAAGGTTGACCGTTCGGTTCGGCCAAAGCCCACGGGCAACTTTTGCCTGAGGGCATTGGCCCGGTTATTGCTGTTTGGCGGGGGAGGCCTAGCCGGCAGTAATTCTTGCCCATCATTACTAAGATATGATACTATGAAAGCTGAAAATTTGTCTTGATAGTAGACTTAAAGATTGTAATAAATCAAATATATTGTTTAATTGCTACTTAAAGAAATGACCATAATTAGTTTTAACGGAATTTAATAAAACGCAAAGAGACCTTAATGAGAGCCTTTTGCCGTAAAATTTAAGTTTAGGTTTTTTGATCGACTTGGCTCGTCGTTGACGGGGACTATTTTAACATAATTGGAACTTCAATGACATGTCCTATTTTTATTTTCGCAAAATAACGATAAGACAAATTTTTGGAACCGTATTGGGAGCGATCGGCTTGCTTATCCTGGCCGGGGCGGGGTGCCTTTGGGCCCAGGGGGGCGAGGTCCCGGGGCCCCGGGACTCGGGGGCGCTGGAGGCCTGTTTGACGGACGAGGCGCTATTGTCGGCGGGCGAGAGGGATCTGACCCACGACTATCGCGACCAGCTGGACAAGGCCACGGTGTTGTGCTTCCAGGCGGGTTACGAGAAGCCGGAGATGGCCGAGATCTGGAAGCGGCTAGGGGTTTTGGCCGAGACGAAGAGTTTTTTCGTCACCGACCCCAAGGAGCGTTTCGACCTCATGGCCGAGGCGACGGCCCATTTCGGGCACTCGGCCCGTCTGGAGTTCGAGAAATCGACCAGGGAGTTTTTTGACTCGGGGGAGGCCGAGCCCAAGGCGGCCCTGTCCGACCCGTATTTGACCGACCTGATCTGGCTTGGCCGTTTGCGGCGGGGGGAAGTGACCCTGGGGGAGGTTTATCAGCGCCACGCGGCCGAAAACCTGGAGCCCAGCCACAGGCCGGAGTTCTGGGAGGAAAGGGCCCTATTCATCCAGGCCAAGCGGGACGGGGCCAAGGAGGACACGGAACTGGCCGTGGCCAGGGAGGATTTCAAGACCCTCTGGGGGGCCATGCCGCTCGAGGTGCCCTGGCGGGGCGCGTCGGACAAATTCGGGCCCCAAAAGCTGAAAAAAATCGAGGTCTTGGAGGCCTGGGCCATGGGGCTTACCACCATCGCCAGCCAAAGGGAAAACCGGGAAGAGGCCCAGGGGCTATTTTTGGAGGCCATGGAACTGTACAAGCTGGCCCTGAAGATGCCCTTGGATCTGTTTGAGTTCAAGGCCCTGGCCAGCCAGCTCGATCAGGCCGAGCTTCTGGCCCCGGACAACGACTCCCTTTTGGCCCTTTGGGGCCTCAAGGATTCCGTCTACCAGCTGATCACCAAGAAATTCGCGGGCGACGTCTCGGTCTGGGCCGCCTGGGGGCGGGATTATTACGCCAGATCGGGGCGGCAGTCCGATTATCGCGTCTGGCTTAGCTATTTCAAGATCGCCGGGGAAAAATTCCAGCGTTATGTCGATCTCAGTCCCGTCAAGGACCTCGCCTTTGGCGAATGGGGCTCGCTTTTGGAGTTCAATATCTACCCGGATCTGGCCTATTTAAGTTTTTTGGAACAAGAGGATCGTTTGGTTAGGATTAACGCGGTCCTGGATCTGGCCCTGGAAAAATACCGGCTGGCCTCGGGGCTCGACCCGGATCGGCTGACCAATCTGCAGGCCCTGTCCCGGATCCTCCTCAAGATATCCACCTTCAAGGCCGAGGGGGAATTCGGGGAGCTGTTGGCCGAGTCCAATCGCCTGGCCCTTTTGGCCATCAGCCGGGACCCCGACACGCCGGGGGCCTGGCTCCGCAGGGGCTTTGACTATTTGGCCTTCATGGAACTGGGCACGCCCGGGTTCGAGGCCAAAAGCCAGCTGACCGCCGAGGCCTTCTCGGCCTTCAACCAATATCTGCTCTCGAACTCGGGACAAATCGACGACCTAAGGAAGATGGCCGACCAGGTATGGCGGGTCGCGGAGAACATGCCCGGTTTGCGGCACCACGGGCTCAGGCTTTTGGTCGATATCTGCCGGAGGCTGATAAGCCTGGAGCCCAGGGAGCCCGATTACCGCTTCGCCCTTGGCATTTCGCTCTACTGCTTGCTGGCCACCAGCCCCAACTGGCCCGACGACATGGTCTTCTCGGACTCGCTGTCCACGCGGGAGGCCTTCGAGCAGGCCCTGGTCAACTTCGAGACGGGCCTGGCCCTTTTGTCGGAATCGGAGCGGGAGGCCCCGAGCCTCGCCTCGCTGGGCCTGGCTTCCGACCGGACGCCGCTGCCCAGGCCCTGGGGCTGGCCCAACCCCGGGGACCGGGAGTTTCTGTCCCCCGAGCCGGGGGCCGGGGCCACGCTCATGTCGGCCGGTTTCCAGGACCGTTTCGGCACCTCGGTCAAGATGGAGCTGAGCCGCCTGGTGAACGCCGCCAAGCCCGAGCTCCTGCCGCCCTGGTACCAGTACCGGCTGGCCGCGCTGTTCAGGCGGGTGGCCGCCTCGGGCTACCCCACGAAGGTCGATCAGATGGCCTTTTTCCGGCTCGCCGACCTCTACCTGACCTCGGCCCTGGAGGCCCTTTCGGCCACGCGGGAGGGGCCGCGGGCCGGGCCGGGGCCGGAGGCCGGGCCCGGGCCGGCCCAGGAGCCCGGCCCGGAGGCCGGGGCAGGCTGGGTGCGGGGGCCGAGGGTGACCCTGGCCTCGTTAATCCATGCCGAGAGGGGGCTGCTGTTTTCGGAAATGAGCCTGTTGGTGAGAAAAGACAGGGAATATTTGCTTAGGTCCGCCGAGGGGAGCTGGGAGTTGGCCGAGAGCGAGAGCCCTGGCTCGAGCCGTTACTCCAAGGCCCGCTGGGCGGCCTGGACGGAGGGGAAAAAGGCCCTCATCCCGATGCTCGCCCATACCGTGGACGAGCAAACGAATCTACTGTGGCCATCGTTGGGCGAGGCCAGGCTGGAGCCGGCCTTCAGGGATCTCATCGACCAGCACTGGTTCAAGACGGCCTGGTTTGGCTACGACCGCTAGGGAATGGGGGAACCGTTTGTCCGTTTCAGGGAACGATAGCCTCCTTTCGCCGGCGCTGGTGACCGGCGGGGCGGGCTTCATAGGCTCGCATTTGGTCGAGGCCTTGGTGGGGCTGGGGATAGGGGTCCGGGCGCTCGACAACCTGAGCTCGGGGAAGCTCTCCAATCTGGCCGCGGTCATGGGCGCGGTGGAGTTTTGCCGGGGGGACGTGCGGGATAGGGTCCTGGTGGAAGGGCTTACGCGGGGGGCGGCGGTGGTCTTTCACCTGGCGGGCATGTCCTCGGTCCCCCAAAGCCAGCTTGAGCCCTCGCTGTGCCTGGACGTGAACGGCCAGGGGACTTTGAACGTCTTGGAGCTGGCGGCCAGGAACGGGGTGAGGAGGCTCGTCTACGCCTCCACCAGCGCCGTCTACGGGGACCTTCCGGCCCCGCATAGGGAGGATCTGCGGCCCAGCCCCGACAGCCCTTACGCGGCGGTGAAGCTGCTGGGCGAGCATCTGGGCCACCACTTTCGGCAGTCGATGGGCCTTGTGACCGTGAGCCTGAGGTTCTTTAACGTCTACGGGCCCAGGCAGTCCGCCGACGGGGCCGACGCCGGGGTGATCCCGATATTCCTGGAGGCGCTGAGAAATAACGAGGCGCCGGTCATATACGGCGACGGGCTCCAGACCCGCGACTTCATCCACGTCTCCGACGTGGTCAGGGCCATAGTCTTGGCCGCCCGGGCGGCGGGGGAGGGCCTCGGGGAGAGCGAGTTTAACGTGGGGACGGGGCGCGAGAGCACCGTTTTGGAGGTTTTGGGGCTGCTGCGGGAGCGCTTTCCCGGGGCCCCGGAGCCGGTCCATGCCCCCTCGCGGGCGGGCGACCCGGCCAAATCGGTGGCCAGGGTGGAAAAGGCCAAAACGGGGTTGGGTTTTGAGGCCAGGGTGGGGCTCCGGGAGGGGCTGAACGACCTTTGGTGAAAATTATTTTGGGCCGGGGAAAATTATTTTGGGCCGGTGAAAATTATTTTGGGCCGGGGGAAAATTTTTTTGGGCGTCGGGTCAAAGATACGAACTAGGCACGAATTATTATATTTATTCCATTTAATTTAAATTTTAGCCTAATTTATAGGTGTCTTTTACCCCATAAAGGCGGCCAGCGCACTCCCGAATGCAACCCGATTATCTTTGCTGGCTTTTTCTTTGCTCCCCAAAAAACTTTCATGGCAACAAAACGATTGACACCTGGGCGGTGGCGCCTTATAATGCCTTCAGCCGAACCACATGGGTTTTTGTCCTTAAAATATTTCTAAGCTCCACGCCATAGAATTTGAGAGACCAACGGTCAAAGTTTTTTGACCATCATTATACTAATTTCAGTTAGAGCCAACGTGTCTCCTACCTTCTTTGGCCGCAAGCCATGGTATCGCTATCTGATATCGTATGGAATTTTTGCATTTTTCGGAGAAACAAACTAAAATATAGTAAACTAGCCCCTCGTCCCTAATCGATAATTAAGGGCGGTATCGACGTTTTAACCTGCTAGTCGTTTTCGTTTGTTTTGCCAGGGTCGAAAAATCGGTGAGGGCTTCCCGGCGGCCATTGGGCTGGCCATGGCCGGGCGGCGGCTTCCCACGGGTAGGCGATGGTTTTCCGGGGTCCCTCGGGCCCTTGCCTAATTGATAACGAAATCCTGACCGGCGATGACGACTGGCCCGGGAATTTCAGGCCCTCGCTAGGGTCTCATATTTGACGAAACTCAAATGGAGGATTTACGCATGAAGAGAGTTTTCTTATTGGCCGCCTTAGCTCTTTGCTTGGGCCTGGTCGTCGTTGGTTGCCGTTCCAAGACCGTAGCCGTCGAAACCACGACCGATACCGCCAGATTGGCATTCCTGAACAACAACGTTCTGTTTGATTTTGACCGCTATAACATCCGCCCGGATCAAGTGCCGGTCATTAACTCCAAGGTCGCCTACCTGGCCGACAACCCCTCGCTGAGCTCGGTCATCCAAGGCCACTGCGACGAGAGGGGCACCGAGGCTTACAACGAGGCCTTGGGCGATCGCCGCGCCAGGTCCGCTTACAACTACCTGGTCGACCACGGCATCAGCCCCTCCAGGCTGTCCACCGTCTCCTACGGGAAGGACTTCCCCCTGGATCCCGGTCACAACGAGGCCGCCTGGTCCGTCAACCGCCGCGCCCAGTTCGTGCTGCCATAGTCGGGCCATATAGCGCGCCCCCTACCCCAGCGCCTATCGCCGGATTGCCGGGCGAAAGGCCACGGGGGCGCCTACCAATCAAAACCGGGTTCCCGCCCCTGGCGTGAACCCGGTTTTTTTGGTCACGGTTGGCCAATATGCCCACTGGGTAAATATGGCGATCGTTTGGTTTTTTTTGGCCCGGGTGGTAAAAGGGTCAATTATTTTAGCCGTTTTGCCGATAGGGATCATAAGGGCTCGCTCGGTGCCCATGGCGGGTAGGCGCAGGGCCAATCGGCAGTCAATAACATTATTGATTTTTTCTCTATTTGTCTATATAATTCATTAAATTTAGCCTACAGAGCAAATAGGCTGGATGCGTTTTCCCGGGGACCGGGCCGGACGGCGACCGGGTGACCGGGCGCCGTTGGGGCCTAATATTAGGTCAATTTGGGGTGGCGGCCCGATTTTCTCCTTATTTTCGCACGGCTTTATTGAGCTTTTGGCGCAAATACTTTAAAATTAGCCTAGGGTGAACTAAGGCCACTCCGGGGTGCGCCCCCTTTGCGGTAAGTCGGATAGTTCGCTGGGCACTAAAAAGTTATCATCAGACACAATACGTAAAGTATATTGTTATATTAATTTAAACATAATATATGGAAAACCAGTATAAAAAATTATATCTCAATAAATTTATTGAAAAGAGCGGACTTTTTGGTCGGATGGTTACCCCGAGCCCCCAGGCGGGCGGGTAAGTTCGAAGACGATTCAAGGGAAAACGCGGAAATTAAGGGGAACCTGGATGCCGCGCGCCTTTAACCGCGGGGCCCGGTCCCCTCGGTTTCCCGCGATTGACTTTTAAGGGAAGGCTCTCTCATTACCTCATGGAACGAACATGGAAGCCAAATCTCGCATACCAACACCCAGGATCCTAATCGTCGATGACGACGAGCTTATCCATAAGCTTTTGGGAGCCATCCTTCAAAAGGCTGGCTTTGAGTGTCTCGACGCGTTAAGCGGGCCCGAAGGTATTGAAAAGGCAACGAACGAAAGGCCAGAACTAGTCATACTGGACATCATGATGCCTGATATGGATGGTTTTGAAGTCATGAGGGCCTTAAAGTCCAACCCTATCACCTCCACGATCCCGGTCATCTTTCTGTCAGGCAAGTTCCACAACAGGGAAAAGGCCATGGCCAGGGAGTTGGGCGCCGCCGATTTCATGGAAAAGCCCTTCGAGCGCTCGGAGCTCCTGGCCAGGGTCAAGACCTACCTGACCTTGCGCCGCCAGGAAGACAACATCAGTTTTTACAACGACAGCCTGGTTAACCTGGCCCGGGAAGCCTTGGGGATACTGAGCCGCCACGGGGAGAGGGAGATTCCCAACCTGCCCCTGGATCTGGCCAACAACCTCGAAAGCTCGTTCAAGAAAGCCCAGGCCGCGGTGACCGTGGTCGAGAACCAATGGGTGGTGTTTTCCGCCTTCGTCAAGCCGTTTTTGGCCGGCCAGGGCGACAGCTACTACCGGGAGTCGCTGACCCTCATCCCCAACACCATGGCCGAGCTCAAGCTTGAGCTCGAGAAGATCGGCTCGGTGGCGAGGGAGCTCCAGGTCCTTTGCCGCCCGGGCCTGGACGGCGGGGACGAGGGGCGGCCAACGGAAGAGACCAAATAACCGACGAAACCAAATAACGATGCCCGCCGGCGCGCCGGTGGCCACACGAATGGCTATTAAACTTTTAGATAAGGGGTAAGGGACAGCCTATGAGCGAGATGGAACTTGATGAGGGGTTGCTTCAGGATTTCATAACGGAGTCTAAGGATCTCATGGAGGAATACACCTCCAGTTTGTCCGCCTTCGAAGCCGATCCAACCAATCTGGACACCATCAATCCTGTTTTCCGGGCCGCCCACACCCTCAAGGGATCGAGCGCGTTTTTTGGTTTGAACCATATCAAAAACTTCGCCCACAAACTGGAAAACTTGCTTGACGACATCCGGCACGCGACCAGGAAGGCCGATCCCAAGGCCATAGAATACCTGTACCTGGCCGGGAACCACCTAAAGGCCATGTTCGATCGGCTCACCGCCGGGGACACCTCCGTCAACCTGACCCCCGACGAGGAAGCCTTCCAGGAGGAGCTGATCAACTGGATGCAAGCGACCGGCTCCGGGGGGGCGCCCGGGGGCGGCGGGCCCGATTTCGAGGGCGCCTGCGTCAAGATAAAAAACCTTCTGGCCGACGCCATGGAGAGCGGCAAGGACACCGACCACCTCATCCAGGACATAACGGACGTCATAAACGAGCTCCCCATAAAACTGGACGACAAGGGCAAGGACGGCTCGGGGGACCTGCCGAGGCCCAAGGCCGTGCACTACAATGGCGTGGACTTCACGGACTGCCTTTTGGGCGCCTATGACGTGATCAGCGCCCCCGCCTTCGATCCCAAGGCCTTCGACGGGAAGCTGAAAGCCGCCGGGAACCTCATTGAGGAAAACTCCTTCGATGACTTGCTGCCCGCCTTCAAGGTGGCCATGGAGGACTTTACCGCCATCTTCGAGAGCGGCCTCGACTTTGACCCGATATTGGTGGGCCTGATCAAAAACAAGCTCGAGGACCTGTTGAAGGGCATGGACCTGACGCTCCACGAGGACGCGGCCGGGGGCGCCGGCGAGGCCCAGGAAGCCCCCGAGGAGGCCGAGGGCGGCCCGGAGGAGCACAAAGGCGGTAACGGCAAGGCCGACGATTCGGCCAAGGCCAAGCAGGAGCGCAAAACCATGCGCATCTCCGAGGAAAAGGTCGACGGCTTCATGAGTTACGTGGGCGAGCTCATCGTGACCGCCGAGACCTTCAACTACCTCCAAAAGACCATCGAGCAAGAAAAGGTCAACCCCAACACCATCAGGGCCTT
>JAITKA010000026.1 GCA_031278635.1 Deltaproteobacteria bacterium | reverse complement strand
AATAATTCGCTTAAACAATCTGAATTATTGGTTTGTTGTTGTTCATATAAAATGCCATATAACTGTTCAAATTCATTTATAGTTAAATGAGCAGCGATAGTATTAGCTCGATTTACTATTTGATCAATAAATTCTTCCCACCCACTTTTATTTAACTCTAAATACTTGTTGAGAATATCGCTGTTTAGTTTCATCGCTCGTCCTCAATCTACAATAAACATGAATTTACCTTTTATCTGGTTAATTCTTATCGTATTGATTTACCACAAAAAACCATTGTCGAAATTGACTTGAACCGCAACCGCATTAGACAAGCATTGAAGGCTTACCGTGGTCTTAGTTTATAACGAGGTCAGCATAACACAATTTTTAAATTCCTTTAAAAAATCCTTGCTTCCCACCTAAAGTTGGCGTTTGCTTTTCGCCGCCCCCACGGGTTATAAATATACCGATGCCGGACCCTCTTCCCGGCAAGGAGCCCTTTTTGATCTCCAAAAGATTCAAGAACCTTGTCCTGACCCCGCTTCTCCTGGCCGTCCTGCTGGGCTTGGCGATCGTGGCCTTCCAGCATTTTTACCGTCGCCAACTTTGGGATCCGTCGACCATCGCCCTGGTCAACGGGCGGCCGGTCCCGACCTCGGCCTTGGAGGAGATCGTGAGCCTGGGCTACCTTCAGCCGCTTTCGGACAAGGAAGGCGGGGGACAGGTCATCGACGGCATCCTCGACAGGCTCATAGATGAGGAACTGATTAGGCAGGCCGCCGAGCGTGAGGGCCTGGTCATCGACCCGGCCGAGGTGGAGGCCAACCTGGCCGGTTACAGGGACTCCTTCGGCTGCGGCCAGGATCCCGCCCCGGCCGTTTGCCAGGCGGCTTTCGGGACATCCGGGGAGTCCTTGGCCAAGGCCGTCGAGAAGCAGCTCCTTTTGAGGCGCATGAGCGATCTCGTCTCCAGGCGGGAATGGCGCCTCTCCGGGACCGAGTGGCGGGCCTTTTTCCGGGACTGGCTGGCCAAATACTCCTTTTCCTCGGTCTTCCGGGTCAGGGTCCTTCTGGCCCAGGACTCCGCCGAGTCCCAGCGCCTCCTCGCCGCCGGCCTCTCCCGTTCCCGCCCGGGGCTTGAGGCCATGGCCGAGAGGATCCGCGAGGCGGGCCTGGAGGCCCGGGTGGCCGGGCCGCTCTCTTTAAACCTCATGGCCCCGGAGACGCTCAGGCGTTTTAGGGAGGCCAACCTCGGCCACGAGCTGACCCAGGCCATGGCGAGACCCGGCAAGACGACCGGGCCCATAAAACTGGACGGGAGCCTTGCCGCTTTCGAGGTCCTGGAAATATCCAAGCCCGTGGACCCCGAGGAGCTGGCCCTGGCCGCCCGGCGCGAGTATGAGCGCATGGCCGGGGAGCGGGCCTTTACCCTCTGGCTGGCCAAATTGCGCGAGGAAGCCACCGTAAAGATTAACCCCAACCTCCCCCACGGCGGCGAGGGCGGGAACCTGGCCGATATCCTCCGGCCAAAGGTCCCCTGGGAGGCCCTTACCCCCTGGGAGCCAGCCGGGGACGCCCCCCAGGAGGGTGGCCAGCCCAATCCCTGGCCTGCCCCCCACACCGAGCCACCCGGTTCGGCCCCATGAGCGACGCCTGCGTCCCAGGCGGCCCTGGGCGGCGAAGGCCTTGAGAATTCTCGCAGTTGCAAGTAAAATATTTTCCGGTCGGTGCTATTCGCGCGTCTATGGGTCCCAGGCGCCCCCGAAAATCCCCAAACGAATCCCGGCGGCGCCCCTTTGACATTTTAGGTTGGCCCCGCCAACGTTATCTCTCCCAGCCTTGTATGCCCTGTTATTCTTAGTTTTAAGGCCCGCCCGGCGGGCCCGGTCCAGCTGGCTTAAAATAAGAAGCTAAAATTTCGCTCTTTTTAACTTCCCTGACTCGAGTCAGAGGTTTCTTTGGGTTATATTTATGAGACCTTTGTCGCCCAAACCGATCACGGAAAATCAGCCCGAAACTGATCGGGAAGAGGGCCGCCCGGGCGGCCGGGCCGAAGGGCCGGACCCCATGATCGACGTCCAAAACCAGTTCGACAGCCGGAACATAAAGATCGACCAGGTCGGGGTGAAAAACATCCGATATCCCATCAGCGTGAAGGATCGGGCCAGCGGCTCCCAGAGGACCGTGGCCTCGGTGAACATGTACGTCGAGTTGCCCCACCATCACAAGGGCACCCACATGTCCCGCTTCATCGAGATTCTCTCGCAGTACCGCCACAGCATATCCAGCAACACGATCCCGACGATCCTTACCGTCATCCGCGAGAGGCTGAACGCGGCGGCGGCCCACCTGGAGCTAAGTTTCCCATTTTTCATGGAAAAAATGGCCCCGGTCACCCGGGCCGTGGGACTCATGGAATACGGCTGCTCTCTGACCGGCCATGATTACGGCGAGGAGAGCGACATTACCGTTTCCGTTACCGTTCCGGTGACCACGCTGTGCCCATGCTCAAGGGAGATCAGTAGCTACGGGGCCCACAATCAGCGAGGCGAGGTCAAGGTGACCGTCCGCTACGAGCATTTTTTTTGGATGGAGGACCTGATCCGCTTGGTCGAGACCTCCGCCTCCAGCGAGGTCTACTCGCTACTAAAGAGGGCCGACGAGAAAAAGGTGACCGAGACGGCCTACGATAACCCCCGTTTCGTGGAAGACGTGGTCAGGGAGGTGGCGGTTAAACTCATGGCCGACCCCAATTTCCTTTGGTTTTCCATCGCCGCGGAGAATTTTGAATCTATACACAACCACTCGGCCTACGCCTATTTAGAGTATACCCGGCCCAAGGCGCCCACCGGCCGCGGCCCGGGAGTTAAACCCTAAGGAAAAGACCCCAGGGAAACGATCCCCCGGAAAACATTCCTCCAGCAAACGACCCCTAAGGAAAAGACATGGATAAACTCATAGTGGAGGGCGGGGTCCCGCTCTCCGGCGCCGTCAAGGTCAGCGGGGCCAAAAACGCCGCCTTGCCCCTGATGGCCGCATCGATATTGGCCGACGGGCCCCTGACCCTGACGAACGTGCCCAGGCTTGGCGACCTGCGGACCATGGGGCGCCTTCTCAAGCACATGGGCGGTATGGCCACACTCTACCCCGAGGAGGGCGGCTCATTCCGGGAGGAGGCCATTTTGGACATGTCCGGGCTGACCAACCCCGAGGCCCCCCACGAGGTGGTCAAAACCATGCGGGCCTCGGCCCTGGTGCTGGGGCCCCTGCTGGCCAGGCACGGCCGGGCCAGGGTCTCCCTCCCAGGCGGCTGCGCCATCGGGGTCAGGCCCATAGACCTTCACCTCAAGGCCCTTTCGGCCATGGGGGCCGAGTTCGACCTGGCCGGCGGCGACATCGTGGCCAAGGCCCCCAGGGACGGCCTGGTCGGGGCGGACATCCGCTTCGACTCCGTGACCGTCACCGGGACCGAGAACGTCATGATGGCCTCGGTACTTGCCAAAGGCAAGACCGTCATCCGAAACGCCGCCAGGGAGCCCGAGGTGGCCGACACGGCCCGGGCACTTGTGGCCATGGGGGCCAAGATCAGCGGTATCGAGAGCGACGAGCTGGAGATCGAGGGCGTCGATAGCCTTAAGCCAACCAGTTACGAGGTCATGCCCGACCGCATCGAGGCCGGGACGCTCCTTTCGGCGGTGGCCATGGCCGGGGGGAGGGCCACACTGATCGGGGCCCGCCTAAACGACCTGGCCGTGGTCCTTGGGAAGTTTACCGAGGCCGGGGTTTTCCTCCGGGCCCAAAACGGCGATCTTACAGTTGAGGCCCACAGGGGGCTACTATCCGCCGTGAACGTCACCACCGGCCCCTACCCGGGCTTCCCGACCGACATGCAGGCCCAATTCCTGGCCATGATGTCCACGGCCAAGGGGGCCTCAATAATAACGGAGACCATCTTCGAGAACCGCTTCATGCACGTGGCCGAGCTGAGGCGCCTGGGGGCCAACGTGACCCTCGAGGGCCGGACCGCAGTGGTCAAGGGCGTCGAGCGCCTCTCCGGGGCCCCCATGACGGCCTCGGACCTCCGGGCCTCGGCCAGCCTCCTCCTCGCTGCCATGTCCGCCAAGGGCGTGAGCGAGATATCCCGCGTCTACCATCTGGATCGTGGTTACGATCGCTTGGACGATAAACTAAACTCCCTGGGAGCGAAAATAAAGCGCGTCCGCGATAACTAGCGCTCCACATCCCCTAAAAAAGCGCCCAAGGGCAAGCCCTTGGGCGCTTTTGACGTTTATTGGGGTTCCTTTTCGCTAGGGGGCACTTGGCCCAGGCCGATTTCCATCGAGTCGTAGACCACCCGGCCCCAGTGATGCAGCCGCCCAGGCGAAATTACAAGGGGGATGGCGTTGACCTCGGCCTCGCCCATGAATGGCCTCCAGACGGCAATGGCCAGCTCGGAGCAGTAATAGCTGTCCTTTAATCCCAGGCCTATCAGGCCCGTGAAATCGTAGGGGCGACCGACCAGCGAGCGGGCCAGCTTCACGGCTAGGGGCCTCGTCTCGGGCGTGGCCCAGACGGGCTTCACTATCCAGACCCTTGAGGCCGAGCCTAGGTACTCGATCAGTGGTGTGCGGTGGACACCGTGGCTGTCGGCCTCGATGACCTCGTCGTTTTCCAGATCGTAGACCGAGGCGTGGGAGAAGGGCATGTTGGTGACCGTGCCGATGAAGTTGTCCGGGCCCGTGACCCCCCGTATGACGACCCAATCGCCGTTCTCTATAACCGCCCTGACCGGGGTCTCGTTTAGCTCAAGGGGCTGGGTTTCCCTATGGATGGCCTTGACGGCGCAGCCAGCGGTTAGGCCGACCGAGCACGTGGCCACGGTGGCCAGGGCCAGCGCCCATATAATGGTGGTAAGTCTTTTGGGCATATGGACCCTTCTTGTCGCGGCGGGGCCGCAAAGGCCCCGGAAGGCTATTTTTCGTTGAGTTTACGCCAGCCTTGGCCAGAAAACAAGGGTCATGCGGCCCACTATCCCGGGCCACTTGGCCAAGCCATCAGCTGGCCCCAAAACGGCGCCCGGAATTTACCTTGGGTTTGCCAATAGTTATCCAAGGGGCTCCTAAAGCCCCGTTGGCCAACCCCCCGGAAACGAAGGGGAAAATCAACCCGTTTTTTTGGCTCCAGTTGCCGGCAAAAAAACCGTGCCGCGGGGCAAATTTTTTTGCCGGGGGCCACAAAAAGCCCAAATTTACGAAGCTAAGTTGGCGAATTTTAAGGAAAATAAATTTTTTTAAAAAAGATTGAAAAATAGCTTGACATAGTTTTGGAGTGCGTGTATTATCCCTTTTTGTCGCTCAGGGAAACCGAAGGCGACGAAAAA
>JAITKA010000180.1 GCA_031278635.1 Deltaproteobacteria bacterium | reverse complement strand
GGCCTTGACCATACCGGGGAAATTGTTGGACTAAATCGGGAAAAATCCCGAATTGGGCCAAAATCAAGCCCTAAGCGTCAATAAAAAACCTTGCCCTTTTCGGGCAACGGTGCTATCATGGACCAAACTTAAGGAGCGTTTCGAAAACGTAGGGTCCCTCCCGGGTTTGAGTCAAGAGGGGAACGAGGCAGCCTTTGGCGTCATGAGTAATCCGGCCAACCGCCATCCCAAAGCCCCTTACTCGGCCGTGGATCGACCGACATTTTCGGCTCCCCACCCACCACTCCCAAGGAGCATATAATGGATAAGGAAGAGAAGAAATTCTCATCCGCGGAACCAATCAACATGAGCGACAGTGACCTCAACTTTGCCAAAGACATCGGCAAGGTTGCGGGCACCGATCTCAATTCCTGCCTGACATGCATGAGCTGTTCGGGCGGGTGCCCCATGTATCCCTACATGGACTACGGTCCTCACGGGATCATGCGGCTCGCGGTTCTCGGGCTGAAGAAAGAAGCGTTAACCTCCACCACCATCTGGCGCTGCGTCGGTTGCCATACTTGCGCCGCCGTCTGCCCCATGGCCATCAACATCGCCGGCGTCTTGGACTACCTGCGCGAGCAGTGCATCAACGAAAAATACCCCATCGGCGACAAGCCCATTTTCGAGTTCCATAAGGCTTTTTTGACCTCGGTCCGGTTTCACGGCCGGTCCTCCAAGGTCGAGCTGATGGGACTCCACAAGCTGTTCACGATCGGAGGCGGCCCCTTTGCCTGGTTCCAGGACGCCTATCTGGGAACGAAGATGATCCTGATGGGTAAGCTCCATCTCCTTCCCTCCCGCCTGATGGGTTCGGGCATCTCCCAGGTCCGAAAAATCTTCATCGGCGCTTGGCGCGACAGATAGGAGGCCGCCCATGTCAGACTACTTGATGGAAGCCACCTATTTCCCTGGCTGCACCATGAAAACCGGCGCCGATGAGTCCAACAAGGCCATGAAGCTGGTCCTCGAGAAACTCAAGATCAAGCTCTACGAGATCGAGGACTGGAACTGCTGCGGATCATCCTCGGGCCACGCCGTCAACCACGAGATCGGGACCGCCGCCGGCGCCAGGAACCTCTCCAAGGCGCCCAAGGGCCGCCCGATCGTCATCCCCTGCCCCAACTGCTACCGCAACATGGCCAGCGCCTATTACCACCTGTCCACGGAGCCCGCGACCCTCGGGAAGTACGAGGAGCAGTATGGCCGCATCAACGTGACCGATCCCGTCCTCAACATCTACGACGTCTACCAGCAGGTCTTCAACCTGGCCAAGATGAAGTCGATCGAGTTCGAGAACACCAAGCCCATAAGCGGCTTTAAAATCGCCGTTTACTACGGCTGCGGGGCCATGTATCCCAAGTTCCTGCGCCCGGTCGGGCCGCCCAGGGATAACGTGGAGAGGCTCGTCAGGGAAATGGGCGGCGAGGTGATCACCTGGCCTTACCCGCACAAGTGCTGCAGCGCTTTCCTCTCGGCCATCTACCCCGAAATCGCCGAGGAGCTGATCACCCAGATCATCGGCGGGGCCTACGAGACCGGGGCCGAGGCCTTGGTCACCACCTGCGCCATGTGCCAGATGAACCTCGAGATGAGGGAAGTCTCGGCCCGCATGAACAACAAACTGCCAATCTTCCACCTGAACCAGCTTATGGCCCTGTACCTGGGCGAGAAAGCCTCGGATCACCAGGATTGGTGGAAATACCACCTTGTCGACCCAGTCCCGGTCCTCAAAAAAGCCAACCTCTGGAACTAACCCGCTTTCCCAACGAAAGCGGCAAAAAAAAAGCGGCCTTCCCTAGGGGGGGCCGCTTTTTGGTTGGGGGGCGGGATCCTATTTCACCTTCAGGACCTCTCCCGGCCTGAGTACGTCGTTTTGCTTGTTATTCAGGCTCTTTAGCTTATCGACGGTCAGTTTGTTCTTGTTGGCTATGGAATACATGGTGTCGCCGGGGACGACCTTATGGGTGCCGCCGCCGCCCGCCGTGGAGCCGGAAGGGGCCGAGGCCTGGGCCAGGCGCCCGCCCTTGACCGTGAGTTTTTGGCCGACCCTTATGTCGTCGCCGGGCAGGTGGTTGAGCTCCCTAAGCTCCGCCGTCCCGAGCCCGAAGCGCTCGGCGATCTGGCTCACCGTGTCCCCGCTCTGGACCACGTAGGTATCCGCGCCGCCCGAGGGCCTGGGCGAGGCCGGGGCCTGGGCCGCCGGGCGGGACGGGGCCGCCCCGCCGCCGCCCGCGGCCACGAAAAGCCTCTGGCCGACCCTTATGTTGTCATCGTTTAGGTTGTTGACTTGCCTGAGATCGGCCGAGCGCATGCCGAAGCGCTCGGCTATCTGGCTCACGGTGTCCCCGCTCTGGACCACGTAGGTATTGGGGGCGCTGACGGCCGGGGAGCTTGCCTGGGCCGCCGGGGCTTGCCTTTCCTGGGCCGCGGGCCGCTCGGCCACCGATCCCGGCCCGGGGGCCGGGCCGGCCGAGGCCGAGACGGCCAACTTTTGGCCAGGCCTGATGTTATCGTTCCGGAGGTTATTGAGCTTCCTCAGATCGTCCGATTTCATGCCGAAGCGCTCGGCGATCTGGCTCACGGTATCCCCGCCCTGGACGAGGTAGACGCCTGGGGCGGCCATGGTCGTCGCGGGGGTGTCCCTACCGGCGCTTTGGGTGGTAGCCTGGGGCTCGGCGGCGGCCCGCTGGGTCTCGCCCGTGGGCCTCGCGGCCTGGCCCCCACCCTCGATGACCTTGAGTTTCTGGCCGATCCTCAGGTTGTCGCCGGACATGCCGTTAAGCTTCCTTAACTCGTCGGATTTCATCTTGAAGCGCCCGGCTATGCCGCCCACGGTGTCACCGGAAACGACCACGTATTCCCTCTCGACCGAGCCCCCGGCCGCGACCTTGAGGGTCTGGCCGGCCTTGATGAGGTCGTCGGAGATGTCGTTTAGCTTCCGAAGGTTTTCCTCCTTGATCCCCAGCCTTTGGGCGATGCCGCCCACGGTGTCGCCCGACTGGACCTTGTACTCCCCGGAGGCCGAGGCCGTTTCCCGGATGGCCGGGACCCTTAGGGTCTGGCCGATCCTGAGGTCGTTGCCCGAGAGGTTATTGATCTGCCTTAGCTCCTCCGAGGAGAGGCCGTAACGGTCGGCTATGCCGCTCACCGTGTCGCCGGCCACGACCTTATAGTCGGCCCCGCCGGTAACGGCCCGCGAGGGGGCCGGGACCGTGCCTATCTTAAGCTTCTGCCCGACCCTGATCGTGTCGCTGGAGAGGTCGTTCAAATCCATCAGCTGCCGCTGGCTGACCTTGTAGTTGGCGGCGATGGTGCTGACCGTCTCGCCGGCCTGGACCGTGTGGGTGCCCTGGACGCCCTCGGAGACCTGTACCCAGGTATTGCGCGTGGTTCTTGGGGTGGAGGTGGAGGCGGTCAGGGGGAGGTTGGAGCGGATTTTCAGGACCTGGCCTTCCTTGATGTCGTTGGAGGCCAGCTTGTTGTCGGTTTTTACCTGGGCGGCCTGGACCCCGTAGAGCTTGGCTATGCCCAGGATGGTATCCCCGGAGCGGACCCTGTGGCTGATGGAATCGATGACCTGGGCCCTCCTGGGCTGCCTCGCGGCCACGACGGTCGGCCTCTCGGGCTCGGCGGCCCGCCTACCGGCCGTGGGGGTCGGCTCAGCCCTGGAGGCGACCGCGACCGGCTCCGGGATGTCGGTCTCTATGACCACCGGGGGCTGGTAGGCCACCGGGCGCCTGGGCCTTTCCCTCTGGGCCGCGGCCACGGCCGTGGACTCGGGCAGATCGGGCGGCATGGTGCTCGGCAGGACCAGCTGTTGGCCGGAGGCCAGCCTGGTCCCGTCGGCTATGCCGTTGTACTGCCTGACCACGGCGGGGGTAAGGTTATAGCGCCTGGCCACCTGATCCACCGTCTCGCCCCTTTTGGCGGTATAGGTAATCAGGCTCCCGCCGCGCTTAGCCTCGGGCAACTGGGCGTACATCCTATAGAAGTTGGCCCTCGAGCCCTCGGGCACCCTCAAAACGAAGTTGGTCTCGTTGGGGGGGGTGGCCATCCGTTTAAGGTGGGGGTTTAGCTCCTTGATGCGCTCAAGGCTGCTCCCGGAGAGATCGGCCGCGACCGACAAGGCCATGGGCTCGGGCACGACCACGTCCTCCCAGGCGTCCGGCGGGCTGGACTCTATCTCCAGGCCGTAGGCCCTGGGGTCCTTGGAGATGATGGCCGCGGCCAGGAAGCTGGGCACGTAACGCTTGGTCTCGTTGGCCAAAAAACCGTCCCTTTTGGCCATGTCCCAATAATTGTCCGTGTTGGGGTCCTTCATGCCCCGCATGATCTTGGCCTCGCCCGTGTTGTAGGCGGCTATGGCCAGGGGCCATGAGTTGAACATGTCATGGAGGGCGATCAGGTAATCGGCGGCGGCGTAGGTCGATTTGACCGGGTCCATTCGCTCGTCTATGTACTCGTTGATGACCAGCCCGTAGCGGCGCCCCGTGGGCGCGATGAACTGCCAGGGCCCGACGGCGCTGGCATGGGAAACGGCCTCCGTCCTGAAGCCGCTTTCTATCAGGGCCATGTAGACCAGGTCCTCCGGCAGGCCTTTCTGGCGCAGGATGGCCTTCATCATGGGTATGTATTTTTGGCCCCTTGACAGGGAGCGAATCATGAAGCCGCGGGCGTCGTTTAGGAAGTATCTAAGATTGACCAAAACGTCCTGGTTCAGTTCCAGGGGCATGTCTTCCTTGTGCCCGGAGAGGGCCAGGATCTCCTGCCCGACCATCTCCTCGAGTCTTTCCTCGAACTGCGGGCCCAACTGGTAATATTTTTGCCCCCCCGACGTCCGGCCTTCCCGGGCGACCTGCGAGGCTTGCTTACCTATGGTGGAGGTACGGCCCGTGGACGTACCGCAAGAAGGCATCATGATGGCCGCGACCAGAGCGCAATACGCGCCGGCCAGGGCTGTCAATCTCGAAAATTTCATAAAGCCACCTAAAAATCGCCTTAAATGCCGACCCAATGGGCGTAAAAAAATCCAACGGGCCCCGCGGGGCCATAACCTTGAATTTTTGTCCCTTGAGTCATTTTATATATAATATTATAATTTATAGATTAAAAAGTTAATCTAAACAAGTATGGTCATTGAAACAAAAATAACTATCCAAATAAGCAACAAATAACCATTCCCAGTACTTGCCGTAAAGTATACTTTCCGGACAATACACTTTCCCTAAAATGTACTTTCCGTACAGTATACTTTCCGTACGACGGGCCCCAAGCGCCCGGCCCAAACGAAGCCAAGCGCCAAAGCCGAATGTCTTCACCCCGCCCCAAAACCCGGACGGCCTTCCCCCAAAAGGCCCATCATAGGCCCCCCGTCACCCACGTCTCGCCAACCATGGGCTCTATGACTTTACCTAGCCTATGACTTAACTTTTCGTAGTTGGGAAATTATTGACAAACTTTTATGAACAAATAGGTCTCTAAACCATTATCATTTATAAATATGTAAAATATTCCTGTTTATTAAAAAGTATCAAACTTCTAAAGTAGTAGATAAAACCAAAAACCAAGCGGGAGTTGTAAGAAAAAAGTTAAAAATTCAATTAACAACGAAATAAAATCAATAAGTCGCAAAAACGTATTTCTAGCTCAATAATATACCATATTTTTGTCTCAAGCAACAGAAAAACATGCCGGCGATCCCCGGCCCTAAACCAGCCCCTCCGTTTGGCCCCCCGTTTGGCCCCACCTGCCCATCAAAAGCGCCCTAACCAAAGCCCCTTCGCGACAGTGGCCGCCCAATCCCCTTACATCATGGAAATAATTTCGATCGAGCCGCAATAACCCCTAACATCTTTGACCCTTGCGCCTTAACCATCAGAATTTATTCGCTAAAAATTTCCCCCCCTTTAAAAAATTTCCGGGCTATTCCCACGGCTATCGATTTTATCCGCCCACCCGGCTTGATGATTATACCTTTGCCTTAAAAAGATTAAGCTAACCTTATGAAATTATGAGTTTAATTCTTCCACCTAGACAAAATGCCAATGGCGCTTGGACGTTAGCCAAAACGGCATGGCCAAAAACCAAAAACGCCCGATACCCTGGCGCCCCGATTATCCAACCCGCATATTGTATAAAACTTGCCCAGAGGACGCAAGACCTAGGAATGTTAGCTAGAAATTATGAGCGAATTGGCGAACCTAAATCCCATACCATAAAAAGTAAAGGCTCAATGCCATTCCTATAGCCTCCCAGGGCCCATTTTCACGCGATTGCCACACTTAAAAAACGATAAAGGGCCTCCGCGCCAACGAAAGCCCGAGAGGCCCCCGACTTTGTCCCAACAAACCGCACCCTCAGCCCCCATGCCAAAACCTTGCCCCAGACCCATGGAACCTGGCCGGCCCCCCAACGGTTCGATTCCCGTCGAGGGACCCTAACTGCCGTACACGGCTACACGAGGCGTTCCCGTTATCCCCTTGGCCCTAGCCCGGTGGCGGCGCGGACCGGGCACCAAAGGCAAGTCAAGGTCCCAGCCCCGGTGCCATCTGGGCTTTGCCCCCCGGTGTCTCGCCTTTTGGGACGGGTTAGGCCCCTGGATGAAAGGGGGTCCCGGTCTCGATTGGATGCCCAAGCGAGCCCGTTCGGCGAGTTTAGGGAAAA
>JAITKA010000142.1 GCA_031278635.1 Deltaproteobacteria bacterium | reverse complement strand
AAAAGCAATAGGCCGGATGGGTCAGCCCATCCGGCCTATTTTGCGAAGGCCGCCCGGAAGGGGGCGCGGAACGGCGGCTCGCGATGAAATTCGTTCGCCAGGGGCCCATGGGGTCGGGGGGTGATCGATTGGGCCCGTGGGATCGGGTAGCGGGGTTGGTCAGGCGTGCAAGGAGAAAAACCCAATCGTGAAATATTGAAATTTTACCCGGGCCAAAAACCGATGGGTGCCACCGGGACGGGGTCGCATGTCCCGGGTCTTTTTTTTGACGCGCCCCGTAAGGTAAAGCGGCAAAATCGCGAATGGGATTTTTTTATTTTTCGGCAAACCATGCCCCGGATAATTTCGGCCGCTCTCTCGCGAGCGGTTAACCACCCCGTCAGGCTTGCGAATATTTTCGCTAAAAGGCGGCACCATAGGGCTGGTTTAAAACAAGGCCGAAAGGTTAAGCCATTCGGGCTTGAAGAGTATGTTCAGGATGAAAACCGACAGGGATATGCCCGCCGCCGGTGGGTCGATGTGGTCGTTACCATGGTTGTAAAAGAGCCGGGCGCAGAGTTCCTGGGCCAAGGCCCCGAGGATGCCGCAAAAGGCGGCGAAGACGATGGAGCCGGAGGAAAGGAAGCCCACGGCGCCTACCACGGCCATGCCGTGGGTGATGGGGACCTTGAGGGCGTTACCCTGGCCGAGTTGGAGGGCGGTCAGCATGACGGCGCATACGCCCCAGCAAAAGATGACCGGGACGGTCCCGGCGGCCCCGGCGCTTATGGCCCCGGAGGCGAGAAGGGGGGCAAGGGCGGCGGAGGAGAATTTCGCTATGCCGCCGGAGAGGCCGCCAACCCCGAAGCCCAAAACGATCAGGCGCGGGAAGGGTGCCATCCAGGGGATCCAGGATATGCCATAGTTGTTGGTCCCCAAAAGGCCAAATTCTTTCCTTGTCGGTGATTTACCGAAAAAGCCTTCCTTCTGGAAGAGAAAGCGGCTAACGAAGGACACCAGGATGATGCCGAAGGCCAAGACGTCGGTCTCCCTGACCACCGGGATTTTCCCGAGGAGGGCGATCAAAAGGACGCAGATCACCGAGCCCAGGCCCCCTACCACCAGGACGTCCCAGGAGGTACCGATTAGGGGGGAAATGATGTCTTTGCCGGCGCCCTTCCCGCCGGGATGGTTACCCTTAAGGCCGGCGGCATATGAGCAGGCCACGACCCCGGCGAGGAAACCCCCGGCCTGGGGCCCGAAGATGGGCCCGAGACCCACTTGCAACAGGAGGAAATCGGATCCCCCGGCCAGGACAAGGCCGCAGCCGACAATGGTTATAAGTCCGCATAAGCAAAAAGCCCACAAGCCGCCCAGGGAGGCCCCGAATATACCCCCGACGAAGGATAGGAAAAGCATTTCAGTCGTTGGCATGTTATGTCTTCCATGGGCTAAAAGCCCCGTTAAAATCAGTTTAACGGTCACGCGCCTAGGGCCTTGGGAACCCTGGCTTTGGCCACCCTTCCAAGCGAAACCCCGGGGAGCCCCCGGGACGGGCCCGAGCCCGCCCGGGGATTTGGATCCGGCGTTTTACGGCATGGGTTTGGTGGGGAAATTTTCGGGGCAGGCGCTGGGCCTGCCCCGGGAACCCGCCCGGGCGCAATCCAAACATCGCGAGCGGGTTAATTCTGCTTACCCTTGGGTAGCGGCGCGCGATCGTCTCGACCGGTTTGGGGGTCGAGGCTCAGACCATCACGATGCCGCCGTCGGTGATGATGGCTTGGCCGGTGATGTAGTCGGCATCCTTGGAGGCCAGGAAGGCCACCAGGGCGGCGACGTCCTCGGGATACTGGAGGCGGCCCAGGGCGATCTGCTTCCGGAAGGCCTCCTTGGCGGCGCCCTTGCCGGAAAGGCCCAGCATGGGGGTCATGTCGCGGTCGATCTCTTCCCACATGTCGGTGTCCACGACACCGGGGCAGTAGGCGTTAACGGTGATGCCCTTGGGGGCCAGCTCCCTTGCCAGGGACTGGGTCAGGGCCCTGACCGCGAACTTGGTCGAACAGTAGGCCGGGAGGCCAAAAAATCCGCTGTGGGAGGCGATGCTACCGCAGTTGATGATCTTGCCGCCGGTATTCTGCTTAATGAACTGCCTGGCGGCGATGGTGTCGGCCAGGAAGGTGCCCAGGACGTTGACCTGGAAAATGCGGTTCCACTCCGCGGCGGTGGTCTCCATGGCCAGTTTGGTGAGGGCGATGCCAGCGTTCGAAACCATGACGTCAAGACGGCCGAATTGGCTGGCGGTTTTGTCAACCAGGTTCTGGATGTCGCTCTCTTTGGAGACGTCAGCGGGAATCGATACGGCCTTGCCACCGGCGGCCTTGATCTCATCGGCCACTTTGCCGCAGTTGGCGGGGGTTTGCGAAGACGTCACCACGGTCGCGCCCTCGGACGCTAGCCTGATGGCGATGCCGCGGCCGATGCTACGGCCGGAACCGGTGACGATGATCACCTTGTCCTTTAAACGGTCTGTACTCATAATCCTTCCTCTCGTTTCGATAAAGGTTTAAGGTAATTGTCAAATAATTACCCGGTAATAAATCGACCGTTGCCTTTCCCCCAATGCGCCAGTAAAAACGCTTCTCGGGGTAGGCTACCGAAGGATTAACCGCTTCGCCTGGCATAGGGCCTTTGAAGGGTTCCCTTGTCGATTCTCTGAAATATTTGGGGATGTATCCGCGGACAACTTTAAAGCAAACAATATGCCATGACCAGGGCTAAGGCACATTGCGGAGACAAAAGGCTTTTGGGGGCTTAATTTGGAAGGCTTTTCCCGTCATGGGCTAACTATTGACAAGCCAAGGGGATGTTTCCAACGTGGAACAATGCGCTGTTCGTTTGTTCAGTTATTGAACGGTAAAACGTTCAATCTGCCCATAGGAACCTCCGCCCTTTTTTTGGCGCGCCCTTCCGGGCGGTCGGGCTGGGGCGTCTAGATATTGATAGACATGCGAACACCCCGAAAGCTTTTTTTGCTCGGCCTTCGGGGTCGGGGAAAGCATTCGGGTTGGGTGGCCACCCATATATATTGATAGCCATGCGAACACCCCGAAAGCCTATTTTTGGCGCGCCCTTCCGGGCGTTCGGCCGGGGGGTATATATATTGATAGCAGGCCAAAACCCCGAAACCCGGTTTTTGCCGCGGCCTTCGGGGCCGGGGAAGGGATTCGGATTTTGTGGCCATAAATAATATCGATAGCCAGGCGAAAACCGCGCAGCCTTATTTTTGCCGCGGCTTCGGGGTCGGGGAAAGGATTCGGGATTTGTGGCCATCAATAATATTGATGGCCACAAATCCCGGAAAGCCGTAAAGGGATGATAAATTTAGGGAATAAATTCTGATGGTTACGGGGGGGAGTTTTTTTTAAATTAGGGTATTTTGCAACTCGATCGTAAATCGTCAAGTGGCCAAGGAGGGATTTTTTTTGAGGCAGGGTTAAGGCTTGGATATTGCTTTGGGTTTTGGTTTAAGGCCTTTGGGGGTTATCGCATCGGTTGGCTTGGGCGAGGGTCGGGGGGGAAAAATTGGCAGGGTGGGGATGGGGTAAAATTTTATGGAATGATTCTGGGGCATTGTTTGGCTGTGTTTGGTAGCGATAGGGGGTTTTCGCATCTCATCAATTAATCGAACGGTAAAATTAGGTTGCCAGACAAATAGCGTTAAATTAGCGAAAAAGCGAAATTTTTTCTATTTAAATTTATATGGTTTGTTGACAAATTCTATTAAGAGGCTTTTTGGAGGTTTAGGCGAAAAGAAGCGAAATAGCCAAATAATAGCTTGCTATTTTGGGCAGGGTAATTTATAGTACGAGAAGATCAGCAGTTTTATCTCCAACCCCGCCGCCGGGGAGTTTTTTCAGGTTGCCCGCCAAAATAAAACGGGTAACCCAAGGGGACAAGCTTCTTTTGAGCCCGTTTGGTTAACGGGTGAGGGGAAGCGAGGCATTAAAGGCGCCTGAGACCGCGGGCTTGGGGCCGGCGGGCCGGTCCCCTGGACGGGAGACCCAAACGGCGGGAACCACTTTTAGCGTTATTTTTTTTCACGAAGCGAGGAGCGCTGTCGCGGGACCGGATAGGCTTCGTCGCCAGCGGGCTTAAGCGATATCGCGGGGCGAAAAGGCGAATTTTTCGCCCAGGGTTTTACGGCCTTGTTATGAGGCGGCCGGGGTTTTTCGCGGCCCCCCATGGGCTTTGGGCCACATGGCCTTTGGGCCACATGGGTTTTGGGCCGAAAGGGCCTTCCATCGGGCCCGGCCGGCCGTGTGGTATAGGGCCTGGCCGATTACGCGATTGGGATTTAAGCCCTTCATTCATGAAGGTAACGGCCTTTTTTACGCCAGACAACGACCCCATGGATATTATTGCCCGAACCCTTGGCGTAGCGGGTCGCTAGTGGTCCGCTTTGGTGGCGGACATGGCGTTAAACGGCGTTACCGTCACCTCAAAGCACCCAAAAGCCAGGATTTATCATTAGACATTTATGCAAAAAGATAAAGGATGGACGCAAATGCTAGCCGTTCACCCAGATAAAGGTTCCGCTTCCTTGGACGGTACGCTTAAGGGCCTGTACGTCAGGAGCGGTGGGGTTACGCCAGACTATAAAACCTGGAAAAATTTCGTCAACGGACGGATTCCCGAGCCCCCCATGGATCAGGTCATACTGAATTCATGGAAGCGCTGCTCCCGGTTCGGGGTCGATCCGCTGACGGACGAGCTTCTCGATGTCGATTTCTCCAACGTCTCGTTCGAGAACGAGGTGTTGATGTCCCTTTCCGATCGCATAAACCCAGGGATTCTCGATCTGATGGTCAAGCGGGAGCTGGTGTTGGCGGTCACGGACTCGAAGGGGCGTTTCGTCTTTAGGCAGGGGGCCAACAAGGCGGTCAATGACGCGGAGAGGCTCGGCTTCATGGTCAACGCGGACTGGTCCGAGGAGAGCGTGGGCACAAACGCGGTGGGGACGGCCCTGGCCGAGGGCTTCCCGCTCCAGGTGTTCGGCCGGGAGCATTTCCGGGAGAGCCATCACGCCTTCCGGTGCACGGCCTCGCCTTTCTTCTCGCCCTCGGGGCGGCTCATGGGCTGCGTGGACATATCCAGCGGCGCGACCATCGATCACACCAGGAATTTCGAGATAGTCATAGGGGTGTCGAGGTTCTTCGAGCGCCTGTTGCTCGAGGCCCACGCCTCCGAGATGCGCGCCTGGCCCGCGGCCATACTGGGCGAGATAGGGCCGGGCTATGGCGGGCTGGTGGTGGTCGATTCCGACGGGAACGTCTGCGGCTGTGACCCCAGGGCTTTGGACGTGCTGGGCCCCAGGGCGGGGGCCGCCCACGGGAGGCCGGCCGGCGAGATTTTCGACATGGCCCCGATAAGCAAGATGGGGAACCTGGTCCACCTGTCGGACAACGACAAGTTTTTGATAAAAACGCGCCGGGCGCCCTACGTGGTGGCCGAGGTCAAAAAATTGCGCTCGCCCTCGGGTTTGTGGCTCGGTTTGATACTCAAGCTGATCGAGCCCGACGCCCTCGGATCGTCCATGAGCCGGGCCGTCCGGAGCCAGAAGCAATTCGCCAAGCTGCCCGCCTGGTCCTTTCTGGGGGACTCGGAGGCCAGCGTGGCCACGCGCAGGCTCCTGCAGGCTTTGGCCCAGACCCCCACGACGGTCCTTCTGACCGGTGAGAGCGGCACGGGCAAGGAGAGGGCGGCGAGGGCCATACACGCCATGGGGCCGCGCTGGAACGCGCCCTTCGTCCCGGTCAACTGCGGGGCCTTCTCGGAGAGCCTGATACAGAGCGAGCTTTTCGGGTACGTCCAGGGCGCCTTCACCGGGGCCGACCGCAAGGGGCGGCCGGGCTTGTTCGAGCAGGCCGACGGCGGGGTGATTTTCCTGGACGAGATAGGCGAGCTCCCGCTGAGGCAGCAGGTCAACCTCTTGCGCGTCCTGGACGAAAAGGCCATCACCCGGGTGGGTGGAAGCGGCCAGATCCCCATAAACGTCAAGGTCATAGCCGCAACCAACCGCGATCTGGCCCAGGAGACGGCCAGCGGGCGCTTCAGGGAGGATCTGTTCCACCGCCTGAACGTCATGACCGTGTGCCTGCCGCCCTTGCGCGAGCGGCTTCAGGACCTAAAGCCCATAGCCGAGTGGCACCTTGCCAGGCTGGTCGGGGAAATGGGCCTCCCGGAGCTGACCATCGGGCCAGAGGCCATGGGGCTCATGCTGGGCCACGACTGGCCGGGGAACGTCCGCTCGCTGGTCAACGCCCTGGAGTACGCCTGCAACCAGTACTTCCTGAGCCCCTTTTCCCAGATCGGCCCCGAGCACCTGCCGAGCCTCGCGAGCCAGGCCGAGCGGATCGGGCCCCCGGAACCGGCCGAGGGGCGTTTCGAGATCGTGCCCTCGGAAATTTCCGAGGTGGAGAAGGCCGCCATAGTCGCGGCCCTGCGCCGCCACGAGTACAACATCACCAGGGCGGCCAAGGCCCTGGGCATCGGCCGGAACACCCTGTACGCCAAGCTGAGAAAATATTCCATCGATCGCGGCAGCAATTTGGGGCCACGGGCCCTGGGCTCCGGGTCCCTGGGCCCCGGCGACTGAAAGGCCGTGTTTTTCCACCGGGGACCCCCTTATGGGACAGGGGGTCCCCGGTGGGAGGCTCATTCCCTCAAAAGGCCAATCAAGTCCCCGGGGCTGGCCCCGTCGATGGCATTGGCCAAGTCCCCCACCCTCCGGGTCAGCTCATCGCCCTCGAAGGGTAGTCCCAGCAAAGCCTTCTCCGCTTCCCCCAAATCGCCGCCGAAAAAATCCCCGTAGACCTTGGCCATGGCCACAAGCCCGTCGACCACCTGGAAGCGCAGGTTTATCCAGCCCCAGGGAAAGCGCCGGTCCATGGTCACCGTGGACTCCGGGGAGCGGCCCCAGTTCCATTCCCAGTTGCCGTATTTGGCCGCCTGGATCTCCCGGGCCGCCGCCATGTCCTCCTCCGAGGGCTGGACCTTTTCGGGCCCCAGTCGCTCGGCCAGGCGGCTTTCGATGACGTCCAGGTCGATGTCGGGCGGGAGCCACTCCTTGAGGTTGGTCACGCGGCTCCGGATGGACTTGGCCCCCTTGGAGAGGTATTTCTCCGGGGCCACGCGCAGGATGGTCGAGAGCCTGGTCAGGTCCACGTCGTACATGAGGGTCCCGTGGTACAGGAGGCTGTTTTGGCTCACCATCTGCGCGGTCCCGGAGAACTTGAGCCCCGAGACGGTCAGATCGTTTCGGCCCGAGAGCTCGGCCGGGACCCCCAGCTCCCGCAGTATCTCGACCACCGGGACGGCCAGGGTCTTGAAGTCTATGCGCTCGACATTATCGTGGGGCACGGCCAGGGTGTAGTTCAGGTTGCCCAGGTCATGGTAGACGGCCCCGCCGCCGGTGGATCTGCGCACCACCTTGACCCCCGCCGCCTGGGCGGCCTGGGGGTCGAGTTCCTCGAAAGCGTTCTGGAAGCGGCCCACTATGACCGAGGGCCCGTTTCGCCACAGCATGGCGTGTCCACGCCCGGTCAGGCCGGCCCGTTGGAAGAGCCTCTCCTCCAGGGCCAGGTTCCAGCTGGGGTCGCGGCTGGGATTATCGACTAATATCATGTTTTCTCCGCCTTGGGGTTGTGACGGGCGCCTTGGCGCCCGGGACTCGGCCCGCGCGATGGGGCCTTGGCTATGATTCCCTCGCAATATCCCGGCCCGATGCCTTAGGGCGCTGGACCGGGGGGCAAAGGGGCCATGGGGGCCCGTTTGGGTTGGGAGGCGACGTTCATAAATAATACGCTAGGCGTTCGGCACTGGAACACATGCCCCTCCGCCTTTGGCCGCCCCGGGGCCGGCCTGGCATCGGCGATCCGTCCAATCGGCTTGGTTTACGGCTTTGGGGCCGTTTGGCACTTTTGTTGCGTTAGTGATCCGTCAAGGAATCCGAAAAATACCACAAACGAAATTTCTCCCTTGCCAGGGCCGCGGCCCGGGCGGGGCAAATCGACTCGGCGTTTTTGGCCAAGGCCAGAATCGCCAAGGAGGCCGGGATGGAATTAAGGCGCTTCATCGTTGAGCTGGGCATGGGGGCCGATCTCCACGGCCAGGATGTCACCAAAGCCTCCCAGCGGGCTATCAAGGACGCCGTCTCCAGGTGCTGCCTTTGCGGCCTGATAGACATTTTCGATTTCAAGCATCCCAACGAAATGCACATCAACCTGAAGGTGGCCTGCCCCTCGCCGGAGAAGGTCGACCGGGAAAAACTCAAATCGGCCGTCCCCTTCGGGCAGGTCAATCTCGAGTTGGTCGAGGGCGGCATGGTCACCCAGGGCCTGAACCTGCCCCTCCTGGGCGAGGGTGACCGTATAGTCGTGGCCATAGCCTCCATCACCGTGTTGGTCGATGTCGAGGCCCACCCGATCAAGCTTGGGGCCAAATAGGCGGCCGGGCCTTCGGGCCCCGGCCGGGCGAAAATTTAGGCAATTCGTAAACCGGCGGAAATTTTGGCGAATAAATTCCGCCGGCCAGGAAACGGGGGCCCAGGGAAAATAGGTTTTTTGTGGCCCCGGAAGTGACTTTCCCTTCACCATAATGGCTCTTTTTAAACCAAAAAAAAGGAGCCATAGCAGCACGGTTTTTCACCCGGATAACTTCGCCGTGGTCGTTTTGGATGAAAAACCGTGAACTAACGATGCGGGAAGAAACGCAAGCCCCGCGTCATAAAAGGCCTGGCGATCCGGGTATCTTGGGTCACCATGGCCCGTTTAGGAGCCAATTATGGATATTGACAAGAAAATTCTAGTCGGCATGCTCGATAATATGCTGCGGATCAGGGCATTCGAGCAAAAAGCCAAAGAACTTTTCGCCGGGGGGAAGATCCCTGGCTTCGTCCACCTCTATGCCGGGGAGGAAGCGGTGGCCTCGGGCGTCTGCGCCAACCTCAACGACAAGGATTTCATCACCAGCACCCACCGTGGGCACGGCCACCTCATTGCCAAGGGCGGCCAATTAAACGAGATGATGGCCGAGCTCTTCGGCAAGAGCGGCGGCTACTGTAAGGGCAAGGGCGGCTCGATGCACATCGCGAGCGTCGACCTGGGCATCCTCGGGGCCAACGGCATCGTCGGCGCCGGCCAGCCCATCGCCACCGGCGCGGCCTTCGCCACCAAATACCTCAACACCGATGCCATCGCGGTGTGTTTCTTCGGTGACGGCGCCTCCAACCGCGGGACCTTCCACGAGTCCCTCAACCTCGCCTCCGCCTGGAAGCTGCCGGTCGTGTTCGTTTGCGAGAACAACCTCTACGGCATTTCCAACCGGCAGACGGACGCAATGAACATCGTCGACATCTCCGATCGCGCCAAGTCCTACGGCATCCCGGGCGTGACCGTTGACGGGAACGACGTCTTGGCAGTCTACGAGGCCGCCAAGGAGGCCGTGGCCAGGGCCCGCAAGGGCGACGGCCCCTCGTTGATCGAATGCAAGACCTGGCGCCACCACGGTCACTTTGAGGGGGACTCGTCCGTCTACAAGAAAAAAGACGAACAGACCAGCTGGATGTCCAAGGATCCCATCCCCAGGTACGAGAAGAAACTCCTGGAGCTTGGAGTCCTGAACGCTACCGAGTTAGCGGCCCTGCGCGACAAGGTGGACGCGGATCTGGCCAGTGCCATTGATTTTGCCGATCGCAGCCCCTATCCCAACGTCTCAGAAGTCCTCACCGACGTTCTGGCTTGAAAAAGGAGGAAAAATCAATGAGCACCCTAACTTACGTTGAGGCTTTAAGGGAAGGCATGGTCCTGGAGATGCGCCGGGATCCCAAGATATTCCTGGCCGGCGAGGACGTCGGCCTATTCGGGGGCTGCTTCGGGCAGACGCAAGGGATGTACGAGGAATTCGGTCCCAAGCGTGTCATCGACACCCCCATCAGCGAAACGGCCATTTTGGGTTTGGCCACCGGAGCCGCCTGCGCCGGCCTCAGGCCCATCGTTGAGCTGATGTTCATCGACTTCGTCGGCGTGGCCATGGATGAGCTCTTCAACCAAGCCGCGAAGATGCGCTACATGTTCGGCGGCAAGGCCAAGGTGCCTTTCGTGGCCCGCATGCCCGCGGGGGCCGGCTTCTCGGCCGCCGCCCAGCATTCCCAGTCCCTTGAGGCGTGGCTGGCCCACATCCCTGGGATCAAGGTGGTCATGCCCTACTCCCCCGCCGATGCCAAGGGCCTGATGATCTCGGCCATCCGGGACGACAACCCGGTGGTCTACATCGAGACCAAGACCATCTACGGCATCAAGGGCGAGGTGCCCGACGGGGAATACCTGACCCCCATCGGGAAGGCCGCCGTGGTCAAGCCGGGCTCCGATGTCACCCTCATCTCCTGGGGCGCCATGGTGGGCACCTGCCTGTCCGCCGCCGAGGAGCTGGCCAAGGCCGGCAAGCAGGCCGAGGTCGTGGACCTTAGGACCATCACCCCCTTCGATGCCGATACCGTCCTGGAGTCGGTCAAGAAAACCGGCCGGGCCGTCATCGTCCACGAGGCCGTCAGGACCTGCGGCTTTGGGGCCGAGGTCGCGGCGACCATAGTCGAGAAGGGCTTCGATTCCCTGAACGCCCCCGTCATCCGGGTGACCGCGCCCGACACGCCGGTCCCCTTCACCCCGCCGCTGGAGAAAGAGTATATCCCATCGGTCGAAAAAGTGGTAAAAGCCGCCCAGGGGCTTTTCTGAGCGGGCATGGTTCACCATACCGCGTTGACTCTCCCACTTAATTAACCCCCGCCGTCGGCGGCCACGGCCGCCGACGCAATTGGTGGCAAGCATGAATCCTTTGACGGTTGGGATAATCGCCAACCCCGCCTCGGGCAAAGACATAAGGCGCCTGGTGGCTTACGGCACCGTTTTCGATAACCAGGAAAAAATCAGCATGCTAAGGCGCATGCTGCTGGCCTTACTGGCGGGGGGTATCCATAGGGCGATTTACATGCCCGACTACCAGGGGTTGATGCCCCGGGCCCTGGACGGCCTCGGCTCGGAGTTCTCTTTGGACGACGGGCTGCTGACGGCCAAGGGCCAGGGCGGCCCTGGCCTCAGGGTCGAGCCCATCGACATGACGGTCACCGCGACCCAGGCGGACACCAAACTCGCCGCCTCCCTCATGGCCCAAGCCGGGGCCAACTGCCTGTTGGTCCTCGGCGGGGACGGCACCAGCCGCCAGGCGGGCCAGGGGGCGACGGACACCCCCATCATCCCGGTCTCGACCGGCACCAACAACGTGTTTCCCTATCTGATGGAAGCCACCGCCGCGGGCCTAGCCGCGGCGGTGGTGGCCTCCGGCCGGGCCGGGCCCGACGCGGTCTTCCGGGCCAAAAAACTGACCGTCCGCGTGAACGGCGAGCCGGCCGACCAGGCCATGGTCGACGCCGCCATCAGCCGCCAGGTATGGGTGGGCTCCCGGGCCGTCTGGAAGCCGAGCGACCTGGCCGAGGCCTATTTCACCCGCGGCGAGCCCTGGAACCTGGGGCTGGCCTCGATAGTCGGCCTCACCGACCCCATCGGCCCCAAGGACCCGTACGGGGCCTACGTGATTTTTTCCGAGACGGAACGTACCCTCATGGCCCCCATTGCCCCGGGCCGGATCAAAAGCATCGGCATCGGGCAAAGCGGCCGGCTCTACCCGGGCCAGCCCAAGGAGACCATCGAGGGCCCCCTGACCGTCGCCCTGGACGGCGAGCGCGAGCTGGAGATAAAAAAATCCGACCGGGTGGCCATAGAGCTTGACCTGAACGGCCCCCTGGTGGTCGACCCCCGCGAGGCCCTGGCCGGGGCCGCCCGCGACAAATTTTTCGTCGATCGGGTCCTGGTCGAGCGACTGGTCCCGACCACTGAATGAAAGGACCCTTAAGATCCGTTCGCCCTAATTATTCTTGATCGTTTTCCGCGAAAATCCCAAAATTAACGAAAGTTTTACCGGCAATCCAATTCAACCAACTTTCGTTAAATTTGCGGTTTTCGTTCCCATACTTTGTTTCTTTATAAAATAATTAGCATGGTTATCCAACCGGATAACTATCGCTTTTGTTTACCCATGCTCAATTTAATTAAGGACTGTTAAATTACTGTAACAATCTTATTAACTTAGTTAAATTAGCTATAAATATAAACCTATCTCACCAACCATAATTTTTCGCTCCCTTTTTTAAAAAAAGGTAATAGCGATGATCCAGGAGGAAGACGCCATATGGCCATAGAGTTAAATATGCCCAAAATGGGTTTGACGATGTCCACCGCCCAGGTGGGAAAGTGGCTCAAAAACGAGGGTGACGCGGTTAAAAAGGGAGAACCCATCGTCGAGGTTATGACCGATAAGCTATCTAACCTTATTGAATCACCCAGTGACGGTATATTGCTTAAAATAGTGGCCCATGCGGGGACGGATCTCCAAGCCGGGTCGCTATTGTGCTACATCGGCCAGGCCGGCGAGGCCGTACCGGGCGGCGCTTCCGGCCCGCCCCCGGCCGTGGACGCGGCGGCCCCGGCGGCCGCGGCCCCGTCCGGGGCCGCCCCCGCCCCGGACCAGGGATCGGCCAAGGTCGTGGCCACCCCCGTGGCCAAGGCCCTGGCCAAGGACAAGGGCGTGGATCTGACCCAGGTCAAGGGAACCGGCCCCGGCGGCAGGATAACCAAGGAGGACGTGGAGGCCTATCTCGAGGCCGGCCCGGCCCCGGCCCCCGCCGCCGCCGCGGCGGCCCCGGCCCAGCCGGAGGTACTGAAGGTTATACCCTACGTTGGGATGCGTCAGGCCATCGGGCGTAACCTACACAAAAGCTGGACCGAGATCCCCAGGGTGACCCAGCACTGCCAGGTCCACGCCGACGCCTTGATTAAATTCCGCGCCAAACTGAACGAGGGCCTCGAGAAGGAGAAACGCTACTCCATCACCGACCTGTTGGTCAAGGCCATCGCCTCGGCGGCGGTGACCCACCCGGATGTCAACGCCCTGTTCGACGGGAGCGAGATAAAAATCATGCGGCAGGTCAACCTGGGCGTGGCCGTGGCCCTGCCGGACGGGCTGGTGGTCCCGGTGGTAAGGGACGTCACGGCCAAGAGCCTCTCCGCCGTCAGTTCCGAGATCAAGGAACTGGCCGGCAAGGCCCGGGGCGGGTCCCTGACCCCCGCCGACATGGCCGGGGGGACCCTGACCCTGTCAAACCTGGGCGGCTACAATTCCGTGGACACGTTCAACCCCATCATCAACCCGCCCCAGGTGGCCATAATCGGCGTGGGCCGCAGCCGGACCATACCGGTGGTGAAAAACGGCCAGATCGAGCCGGGCGTGGTCATCTCCCTCTCGGTCAGCCACGACCACAGGGTTTTGGACGGGGCCCCCGTGGCCGAGTTCCTGGCCACCCTGAGCGGCCTGATCGAGGAGCCCCTCAAGATATTGGTATAGGAGACCGATCCCCCCCGGACCCCCGGGGGGGCCGGGCCGCCAACGATTACCGAGAAAGGTCATTATGTCTGATTCGAACATAAAATGCGTGACCATGGTCACCGTGTTCGGGGTACTGATCGAGGAAGGTTCCATCCTCTTGATCCGCCGGGCCAAAAATCCCTACATAGGCATGTGCACCGTGCCCGGTGGTCACAAACGCCACGGCGAGATCCTAAAGGACGCCGCCGTCCGCGAGATGACCGAGGAAACGGGACTCACCCTGCGGGACCCCAAGTTGTGCGGCCACCTTGAAGTCCATATCGAAGGGGACGAACGGGACTTTCTTTCCGTGTATTTCCGCTTTGGCCAATATTCGGGAAGCCTGCGGGAGAGTGACGAGGGGCCGCTTTTTTGGCTGCCCCTCTCCGAGGTGCCCAAGACCCCGAACCTCCACCCCGCCTTCATGGCCCTGGCCCCGTATTTCCAGGACGTCGGCTGCTTTTTCGCCGGCCATGCCAAGGTCAACACCAGCGGGCAGGGTTCCTATGACGTGGAATCCATTAAGATTCAAGGTCCTTGGAAATAAATATACCACACATATTTCTAACATGGAGATTTAATGAGTAAAAAAATACTTATTATCGGCGGCGGCCCCGGTGGTTATATCGCCGCCCTGCGGGCCGCCCAGCTGGGCGGATCGGTCACCCTGGTCGAGGACAGGGCCCTGGGCGGCACCTGCCTAAACCGCGGCTGCATCCCAACCAAAACGCTTCTCCACACCGTTGAGCTCTACAACGAGGTCACCCGCGAGGGCCCGAAGGTGGGCCTCAAGGTCCAGGGGGCCTCGGTGGACTGGCCCAGCCTCATCGCCCGCAAGGAGGCCCTGACCGCCCAGCTGGCCGGCGGCGTGGGCGCCCTCCTGAGGGCCCGCAAGGTGGAGGTCCTAAAGGGCCGGGCGGTCCTGACCAAGCCGACCGAGGCCAAAATATCCCTCACCGGCGGGGGCGACAAGTCCGTCACCTTTGACGCGGCCATCCTGGCCACGGGCTCCGAGCCCGCCAAGCCGCCGGTCGCCGGCCTGGACCTCCCAGGCGTCATCACCAGCGACGAGGCCCTCTCCCTTACCAGCCCCCCGAAATCGCTCCTGATAATCGGCGGCGGGGTGATCGGCATCGAGCTGGCCTCGGTCTACTCGCCCCTTGGGACGAAGGTGACCGTGGTCGAGTTCCTGCCCCAGATCCTCCCCAACATAGACGAGGAGCTGGCGGCCATGATGCGGGCCAGACTCGAGGCCTCGGGCATAACCATCCTGACCGGCCGCTCGGTCAAGTCCGTCGAGAAAACCCCCCAGGGCCTGAAGGTCAAAATAGACGGCGCCGACGCCCCCGACCTCACGGCCGAAAAGGTCCTCGTGGCCACCGGGCGCAAGCCCAACACGGCCGGCCTTGGCCTCGAGGCCCTGGGCGTGAAACTCGAGAAGGGCAGGATAATCACCGACCCGACCATGGCCACAAACGTCAAAAACCTCTACGCCGTGGGCGATTGCTCCTCCCCCATCATGCTGGCCCACGTCGCCTCCCGGGAAGGGGAAGTGGCCGCCGGCAACATCCTGGGCCATCCCACCAAGATGAGCTACGCCAAGGTCCCTGGGGCGGTCTACACCAACCCCGAGATCGCCTGGGTCGGCCTGACCGAGGCCCAGGCCCGCAAGCAAGGCCTTAACGTTGCCATCGGCCGCTTCCCCCTGGCCTTTAACGGCAAATGCCTGGTCATGGGCGGCGAAGGCATAGTCAAAAGCGTGATCGACAAAAAATACAACGAAATCCTGGGCGTCCACATACTGGGCCCCAGGGCTTCGGACCTGGTTGGCGTCCCCGGGCTCGCCATCAGCATGGAAGCCAGGGCCGAGGACGTCGCCGACTCCATCTTCGCCCACCCGACGGTAGGCGAGGCCATAGGGGAAAGCCTGCTTGACGCCCTGGGCCGCCCGTTGGCCAAGGTTTAAGGGGGGCCGGGGTAGAAACGGGGTCGTGTCTGGCCCCCGGTTCCCCGCCAAGGCCGATGGAAAGCCCCGATTGGAGCTCATGGTTCCTTTCGGGGCTTGGCTTTTTTCCCCCAACGCCGTCGCCCCGAAAGACCACTTATACGGCCTATCGCGGCCAATGGCCATAACGGACCCCTTGTGTCCCCTAAATGTTTAACCCTCCCGGCACTCGCCTTGCCGCCTTTTACCCCGCAATCAAGCAAAGGTAATCACCGTTCCGAAAAAAGCAACCCCCAGGGTTGCGATTTTTTGCCCGGTGGGGATCACCGCTTTCATTCTCCGGGGCGTTCAATTTCCTTCGTGGGCGTTTTTGCCCCCGTCCCATTCCCCTACCCCGCCATTCCAAACCCTGACATTCCAATCCCAGATCTGGCACAATCCAGCGGTCCAATGCGGGCACAAAATTTGGCCCGTATCCCATTATTTGCTTTTAAAGTCTGCCTATAATTTTTTTAAAAATTTAAATTGCTATAAATTAAATTTTTATTGATTTAATAATTATTATTATTAAAATTTTTTAAAAATAATAGCGTTTATTTTAGTCGTATTAATAGTTATTAATAATAAATTCTACAGATAAAATTTATTTAATTTCAATACATACGTTATTTAACTTAAAAGTATAAAAAGTAGGCAATAATATTACATAATAGATATCAAAATAATTAAAATAATTTATTATAATATAGTCGTCCCAAAATACATAAACAATTCATTCAAATAAAAATTATGGATAAATGTTGTCAACAAAAAAATTATTATAGAACGATTATATCTCAATCAAATCAATTACCATACTTTATTATGTTTTATGAATCAAAATTATAACAAAAAGAGGCGTAACGTAATTTCACTTGACTCCGTTCATCGGACCGCATAAATTATACAAACGGAGGGCATAAGAATGCTGGATAATTTACCCGTCCCGATGCCAACAAGCCATAAGGCCATTAAGCCCGTCAAAGGGGTTAGGTACGTTTACCACGTCTTAAACAGCTATCGCGAAAATGGCAAAAGCAAGTACAAATGCGTTTGCATCGGGAAGGAGGATAGAGAGACTGGCCTACTAATCCCAAATGAGAGATATTACAGCTTTTACCCCCGAGGTGACAAAGCCAGCCTTCAGGGAATGGGCGAAGCCCCCGGGATTAAGCCATCGGGAGTTCAATCCAACGGCAATCCTGGGCCAGGGGAAATACGCAGCCATCACTATGGCGATTGCTTGGCCTTGGACCATGTATCGGGGGAAATCGGTCTTACCCAAACCCTTAAGGCCGCATTCCCAAACGATTACCAACGGCTCCTTAAGCTTGCGTTTTCCATGGTCAGCGAAGGCAATTCAATGTCAGATAATGAACCGTGGCAGATGGCAACGTATAGCGATTTCGAAGATACCATTGACGACATTCAAACCGATTCAATTTTCGCCTCAATAGAGTCATCTCAAAAAGCAAAATTTTTTGAACAATGGATCAATAAACATGAAAAAGATCGACATATACTATATGATGTTACGGCAATCCAAAGTTACTCAAAAAAAATGCCAACCCTTGAACTAGGATATCATGGAAAATATGACAATTTACAGCAATTAAATTTAAGTATGTATTATAGCCATACTTCTGGTGTACCAATTTACTATAATACTTATCAAGAAAATTTAAATAATAACGATAACCTTCAATTTATGGTTAATCATACAAAATCACTTGGGCTAAAAGATGTTTTATTCGTTCTAGATAGATGTTTTTACGAAGATATTAATTTATCTAACATTATTAATAGTGGATATAATTTTATAATACCATTGCCTCAATCAAGATCAGTTTACACAAATTTATTGTCAAAATATAGGCATACAATAAGGAATAACAATAATAAAATTAATGATAACAAAGTCTTTGGACAAAAATTTGATGAGCGAATTGACGGATTAGACCTAAGCGTTCATATATTTTATGACATGGAAATAGCCTTTCGTGATGATCAACAGTTATATGACTATATTAATACATTAAAATCAGATCTTGAGCAGTTAACTAATCAAAATAAATTACCAACAAAATTCTCAAAGTACTTTAATAAAAGAGTTATTAAATCAAAATCTGGCGCTACAACGTATGAATACGAACTTAAAAATGACAAAATTGATGATATATTAAAATTTAACGGTTATTTTATTTTTATTACATCAGATAAAACTTTAAACCCATCTTTTATTCTTCATACATATAGGAAGCGCGACTCCATTGAAAAACAATTTATGGTTTATAAAAATGCTATTGAATATTGGCATTCTAAAACTAAAGATGATGACATAACTAATGGAAAAATGTTTTTACAATTCATATCTTTAATACTTAAGTCATATATAAAGCAAAAAATAAATGTATCTTGCCAAAACGATAACCTTCAAAAGCTTTCAATTAATAATATAATGTCTGTTTTAAAAGAATACCGTATTATTCACCTTAATAATAATGAATATAAGACTACTCTGACTAATCTACAAAAGGATATTTTGGCTGCTTTAGGGGTTCCTGGGTTTTAATTAAAATTTAACATTATAGTTAAATGATAAAAGCTTCTCATTTATGAGATTTAGTCCAATACCAGTTAAAAAAACGCAGCCTAAAAATTCCAAGCCCTTCCCTTTCAAGTCGGCTTATCCGCCGTTGGCGATACGCTGCCCAATAGTTCTCTCGCGATTGCCATATTCTCAAACCGCATAATACTTTCCTCGGACGTTCCGTAGCCGAGAAGATTGATGCTCCCGTACCAGATGACCCGGGTGTCCAAGACAGCGAATTTCTGATGGACGCGATCCTTGGTTTTCACGGTAATGCCCCGCTGGGTTAACAGTTCCATGCACTCGATGATATTGGCCCTGTCCTTTTCGGCATAATTTTCCGGTGGCTGGGTAATTACCGTGACCGCTGCCTTGGCGGCGGCAAAATGTTTTAGGTCATTTGCCATTCTCCGTTTCGTTATGAACGGGCTGACAATCACGATTTCCCTATCGGCCGCCAGAATATCGGCGTAATAAACCGGGCAGAATGTCTGGCTGTCGAAAATGGAACTCGCTTCCTCCAAAGGGCGCGGCGTCCCTTTGGTTTTGTACCCTATGGACGCGTAGCCTTTCACGCGTTTTTGGTACATCTTTTCGAGGGTGGCGACTTGAAGGTCCACATAATCGTATACATGGACTTCCTTCTTGCCGTCGCATAACCGATGCAACCTCCCGGAGTATTGCTGAAGCGTTCCCTTCCAGGATATGGGCATGGCGAGAAAAAGGGTGTCCAGGCGCGCCATGTCAAAACCCTCGCCGATGTATTTTCCTGTGGCTACAAGAACGAAAGGCTCATTGGAAGGGATTTCGGCGACGGTTCGCAATGTCTCGCGGTTTTTCTTTTGGCTCCCCCCGCCAGTCAGGGGAATCACGTTTTTCTCGGTTTGCCCGATCCGCTCCGTCAGGTATTCCACGTGCTCGGTGCGCTCGGTGAGGATGATAGGATTCCTTCCGTCTTTCACGGCGGAGACGACATCCCGTACGATTAACTCGTTGCGAAGCTCATCCCTTTGTATGTCGGCGTAAATATCGGTTATGGTCCATTTGCCCTCCTGCCGGTAAGGCGGCCTTTGAAACCGGGTGAAGCGGGGGATCACGAAATGCTCGAACGGGCGGGCCTCGGCCTGTTTTTTCGCGTCCACGCGATAGCGAATTTTACCGCATCGCATGTAAATAATCGGGTGATGGCCGTCTTGCCGCGTGGGGGTCGCCGTCAACCCATAAACGTACTTGGCGGTCACGGCCTTTAGGATCTGCTCAAAGCTAAACGCGGACACGTGATGGCACTCGTCCACGATTACCATGCCGTAATCGCGCACGATTTCCTTGACCTCATCGCCTGACACCAGGGATTGCATGACCGCGACATCGATGATGCCGCTCGGGTTGCTCTTGCCGCCACCGATTTTGCCGATCACGCTTTTCTTGCGCTCCCGTCCCGTTGGGGTGTATTCGGTTATCGGTTCTTCGCGGATTACCAAAAACTCGGCCAAGCGCTCTCTCCACTGCGTCAACAGATTGGCCCGGTGTACCAAAACCAGGGTGTTCACCTTACGGTTCGCTATTAAATGCGCCCCTATGACCGTTTTCCCAAAGGCCGTGGCGGCGGATAAAATCCCGTTATCGTGAGCCAAAAGCGCTTGGGACGCTAGAAGCTGCTCATGACGCAGTTCGCCGTCAAAAGTAACGTCTATATTGCGCCCTTTGTTGGTTTTATCGATAAATTGTACCTTGACACCATTATTTTTCAAAAGTTCAGAGACTTCGTCTTCCAGGCCACGGGGTAAACCCAAATATCGCTCCGTTTCGTCGGAGCAGGATATTATCCTTGGCTTGTTGAACGTGGAAAGCCGCATGGCTTGGGCTTTATAAAATTCGGGGTTGCGAAACGCCGCCAGCCGTTGCAACACGTTAAGCGCCTGGCTTGAGATTCCCGATTTATCGACATACAGCACATTCGCCCGCACGATATTTACGGCTTCGGGGAAGTCGGATCCGGAGAGCTTCGGCTCCGGTTTTTTAGCCTCCCACGGCTTTTCATCCTCTTTAACCCTGTGCAGGCTGCCAAGCTCCCCCGCGGGCGCCAATCGCCCGATAAGCGACTCGATTTCCTCAAGCGTGTATTTTTTGATGTTTTGCAGATAGTTCCATTGGTCGGGATAAACCATGAAATTCTCATCCACGAATGCGCTGTTACCCTCTTTACGGGGCATTTTTTGCAGAGGAAGAGCGATTAAATTGCCGAACCCGCCCTTAGGTAGCGTGTCCTGGGTGGGAATCATCCGGTCATAAGTTTTGAACGGCAGTTTATGGCGCTTATCCATGGCGCTCGTAATCAGCCCGCTTCCAAACCTCCTTGCCGTGCCGGCCGGTATGTTTTCGGCAAAGAATATCCAAAAGTGAATCCCCTTCCCTGAACGGGAGCGCTCAACCGCCATGCTTATCCCGTTTTCGACGAAGGTCTCCCGGATAGCGCTGACATCGCCAAGCAGGTCATCCGAGCCATAGTCCTTCCCATCGAAATCAAAGGCCAGAAATCGGCACGTCTCGTCCTGGAGCATGGGATATACGCCGATGGTCATCTGTCCCATGAGATGCCGCTCGACCGCGTAGGCGTCATACTCCGCGAAATCTTGGTTTGGGCAGACCCCACATTTCATTTTGCCCCCGCCCGATTTGGGACACTGGGGCGACCACTCGTTATGGCAGACTGGGGTGTACCCCGACAAACCTTTTTTGGCGCTCTCCCATCGCTTGGCGAAAACATCCTCGCGCCCAATGAACAGGGACATAAACAATTGGATTTTTTGGTCCGGCGAACTGCGATTGTGAATGCCGGCCGGCATGGCGGGTTTTTGGATACCGGCGTGATTTTGGGCGCCGGCCGGCGGACCGAGATTATGGATACCGGCGGGATTTTGGGTGCCGGCCGGGGGACCGAGATTATAGGTACCGGCCGGCCCGGGATTGTGAATGCCGGCCGGGGTTTGGGGCCGGATGTCATCGACGTGGGTAAACCGCTTAACATGGCGTCCGTCCACTTCAACCATCTCGCCCCACATCGTCGCCGGACGGACCCAAAGCTCCCCGTCACCGTACAAAGGCCGGTATACCACCAATTTCTCCGACGTCTCGCTGTGGGTCGCCGTACCGATAACTTCGTATTCTTTCCCTTTGAAGTGGATATATTTACCTAGTTTGATGGACACTCCAAAATATCTCCAAGCGTTTTAAAATTATTTTGCCGCTTTGTCATGGCTTCAAGCCATACGAATATACTGATGCTTCTTCCTGGTAGCTTATTGGAAGCTATCTTATCACACCGATCCGTAATATGGAAATACCGGTTTGTGGCTCTTCAGAATCAAAATTAACAAGCCTTTGGGTGAAAACCCCACACTTTCAACTACGCTAAACGACGGAATGGAATGTTTAGATACCAAAAATTGGTGAATGAAAACTAAAAAATCCCCCCTTAAAACCAAAGCTGGCGAGGCGACATGGCCGGGCCGGGCCAGCGATCCCGGAAACCCTCAGAATGATCCATGCTCGGGAAAGGCCCATAAACGGTCAAATCGGGGCCTTGGCGCCGCCCTTCCATACGGGAAAGGCAGGACCACCCAAAACGCTTCCAGGGGCCAATACGACCGTTTACGGCCATTCGCCAGAATGGCCCATTATGGCAAACGGCCAAGCCAAGACCGGGCGCGCCAGGGCGCAAGGGCTCGCGGTCCATATTCGCGCCAGACAATGAAAGTTAAAAAGTGGTTGCGGTTAAAGTGGTAGGCGTATCATTTCGGGAACCGATATGCCAATTATTTTAGCAATTTTAGTCATGTTTTTAGTCATTTTTTATATAATAATTGTATCTTCATAGACCTTACATTTTAAATTTCGGATTTCAATAAGAGAATTTTCTGCGTTAAAATTTTATTGCCAATAAAAAGTTGATTAAGTTTTAAATAAATAGTATATGACATAAAAGTTAACATAAGATGGACTCTGAAAGTCTCTTCCGTGTGTCTATCTTTTGTATTAGCCATAAATGGTAACATATCAATATTATTTTTGCTTATATCAAATGTTTGTTCAATGGTGTGGCCAGTGAAATACAAGGGAAGCAGATCGTTAATCTCTATCTTTTTTGAAGATATAAGAGCAAAAAAGCCCATCTTATCAGTAAATTGGCCCCATTGATTACGTGGTATTTCGTCAGCCATCGCATCATTTGTAAAATTTTTTATAGCGTCATTTCTGCTATTATAGTCTACGCAAAGGTAAATATATCCGTTAAAACCAGAAATTAAGCTACCGATTCGCTTTATACCAACGACCCGATCACGGTACATGTACCGACATAGATCTGAAAGAACTTCGTCTTTATATGAATTCAAAGAGTCTACGTATAATTTACGGGTGTCAGGTAACCTTGCCGAGGTAAATCGGGATGCTTTTTGGATGACCCTTACCCTCACGCTCGGATGACCGAACCTCGGCATACATCGCGTTGTTCCTGGTATAAGTCCAAATAACCGGCATGAAAACGTAACCCCTCGTAGTAGGAATAAAACCTACTACAAAGTAAACTAATTTCTAGACCCTGTCAAGGCGCTTTAAGCCGAACT